>JBDTQR010000012.1:0-40474 GCA_039932095.1 bacterium | reverse complement strand
TCAAGTCCGACGAAGCTGGCGCCGTGACCGTTGACTGGGTCGTGCTGACCGCAGCCATCGTTGGCCTCGGCATGGTGGTCATGACCACCGTTGGCGGCGGCATCACCGGCCTGGGCGACAAGATCGTGACCGACCTGGACGCGCGTTCGTCGGGCTACGGCAACAACCCGTGATTTGATCCCCATCAAGGAAAGATCCAAGGCCGCGTCCATCGGACGCGGCCTTCTCGTTAGTTGGAGTTGGATGTCAGTCGCGCGATCGAAGTTCCATTCCACCGGGCCAGAACTGAAACCGTACTTGCGACATGGGTCCGCCCAAATTTCGTCGCGATCTGCGCGCAGGTTCGCAAGGTCGGACAATTGTAGGTTCCGCAGTGCTGTTTGCGGAGCGGAAGATAGGGACAACGATGGAACAGGTACTGAGAGCTTTCCAAAGAGACGAGGCTGGCGCCGTAACGGTCGACTGGGTTGTTCTCACTGCTGCTATCGTGGGCCTGGGCATGGTTGTGCTGATTCCGATCGCTTACTCGTCCGGCAATGCGGCACAGGGTGTGTCGGACTACATCGGCACTTTCAATTCCGGCTACGGGAACAACTGAACTTACGGAGATGGCCGTACACGGCTTTGGGTATGAGGGGAAAACATCATGAGAATGGTATTTGGATTGGTCTTGGTCGTTGGGCTCGCCCTCGCAGGGTTCGCAGTCTACATGACCAAGAACTATTTCAGCCAGACGCAGGCCGCGCTCAACTATGAACGTGAGCTGCGCGCCAAGACCGGCCCGTTGGTCGAGGTCTATGTCGTCAACAAGATCAAGAAATACGGCGATACGCTGACCAAGGACGATGTGCAGCTGATCTACTGGCCGCAAAACGCCTTGCCGGATCACGTTTTCAAGGATCCCAAGGTCCTCGTCAAGGGCGACGCCGTCCTGTTTCCGGAAAACACCAACGATCTGCGCTATATCACCCGCCAGATGGAGAAGTTTGAGCCGATCCTGGCCGAAAAGGTCACGGAACCTGGCCAGACAGCTGGTCTGACCGGCCAACTTGCCAAAGGTCAGGGTGCCTTCGCGATCAAGGTTGACGTGGCATCCGGGGTTTCGGGATTTGTCCAGCCAGGCGATCATGTCGATGTCTATTGGACTGGCGCTGTCGGCAACAACAACGACAGCATGACCCGCCTGATTGAAAACGGCATCAAGGTGATCGCGGTCGACCAGAACGCTGACGACGGCAATGGTTCTGCGACCGTCGCCCGTACCGTCACCGTTGCCGCCACCCGTGAACAGGTGGCCAGACTGGCACAGGCCGCCGCGACCGGCAAACTGGCACTGTCCTTGGTGAATGGCGCGGACGAGGCTTTGGCCGGCAAAGTCGAGGTCGACGGCAACTCGCTGCTCGGCATCACCGAACAACCCATCATTGCCGCGGCAGAACCGGAAAAGGTCTGCACCGTCAAGACCCGGAAGGGCGCCGATGTGGTTGACACTCCCATTCCCTGCACCAATTAAGCTTGACCGACGCGGCGGGCGGCACCACATATAGTGGTGCCGCCCGCTTTCTTACGCAAGAGGCAGCTGGCTGTTGCAGGTTATCCACATACGAAACAGCCTCCAACCTTTTGATTCTTGCTTAAAATCGCCATATGCGGCATTTTGGGTTGTGAAGCGGGCACTAAAGACCCGACATTTTGGGCATTTGAGAGGGCAGGTCACATGAAACTGCGTAGCTTATGGACGGCGGGGGTGCTTGGTATGGCACTTGCCACGACGTCCTTGACGCCTGCCATCGCGCAGACGCTGACGATCATGAAGGGCACCGCGAACCAGCCCCTCAACGTCCCGATGAACCGGGCGGTGGTACTGGAAAGCGACACGCCGTTCTCCGAGCTGTCGGTTGCCAACCCTGGCATCGCCGATATCTCCACCTTGTCAGACAAGACGATCTACGTCCTTGGCAAGACGCCGGGCCGCACGACCATGACCTTGCTGACCCAGGACGGCAAACTGATTTCCAACGTGGAAGTCCATGTGACGCCTGACATCGAAGAATTCAAAGAGCGGCTGCAACAGATCCTGCCCGGCGAGCATATTGAAGTGCGCACCGCCAATGATGGGATTGTGCTGTCCGGCTCGGTCTCTTCCACCGCCAAACTTGACCGCGCGCTTGACCTCGCCTCGCGCTACGCACCCGACAAGGTGTCAAACCTGATGATGGTGTCCGGCACGCAACAGGTGATGCTGAAAGTCCGCTTTGCCGAGATGCAACGCTCGGTGTCGAAAAGCCTGTCGTCGTCGCTCGGCGTACGCGGCGGCAAGAACCTCTCGATCGGCGGCGCCACGGGATCACTGGTCAATGCCGCCAACACCGGCAGCGCCTCGCTTGCAAGCGGCACCACAGGCGCCCTTGGTCTTGGATTCACGGCAGGCTCGCTGGAATTCGGCGTTCTGCTGGAAGCGCTGGAATCCAAAGGCGTCGTCCGCACTCTGGCCGAGCCGAACCTGACGGCCCTGTCCGGGCAAGAGGCCAAGTTCCTCGCCGGTGGCGAATATCCGATCCCGGTGGCCTCTGGCAGCGGCAACATTTCCATCGAATACAAACCATTCGGTGTGGAATTGAACTTCACACCGGTCGTGGTCGATGGCGACACCATCAATCTGACGATCAACGCCGCAGTGTCCTCGATCGACACCACCACGACGTTGCAAGCCGCCGGCTTCTCGGTCAACGCCTTCAAACGCCGCGAAACCTCGACTACGGTTGAAATGCGCGACGGCGAAAGCTTTGCCATCGCCGGCCTGCTGCAGGATGACTTCCGCGACCTGAACGGTCAGGTGCCATGGCTGGGTGACATCCCGATCCTCGGCACCCTGTTCCGCAGCGCCGATTATCAGCGCAATCAGTCCGAGCTGGTGATCATCGTCACCCCGCATCTGGTTACCCCGACGCGCGGCGAGGCTTTGGCCCTGCCCACCGACCGGATTCGCATCCCCACCGAGAAAGAGCTGTTCCTGTTCGGCAAGACCGCCGGGCGTCAGCGCGGGGCAGCGGGTGAAGTCTCTCGACAAGACTTCAGTGGCTCTTACGGTTATACGATGGAGTGATGCAGATGAAATCCTCCCTCAAAACTGTCCTGATCGTCTCGATGCTCACCCTGGCTGGCTGTGACCAGACCGGTTTCTTGTCCGAAGCTGGCTCGGATGTGGATGAAGGTGGCTTTGGTCGCCCCACCATGACCAACACGATGGCCATGATGAGCTCTGGCGATGCCACCGTCGCACTGGGCCGCCGCTTTGACTCGGAAGTGCAGACCACTGTCAACTTCGCATTCAACAGCTCGGCCCTCAGTTCCGAGGCAAAAGCCGTTCTGGCACGGCAAGCCAACTGGATCCGCCAGTTCCCCGAGGTTCGCTTCCGGGTCTATGGCCATACCGACCTCGTCGGGTCCAATGCCTACAACTACTCGCTGGGTCTGCGGCGGGCCAATGCCGTCGTGGCCTATCTTTCCACGCAAGGCATCAGCCGCTCGCGCCTGGAAGCCTTGGTATCCTTTGGCGAAACCCACCCGATCATCCATACCCAAGCCCCGGAAGAGCGTAACCGTCGCACGGTCACCGAGGTGTCCGGCTTTACCCGCGGCTCGGCGGCGATGCTGAACGGCAAATATGCCGCCGTGATCTTCCGCGAATACGTCGAAGGGGCGACGCGGGTCCATCCGGGCAACACCGTCGTGGTCACGCAAACCAATCCCGGAAACTGACAGGACCTTTCTAAATCAACGCTGCGCGCCAAATGAACGGGCCCCTTTTTGTGGGCCCGTTGCGTTTCCGGAAATCAATATGATTCATTAAAAACCTAAGATTGACGATTTTTTAGCCCCAATCTCGCCTAACTCTGCAAGCACAGTCACCTCATAAGGACCAATGCCGCGGCCAGAAGGTCAGGCAACGGTTCAGGGTTGGCGACTGTCAAAGCTTGTGAACAGGCACAGACGTCACCCTTTGGTGGGGCGACTTGAGAAGGACTTGGGGTTATGAGCAGTGCAGCAAACCTTCAGCCGGAACCGGCACCAATCGTCGCGTGCACGATTTCGCGGGACGTGCAGGATTTCGATCTGCTGATCGACGACATGGAAATTGAACTCGGCGAAAGCTGGGGCGATCTTTCATTTGACGATGCCCAAGTCTTTCTGGAACAGCCAGACGCCAAGTCCCTTGAATTTGTCGCCATCGCGGTGAATGCGACGGATGAAGCCGACCTGCAGCGCATCACAGACATCATCAAACAGGCCAAATCGCACGGCGTCAAGGTGGTATTGATCGCCGACCAGGTCAGCCCGATCGCCCTGCATCAGCTGCTGCGGCTGGGGGCGGACGATTTCGTGCCATATCCGCTGCCTGAAGGCTCGCTGCACGAAGCCATTGAAAAACTGCGCAAACCTGCGCCCGCTCCGGTTCTGACCATCGCCGCTTCTGCCCCTGAAGCCGCGGCTGAGGCCTCGATGCCGCATCCGGGCTTCAAGGCCAAGGGCGACCGCGACGGTGTCGTGCTGCCGGTCCACGGGCTGGCTGGCGGCTCTGGCGCGTCGACCTTTGCGACCAACCTCGCCTGGGAGTTGGCCACCCTCGGCAAAGAGCCACCGCGCGTCTGCCTGATCGACTTTGACTTTCAATTCGGCTCGGCGGCGACTTATCTCGACCTGCCCCGCAAAGAGGCGGTGTTCGAATTGCTGTCGGACGCATCCAATTCGGACAGCGATTCGATGTTGCAGTCGATGCTGACATTCAACGACAAATTGCATGTGCTGACCGCACCGGCCGACATGCTGCCGCTCGACATCATCTCGCCTGAGGATATCGCCCGTATCGTCGACATGGCCCGTGCCAACTTCGACTTTGTCGTGATCGACATGCCGAAGACCATCGTGGCCTGGACCGAGACCGTACTGGCCCGTGCCCATGTCTACTTTGCGCTGATGGAGCTGGACCTGCGCTCGGCCCAGAACGTGCTGCGGCTGATCCGCGCGTTGAAGGCCGAAAGCCTGCCGCATGAAAAGCTGCGCTATGTGCTGAACCGTTCGCCGCGCTTTACCGATCTGTCGGCCAAGAGCCGGGTCAAGCGGATGGCCGAAAGTCTCGACATCGCCATCGAAGTGCAACTGCCTGACGGTGGGGCACAGGTGACACAGGCCAACGACCATGGCCTGCCATTGTCGGAAACTGCGGGCAAGAACCCGCTGCGCAAGGAAATCCAGAAGCTCGCCAAGTCATTGTACGAACTGAACAAGGCTGTCGAGTCCGGTAAGAAGTAATCCCAGCTGAGGGGAATAAGATGTTTTCGCGCTTCAAGAAACCAGAGACTGGCGGCCAGAAACCAGAGACCGCTGCTGTCGGCTCGGGTGCGCCCGCCAACAGGGCGGCCAACCCCGTTGCAGCCGCCGCTCCCGCCTCGACAGCCCCGAAAGTGGCGCCGATCGTTCAACGCTCACCCGCCGAGGTGACGGCGCTCGACAAGGAACGCAAGCGCAAGGACAAGCTAAGCGAACTCAAGGTCGAGCTGCACAAGCGCCTCCTTGAAAACCTCAATCTGTCCGCCCTCGAAAGCGCATCCGAGGGCAGTCTGAAATCCGAAATCGCCGCCATCACCACCGAGGCGCTTGACGAAATGTCCGTCGCGCTGAACAGCAGCGACCGCTCCATCCTGCATCAGGACCTTTATGACGAGGTTATGGGTCTGGGCCCGCTGGAGCCATTGCTGAAAGACGAAAGCGTCAACGATATTCTGGTCAACGGCCCGAACCGCATCTTTGTCGAACGTGGTGGCAAGCTGACCCTGACCGACATCACCTTCAAGGACGAGCGCCACCTGCTCAGGATCATCGACAAGATCGTGTCCGCCGTGGGCCGCCGGGTCGACGAGAGCAACCCCTATTGCGACGCCCGGCTGGCCGATGGCTCGCGTTTCAACTGCATGGTGCCGCCGGTGGCCGTCGACGGCTCGCTGGTCTCGATCCGGAAATTCAAGAAGGACAAGCTGGCGATCCCCGATCTGGTCAAATTCGGTGCTTTCACTGAGGAAATGGCCGCCTATCTGCAAGCCGCCGTTTCCTGCCGTCTGAACATCATCGTGTCAGGCGGCACGGGTTCGGGGAAAACCACCACGCTGAACGCACTCTCATCCTTCATTGCCAATGATGAGCGGGTGCTGACGATCGAAGACACCGCCGAACTTCAACTTCAGCAGGTCCATGTCGGCCGGATGGAAAGCCGCCCGCCGAACGTGGAAGGCAAGGGCGCCGTTACCCAGCGCGACTGCCTGCGCAACGCCCTGCGGATGCGTCCTGACCGGATCATCGTCGGCGAAACTCGTGGCGAGGAAGTCATCGACATGCTGCAGGCCATGAACACCGGCCACGACGGCTCGATGACCACGATCCACGCCAACTCCGCCCGTGACGGCATCTCGCGACTGGAAAACATGGTCGCCATGGCCGGCATCGAAATGCCGTTGAAAGCGGTGCGCAGCCAGATCGCCGCCGCTGTCAACGTCATCGTCCAGGCCAACCGCCTGCAGGATGGCTCGCGCCGCATGGTCTCGATCACCGAAATCACCGGCATGGAAGGCGACGTCATCTCCATGCAGGAGGTGTTCCGCTACGAACGCCTCGGCATCGAACCCAATGGCAAGATCATCGGCCGATTCAACGCAACCGGCGTCCGCAGCCACTATTCGGATCGCTTCCGCCAATGGGGCTTTGAGCTTCCGGCGTCGATCTACGAACCCATCGCATAAGGCCAGCCCATGCAAATCTCGGCAGCACCACTTATCTATATCCTGATCTTCGTCGCCGTGGTGATGCTGGTCGAGGGCCTGTATCTGACGGTCTTCGGCAAGTCGATCAGCCTGAACAACCGCCTGTCGCGCCGTTTGGCCTTGCTGGAAAAGACCCAGGACCGCGAAAAGGTGCTGGAACAACTCCGCAAGGAAATGTCCCAGCATGTCAATTCCCGCGGCATCCCGCTGTATTCCATCCTCGCGACCAAGGCGCAAAAGGCCAATATCGCCTTCACGCCCAAGGCATTGCTGGGGATCATGGCCGGGCTTGGCGTCTTCTCCTACTTTGCTCTGACCCTGGGGACCGAAGCGTCGAACCCGGTGCGGATTGCCGCTGCGGCGATCATGGGTGTCGGTGGCGTCTACGTCTGGGTCAACAACAAAGCCAAGAAGCGCATGTCGCTGCTGGAAGAGCAATTGCCTGACGCGGTCGAACTGATGGTGCGGTCCTTGCGCGTCGGGCATCCGTTTTCCTCTGCCATCGCCAACGTCGCCAAAGAGATCGCCGATCCCTTGGGCACGGAATTCGGCATGATCGCAGACGAAGCGTCCTATGGCCGGGATGTGGCGGAAAGCCTGAAGGAATTCGCCGAACGCATGGACAGCCAGGATTTGCGCTTCCTCGCCGTGGCCGTGACGATCCAGCAGCAATCAGGCGGCAACCTTGCCGAAATTCTCGACGGTCTGGCCAAGGTGATCCGCGCCCGGTTCAAACTGTTCCGCCGGGTCCGCGCCATCACGGCCGAGGCGAAATGGTCGGGCATGTTCCTGTCGGCCTTTCCAATTGGCGCGCTGATCATGATCAACGTCATCCAGCCGCATTACTACGACGACGTCAAGGAAACCTCGGCCTTCATTCCGGCCTGCCTGGTCGTCGCGGTGTTCCTGATCGTAAACGTGATCTTCATGAAGATCATGGTCAATATCAAGGTTTAGTCCCATGCAACTTCTGACCCAACTCAACACAGGCCTGACCAATTCTCTCGGCCCGCTGGGCCCGCTGATGGCTGTCGGATTTCTTGGCGTGACCCTGATCCTGGCAACTCTGCCGACCATGCTGAAGAAAAAGGCCAATCCGTTCGAAAAGCTGAAGGCCCAGCGCGCACCGGTCGCGGTGTCAAGCGGCCCGGGCAAGGCGCTGCGCCGTGGCGAAAAACAGGACAAGCTTGAGAAATTCGCAAACTTCCTGGAACCTCAGGACGCCGAGACGATGTCGGCGGCAAAATTGCGGATGATGCGGGCCGGCTACACCGCCAAGAACTCGGTGCGGATGTTCCATTTCATGCAATTCGCCTTGGGCATCGGCTTTCTGGTCGTCGGCGTGATCTATACCATTCTGGTGTCGCACAATCAGGAAGTATCGACCCAGTTCAAGATCCTCGCCACCGTGATCCCCGGTGCCGCCGGTTATTACCTGCCGCAATACTGGATCACCCGCCGCGTGGAAGAGCGCAAGAAACAGATCGTGTCTGGCTTCCCTGATGCACTGGACCTGATGCTGGTCTGTGTCGAAGCCGGTCAGTCGATGGACCAGTCGATCAACCGCGTCGCCAAGGAAAGCCGCGCCGGCTACCCTGCCTTGGCCGACGAATTCGACATTGTCAGCCATGAGGTCAAGGCCGGCAAGG
This sequence comes from bacterium, assembly GCA_039932095.1. Taxonomy (GTDB): domain Bacteria; phylum Pseudomonadota; class Alphaproteobacteria; order Rhodobacterales; family Rhodobacteraceae; genus Stagnihabitans. The sequence goes on along the minus strand of JBDTQR010000012.1, from coordinate 32,010 downwards.
AACGTGTCGTGGTGCTGAAAGACATGTCCGAACGGGTAGGTGTGCCAGATGTGGCGTCTTTCGTGACCACCCTTGTACAGTCCGCCACCTATGGGACCTCGATTGCCGAAGCACTTCGGGTCTATTCGGCAGAAATGCGTGACAAACGCGTGATGCGCGCCGAAGAGAAGGCGAACACCTTGCCGACGAAGCTGACACTCGGCACAATGATGTTCACGTTGCCACCGCTGCTGATCATCCTGATCGGGCCTTCGGTCGCAGGCATCGCAAAGACCCTTGGCGGGATGGGCGGACACGGTTAAGCCTGTTTCAGCCAAGTCTGAACAGTGAGTTTAATGCGCCTTAGCGCGACCATCATCGTCACACTCTCCTTGTCCGCCTGTACCCTTGCAGGCGGACTTGATGCATCCGATCCCACGGCAGGCAATGCTCCGCCCGCCGTTGACGGCTCCCGGCATGGCGTTGACGGGCTGGAGGTCGGTCACCGTTTGATGGAGGCCGGGGAATACGAACTGGCGCTGAAGGCCTATTACCGGGCCGGGTCGGAGATCGGCATCAATTCCGATGTGTTGTCAGCGATTGGTTCTGCCGATCTGAAACTTGGCCGGCTAAATCAGGCCGAACAGGTGCTGCGCCGGGCCCTTGAAGACGACCCGACCTTTGTGCCCGCCATCAACAATCTGGGCGTCGTTCTGATGGAGGAACGCAACTTCGGCGAGGCACGGGCGATGTTCCAGCGGGCCTACGCGCTGGACAGTGGCACTTCGGACGAAATTCGCGATAATCTGCGGCTGGCTATCGCCCGCACCACCAAGAATGTGTATGATGATCCGGTTACCACCCCTGACGCTCCGGCGTTCAATCTGGTGCGACGTGGCGAGGGGGATTACGTCCTTCTGTCACAGCTCTAGACCGAACCTGGGCCGCCATTGGCGATCCGAGCAGTAAAAAAAGGACGCAAAATGCGCCACCCTGTGTTTCTAGCCCTGTGCCTGTGTGGCACAGTTGGTCTGACCGCCTGCCAACACGGCGTGTCCCGTGCCCAAGCTGACCGCGCCGTGGCCGATGCCGCGCTGGTCGATCAAAGCAATCTTTCCGACATCATGCTCAACGTCGCCGACCCGACCGAAGCCGTGACCTATTTCAAGAACGCCCTCGCGGTGAACCCCGACAAGGTCGAGTTGAAGCGCGGTTTGGCCAAATCGTTAAGCCGCGCCAAACTTTACACCGAGGCGGTCACGGTCCTCAAAGGCATAATCGCCTCCCCCGAAGGCAATGACGACGACAAGCTACTGCTTGCCGATGTGCTGATCCGCTCCAACGACTGGACCCAGGCCGAGCAGGTTCTGGCGCAAATCCCGCCCACCGTTGAAACCTACGAACGCTATCGGTTGGAGGCGCTGGTGGCCGACAGCAAGCACAACTGGAAGAAAGCCGACAGTTTCTATGAAATCGCCGTCGGCCTCACCGACAAGCCGCAAGGCGTTTTCAACAACTGGGGCTTCTCGAAACTCACGCGCGGCGATGCTGCCGGGGCCGAGAAGCTTTTCATTCAGGCGCTGACCTACGATCCCACGATGTTCACCGCCAAGAACAACCTTGTCCTGGCCCGTGCCGCCCAGCACAAATACGACCTGCCCGTGGTTCAGATGACGCAAGAGGAACGCTCGCAACTGCTCTACACCGCCGGCCTCGCTGCGGTGAAACAGGGCGATGTCTCGCAGGGCAAGCAACTGCTGCAAGAGGCGATCGATACCTCGCCGACCTATTTCGAGGCGGCCTCGCGCTCCCTCAAGGCGTTGGGGGGTTAACCCGTGTTACCCGATGCCGCCGCCCTGACATTTCTGCCCTTCGCGATCCTCATCGGCATCTGGGTGTCATGGAGCGACATGCGCTACATGAAGATCCCGAACTACGCTGTGCTGTCGCTGGGGGCGGTCTATCTGGTGACCGGACCGTTCGTGCTGCCGCTGGCTGCCTACGCCGGGGGCTGGGCACTCTGCATCATCGTGCTGGTGATCGGGTTTGTGTTGAACGCGGCCGGGGCGTTCGGCGCGGGCGATGCCAAATTTGCCGCAGCGATGGCGCCCTATTTCGTGCTGTCCGATCTGCGGTTCGACTTTGGCCTGTTCGCCGCCTGCCTGCTCGGCGCCTTCGCCAGCCACCGCCTGCTGCGCGCTGTCCCACCCTACCGCGCCGCAGCCAACAGTTGGGCCAGCTGGACCCATCCGCGTTTTCCGATGGGCCTCGCCCTGTCGGGAATGCTGATTTTTTATCTGTTGGCCACGCTTTGGCATAATTCCGCCGTGGTTCACTAGTTTATAAGACCAAACCCGCACACTGCACGAACCCAGAGGTGTAGAGATGAACATTCAGACCACGACCGGCGTCCTGCCGCCCGCCCCGCCCCGCACTCTGGCCGAAGTCGGCCTGAATCCGGTGATGATGCGGGACATTCTGCTGAAAACCATGTTCCGCATGAACCTCGACCTTGTCACCGTGCTGGCGCGAGTGATTTGCCTGCCCTCTTCGCTGACCCAGGAACTGGTGGACAGTGCCCGCCAGCAACGGCTGCTGGAGGCGACGGGGACCCTGCACGCCACCTCGGGCAATGAAATGGGCTATCAGCTGACCGATGCCGGCAAAAGCCGCGCCCTCGATGCGCTGGCCCAGTCGGAATACTACGGTTCGATGCCGGTGCCGCTGGCGGCCTACGGCGAACAGATGAAGCGCCAGTCGATCCGCAATGTGCGGATGACCCGGATCGAGATGATGAAGGGCATGGGCCATCTGATCCTGCCCGATGACCTGATCAGCAACCTGGGCCCCGCTGTCACCTCGGGTCGTTCGATCCTGATGTACGGCCCGCCCGGCAACGGCAAATCCTCGATCTCCAACGGCATCCGCGCCGCCCTTGGCGACAAGATCTACGTACCCCGCGCCATCGAATATTCGGGTCAGGTCATTACGGTCTATGACCCGATCGTGCATTCCGCCGCTGAAGAGTCGGTCGACGACCCCGGGGCCTTGCGCCGCAGCGGCAATCGTTTCGACAACCGCTATGTCTATTGCGAGCGGCCCTCGGTGGTGACCGGCGGCGAATTGACGCTCGACATGCTCGACCTCAAGTACAATCCGGTCGCCCGCACCTATCAGGCGCCGTTGCAGTTGAAATCCTCCGGTGGCATCTTCATCGTCGACGACCTTGGCCGCCAATCCGAACCGCCGCAAAGTCTGGTCAACCGCTGGATCGTGCCGCTGGAAGAAAACCGCGACATTCTCGCCCTGCAATCGGGTGAAAAGTTCACCGTGCCATTCGACACGCTGGTGATCTTCTCGACCAACTTCCACCCCAACGCCATCTTCGACGGCGCGGCCCTGCGGCGGATCTTCTTCAAGATCAAGATCGACGGGCCCAATCAGGACAACTTCCTGAAAATTTTCGCCATGGTCGCTCGGAAAAAGAAAATGCCGCTGGATGAGGCGACGCTGCTCCATCTGCTGAAGGTCAAATACCCGACCATCGAGAACAACTACGCCAACTATCAGCCGGTCTTCCTGATCGACCAGATGATCGCGATCTGCGAGTTCGAGAATATCCCCTATCAAATGACGCCGGACTTGGTCGACCGCGCCTGGGGAAACATGTTCGTGCGCGAGGAAACTATCGCAAGATAGCGGCCAAGGGCATGTTTTTTATGCAAAAAATCATAGCCCGGCCCTATTGGACAGCAAGGGCCTTGTAAGACGACCGTTTTCCCGCGCTGATCAGGACGACATCACTTTGCAGCAGGATCTCCAGTTCCGGGCTCAAATAATTCGTCGACGTGATGATCAACTCGCCGCTCAGATAGGTGTTCATCGCAACCACCAACGCTGGATAACTGCAGGTGCCGACCTTGACCTCTTCCATGCGCAGGACCTCGCCTTCGTTGCGGTAGGACACTGCGTCGCCCTGCCCCGATTTCATCGTACCCTTGATGTCAAAATGATACCCTGGCTTGAGATCCTTCATGTTGGGCAGGCGCGAGGTCCAGCGATTTTCCACCATCCGCGCGCCGAACCGTGCCTCTTTGGGGAACAGCATCAGATGGGTCTTGCTGACCGCATCGGTGCCGCCGTCATAGGGCTGGGTATAGGTCAGGTCGTCGCCGTGGCGCTGGATGATGGTCAGGGCATGACCGTCGCTGTAACTGACCCGGGTCGCCTTGCCCGAAACGCAGTCGTCCGCCTGCGCGGGCAACGCCATCAGCGCCAGAACCATCAGAAATCGCATTTCAGACCTCCTCACCAAATACCCTGACGCCATTTTCCGTCACCACTGCATCCAGTCGTTGATCGAATGGATCCGTCGGCACTTCATCTACCTCTTGCTTGGCAAAGGCAAAACCAATTGCCAGCGTCGGGTGCCTGCCCCGCAAGGCCTGCAAGGTCCGGTCATAAAACCCTCCGCCGTATCCCAACCGGTAGCCACGGGCATCGAAGGCCAGCAGGGGCACGATCAGAACCTCTGGGTCAATCCAGGCACCTTCTGCCGGGATCATCGCCCCGAATTCGCCCGACAACATCGCTGCCCCCGGCCTCCATTCACGAAACCTCAGCGGCGTCGCCGGGGCCATGATCACCGGCACGCCGACCGGCCCCTGATGGGCGGCCATTGCCGACAGCGGATCAATCTCGGTCCGCATCGGCATGTAGCCGGACAGCGCCTTGCCACGATAGCGCGACAGGAAATCCGCCAGCGACGTCGCCGCCTGACCCTGCCCCGCCGCAAATGCCTGCTTGCGCATGGCAAACGCCGCCTTGCGTGCGGCGGATTTCAGGTCATCAGCCATGTCGCCAGCCCCAGGAAAGCGAAATAGCCCATGACATCGGTCAGGGTCGTCACAAAGGTGCCCGAGGCCAGAGCCGGGTCCAATCCCCAGCGTTCCAAGGTCAGCGGCACCATGACCCCACCTAAGGCCGCGACGATCTGATTGGTGATCATCGCCAGCCCCAGCACCACCCCCAGCCAGACATTGCCGTAAAGCAGCGAGCCCCCGATCCCCAGAATCAGCGCCAGCCCAAGCCCGTTCAACAACCCCGTCACCAACTCCCGCCGCACCACCCGCGCTGCGTTGGCCGAGGTCAGGTCGCGTGTCGCAAGCGCCCGCACCGACACCGCCAGCGACTGGGTCCCGGCAATCCCGCCCGTCGAGGCGACGATCGGCATTACCGCCGCCAGCGACACGATCATCGCGATGGTTCCCTGAAACTGACTGATCACGAAAGCCGAGATCGAGGCGGTGAAAAGGTTCACCACCAGCCATGGCAACCGCTGCCTGACAGTCGCCAGGGCCCCGTCCGATGGGCTCGACCCATCACCGACACCGGCCAGACGCAGCATGTCTTCCTCATGTTCTTCATCAAGGACCGTCATCGCATCATCAATCGTGATCACGCCGACCAACCGGCCACCCTCTCCGACCACCGGGCAAGAGATCAGGTGATATTGGTTGAAGAGATAGGCCACGTCCTCTTCGGCCATCGTGGCCTCGATGGTACGGAAACTTTCCTCTTCGATGTCCTTCAGCCGGATCTTGCGGGCCGACGACAGGATCCGGCCCAGGGTCGCATAGCCCGTCGGGCGCATCCGGGGATCGACCAGAATGACATGATAGAACTGGTCGGGCAGAACCGGGCTTTCGCGCAGGAAATCAATGGTTTCGCCGACGGTCCAATGTTCCGGTGCAATCACCATCTCGCGCTGCATCAGACGGCCGGCCGAGTATTCGGGGAAGGCCATCGCCTGCACGACGGCCGCCCGGTCCACCTCGTCCAGCGCCTCAAGGATCATGTCCTTTTGCGGCGTGTCGAGGTCTTCAAGGATGTCCACCACGTCGTCGGTGTCCAACTCGCGCATCGCCTCGGCGACGGCGGCACGTGGCAAGGCGTCGATCACCTCTTCGCGGATGCTTTCGTCAAGTTCCGACAGCACCTCGCCGTCAATCGCCGCACCGCCCAGTCGCAGCAAAGCCCGACGTTCGGACGCGCTGATCTGTTCCAGAAGGTCGGCGATGTCGGCAGCGTGCAATTGGTCCAGCAGCGTGGCGAGTTGCACGGCATCTTCGGCGTCAACGGCATCCACAATCGCAGACACCCGGCGCGCGTCCAGCCCGTCTTCGTCCTCGACTGTCTCGATTGCCGCCATGACCACCCTTTCGATTGCGCCGACCCTAGCGAAAGCAGTTTCAACAAAACAGGGGGGAAGGGAAATTTACCGCCCGATCAATATCCTATAGTCTGCCCGAAACAGGCGGAGAGTGCGATGGCTGACCTACTTCTGGGACAGGTCTTGTCCTATACCAACGACCCCTTTTCGGCTGGACCCACCGCTGCACGGCTCGACTCCGCGGTGCTGCTCGATGGCGGCACGATCGCCGATCTCGGCCAGGCGGACACGCTGCGCAACCGCCATCCGCAGGCCCGTGTGACCGACTATGGCAATGCGCTGATCTCGGCCGGGTTCATCGACGCCCACGTCCATTACCCGCAGACCGCCATCATCGCGTCCTGGGGCAAGCGGTTGATCGACTGGCTGAACCAATACACCTTTCCGGAGGAAATGCGCTTTGGTGATCCCGGCTATGCAACCGAGATCGCCAACCGGTACTTGGATCTGGCGCTCGTCAATGGCACCACGTCGATGTGCACCTATGCCACGATCCACCCCACCTCGGTCGATGCCTTCTTCCGCGCCGCGCAATCGCGTGGCCTGCGCGCCTATGCCGGGAAGACCTGCATGGATCGCAACGCTCCGGAGGGCCTGCGCGACACCTCGAAGTCAGCCTATGACGACAGCAAGCGCCTGCTGCAAAAGTGGCATGGTGTCGACCGGCTGTCCTATGTGATCACACCACGTTTCTCGCCAACCTCCACCCCCGAGCAATTGCAGGCCCTCGGTGCCCTGTGGCGCGAATATCCCGATTGCCTGATGCAGACCCATCTGTCCGAACAGGTCGACGAGATCGCCTGGGTGCGTGAACTGTTCCCGCAATCCCGCGACTATCTGGACACCTATGAGGCGCAGGGCCTGCTGCGTGAAGGTGCGGTCTACGGCCATGCCATCCACCTGACCGACCGCGAAAAGGCGCGTCTGACGGAAGCTGGTGCCAGTCTGGTGCATTGTCCGACCTCCAACACCTTCATCGGCTCCGGCCTGTTCGACATGTCTCTCGCGCACAGCCTGCGGGTCGGGCTTGCCACCGACACCGGCGGCGGCTCGTCGTTTTCGATGCTGCGCACCATGGCTGCCGCCTATGAGGTCGCTCAGCTGCGCGGGCAGGCGTTGCATCCGTCGCAATTGTGGTGGCTGGCAACAGTCGGGTCCGCCCGCGCACTACATGCCGAAAACCGCATCGGCAATGTCGCCAAGGGCATGGAGGCTGATCTGACCGTCATCGACCTTGCCTCGACCCCGGCCATCGCGCAGGCGACCCGGCGGGCCGAGGATATCTGGCAGGCGATCTTCCCCACCATCATGCTGGGCGACGACCGGGCCATCCGCGATGTCTGGATCGCAGGAACCCGTATTGCGTAAGGGGGAAATCGTCCCAGTCCACGAAAGCCCGACATCCGGCAAGATTCTCATCGCCCCAGGTTTCCTTGCTTTGAGGCCTGCGCTAGATTGTGCCCAAAGAAAAGGGCAATAGATATGACCAAATTCGTGGCAAAGCTGGTGGCCCTTGTGGGTGCCGCAATGATCCTGATGCGACGCTGGGGGGCCGACACCGCCGCCCCGGCCATTGGAGCCGCCCCGGCCATCCCGCCAGCCCGCCCGCAATCGATCCCGACACTGAAAATGCCCACCGCCAAGGGCTGGACCCCGGGCCATGTGCCAAGCGCCGCACCCGGCCTCAAGGTGAACGCTCTGGCAGCCGGTCTCGACCATCCGCGTTGGGTAGAGGCGTTGCCGAACGGTGATGTGCTGGCGGCAGAGGCATTGTCGACCCCCGGTGGCATCTCCTCGGCCTTCGACTATGCAATCTACGCCACGATGAAACGCGCCGATGCGGTGGGCCGCAGCGCCAACCGCATCACGTTGCTGCGCGATACCAATCAGGATGGCGTGGCAGAGGTGCAAGAGATATTTCTGTCCGGCCTGAACCAGCCATTCGGCATGGCTCTGGTCGGCGACACGCTCTATGTCGCCAACACCGACGCCCTGCTGGCCTATTCCTTTGCGCCCGGCCCCACCAAAATGACCGCCACGCCGCGCCAGCTTGCCAGCTTCAAACCCGGCGGTCACTGGACGCGAAACATCCTGCCAAGTTGCGATGGCACCCGGCTCTACATCGGTGTCGGCTCCGAAACCAACATCGCAGACAATGGCATGGCCGCCGAAGAGGGCCGCGCCTGCATCTATGAATACGACATCGCCACGGCGCAGATCCGCATCTTTGCCTCGGGTCTGCGCAATCCTGTCGGCATGGCTTGGGAGCCTACGACCAACACCCTGTGGACCGTGGTGAACGAGCGTGACGGTCTGGGCGATGAAACCCCGCCCGACTATCTGACTTCGGTGGTAGATGGCGGCTTTTACGGCTGGCCCTACAGCTATTGGGACCAGATTGTCGACGACCGGGTGCCGCAAGATGCCGCGAAGGTGGCCGCATCGCTGACGCCGGACTATGCGCTTGGCGGTCACACCGCTTCGCTCGGCCTGTGCTGGATGCCAGCGGGCACCCTGCCCGGCTTTCCGGACGGCATGGTGATCGGTCAGCATGGCTCGTGGAACCGCAGCAATCTGGCAGGCTACAAGGTCATCTTCGTGCCATTTGCCAACGGCACGCCCTCAGGGCCATCGCGCGAGATTCTGTCGGGATTTCTGGCTCCGGATGAAAAGGTGTCCTATGGCCGCCCGGTCGGTGTTGCGATTGCCAACGACGGCGCGCTGCTGGTCGCCGATGATGTGGGCAACGTGATCTGGCGGGTGACCGGGGCGTAGTGGTCGCCTGATCGGTCTGAAAACGGCCCTATCGGGGCCGTTTTCCAGTTGCGAGCGCTTCGCAACATCCTTTCATTGCGATTAACAAAAATTGCCAAACATTTGATATTTATGACAAAAAATAAGTGTCCACACGAGGACACTTATGCTCAGACATAGTCCCCGCGGCTAAGCCCATACTTCGCCATCTTCTCGTTCAGCGTCCGCCGCGGCAGGCACAACTCATCCATCACCGCCACGATCGACCCCTTGTGCCGCCGCATCGTGTTGTCGATCAGCATCCGCTCGAATGCCTCGACATAGTCCTTGAGCGGCTTGCCCTCGGTGGTCAAGGTTGGCCCCGCCGCCTCATTGTCCGCCATCAACAGCGAGGCGATGGACCCCGACCCGCGCCGGTTCTGCAACACGGCCCGCTCGGCGATATTGACCAGCTGCCGCACATTGCCCGGCCAGGGTGCCTGCAACAGTTGCGCCGCCTCCTGTGCCGTGACCTGCGGCGCCTCGCAGCCATATTCCTCCGAAAACCCTTCGGACATCCGGTTGAACAGCGTCAGAATGTCCTCCCCCCGTGACCGCAGGGGAGGCAGAACGATCGTCATCGCCCCCAGCCGGTAGTACAGGTCAGGCCGCAGCGCATCTTCCACAGTCTTGTCTGGCGCGTGATCGTTGCAGATCGCGATGATCCGGGTTTCCGGCGGGGTGCCCTGCTCGTTGATCACCGTCAGCAAACGTGCCTGCAACCCCATGCTCAGCGATTCAATATCCTCCAGACAGATCGTCCCGCCCCGCGCCTCTTCGATCAGTGGGATCGCTCCATCCTCGCCGGGCCCAAAGATCTTGGCCGCCAACTGATCCTCCGACCACGCCGCACAGGAGATTGTGACGAACCGCTTGCCTGCCCGCGAGCCGACGGCGTGCAGGGCATGGGCGACCAGGGTCTTGCCCGTCCCGGTCTCGCCATCAATCAGCACATGCGAATCCGCCTGGCCCAAGTCCAGAATATCCTCGCGCAGCCGCTCCATGACAGGCGAGCCGCCGATCAGCTTTTTCATCAGAACGGTGCCGTCCGACAGTTCCTTGCGCAGGGCCCGGTTGTCCAGCGTCATCCGCCGGGCTTGCGTTGCCCGCTTGGCCAGTTCGGTCATCCGGTCCGGGTTGAACGGCTTTTCAAGGAAATCATAGGCCCCGACCCGCATTGCCTCCACCGCCATCGGCACGTCGCCGTGGCCTGTGATCAGGATCACCGGCAGACCCGAATCCATCCCCATCAGTCGTTTCAGGAACGCCATGCCATCCATGCCGGGCATCTTGATGTCCGATACCACGACGCCCGGAAACTCCGGACCGATGGATTTCAGCGCATCCTCGGCACTGGGGTAGGTCTCGGTATCAAAACCGGACAAGGCCAACCACTGGCTGATCGACTGTCGCATATCGGCCTCGTCATCGACGATTGCCACTTTCATTGCGCGGGCCATTGGCACCTCATTCTGCTGCTTTCAAGTCTGTGCCGAGGATCGGCAATTGCATCTCAAACACCGCGCCACCCTGATCAGAGTTATGCGCGGTCAGTCGTCCGCCAAGATCGGTGACGATCCCGGACGAAATGGCGAGGCCAAGTCCGATGCCCTCGCCGGGTGTCTTGGTGGTGTAGAACGGTTCGAACAGGTTATCGAGGTCGCTGATCCCGTGGCCGTTGTCGCGTACCATCAGCGTCGCCGTCTCTCCCGCCGACAGGATCAGGTCGATCTGCGGGCTTGACGAATCCTTGGTGGCGTCGAGGGCATTGCGCAACAAGTTGATCAGCACTTGTTCCAGCCGTAGCCGATCGGCCATCACCATCACCGGCTGACGCGGCAAGGTGCGGGTGATCTTGACCACCCGCAGCTTCAGTTGCGGCTCCATCATCGCCAGGGCCGAGGACAGGCAGAGCCTCAGGTCAACCGGCTCAAAGGCATCGCCACCTTTGCGGGCATAGGATTTAAGCTGCCGTGTGATCGCCCCCATTCGGTCGATCAGGTCGTCGATCCGCTGGAACGACGACAGCGCCTCATCTGGGCGCTTGCGCTGCAACAACAGGCGCGCGCCCGCCAGATAGGTTTTCATCGCGGCAAGCGGCTGGTTCAACTCGTGACTGACCGCCGCCGACATCTCACCCAAAGCCGCCAGTTTCGAGGATTGAGCCAGCGTCAACTCGGCCACGGCGAGGTCTTTCTGCACCTTCTCCCGCTCGGCAATCTCGCGCTGCAGCCGGGCGTTCAACTGGCGCAGTTCAGCGGACTCGCGGCGGAAGGTCAGGGTCTGCGACCACGCCCGACGCGACAGCAGATAGAAAGTCAGCGCCATCAGAATGGCAAAACCCATGATCTCAAGCGCCAGAATGCCATTCACCTTCTCGCGCACAGAATCGTAGGCGGTGAAGGTTACCATGCGCCAGCCACGAAACGGCACACGCGCCTCGGTCCGCAGGAAGGCCACGCCTTTCAGATAGGCGTCGGGCCGGTTCAGCGTCCAGTCGGTGGTGACGTTCAGGGCTTGTTTCAAGGCACGGTCCAGCGAAGAGGGGTCATCCTTGGCGGCAACAGCCTCGTCCAGCAGCAAGCCACGCCACCGCGGCTCGGTTGACAGGATGACATTGCCTTCCGAGTTGGTGACGAGCACCACGTCTTGCAACCCCGCCCAGGCCCGCTCATATTTCATCAGGTCGACCGCCACCACGATCACACCCAGCAACTTGCCGTCTACCACGATCGACTGGCTGTAGGTGAACTCATAGCCGCCCCCAGCAAGCGAGGACGATGAAAACACCGTGTCCATCGAACGTTGCGCGTCGATGAAGAAGTTTTGCCCCCGGTAATTTGCTCCCAGCAAGTTCCTGTTGGTCGACCCGACCGCCCGACCGGTATTGTCCAACAGCAGGATCGATGCGACACCAATGTCAGCCTGCACCTGAATAAGTCGTTGGGTGGTATGGGAAAAGTCGCCCTTGGACAATGACTGCGAAATCGCCGGGTCGCGCGACAACAGCAGTGGCACGACCGAGGTGCGCTGCAGTTCGGAAACCATGTTGCCGGAGTAGAGCGCCAGACGCAATTCCGACCGGTTGCGCGTGGTTTCGGTAAAGCGCTCTGACAGGTAGCGGTTGGTCACAAGCACCACGCCGATCGCCAGAAATACCAAGGCCGCCGCCACCAGCTTCAGCCAGGGCGATATGCGTTGGATTCGGTCCGATTTGGGTGAGACAGGTGCCAGGTTAGACATGGCGATTCTTCTAGGCCCCGATCAGGCGCATCTCAAGCCAAGGGCAATTTGCGGCCACTTATGCCAGCGCCATCCCGCCCATCACGCTGTCAAACAGCAGCGCCCCATCGACGCCACCCTGAACAGCGTCAATCACCCGCTCGGGATGCGGCATCATGCCGAGAACCCGGCGGTTCGCAGAAAGCACGCCCGCGATGTCGGCGGTGGCCCCGTTCGGATTGTCGCAATAGGTAAAAGCGATGCGGTCTTCAGCCCACAAAGCCGCCAGCCCGTCTGCATCAATCGTGTAATTGCCGTCATGGTGCGCGACCGGCACCAGAATCTCCTGACCCCGGCCGTAACGGTTGGTAAAGGCACTGTCGGTCGTGGCCACCCGCATGGCGACGGTCTTGCAGACGAATTTCAGCCCTGCATTGCGGATCAACGCACCCGGCAGCAGATGCATCTCGGTCAGCACCTGAAAGCCGTTGCAAATGCCCAACACATAGCCGCCGCGCTTGGCATGAGCCTGCACTGCAGCCGCAATCGGCGACTGGGCGGCAATTGCGCCGCAGCGCAGATAGTCACCAAAGGAAAAGCCACCCGGCAGACCGACGATATCGACGCCATGTGGCAGCGCCGTGTCCTTGTGCCAGACCCTCGTCACGTCAAACCCGGCCTTTTCGAACCCTACGGCAAGGTCACGGTCGCAATTCGATCCGGGGAAGGTGACGACAGCGGCTTTCATGACCGAACCTTTTGCAACGGGATGCCGCCAAATACCGCAATCCCACAGGCCGCGCCACCCCGATTCAAGGGCATGGCTAAAGATGCAGGCGCGGGATTTCGATGGCCGGGCAGCGGTTCATCACCACGGTCAGGCCAACTTGGCGGGCCTTGGCCGCCGCCGCCGGGTTGATAACGCCAAGCTGCATCCAGATCGTCTTGAGGCCGGGCAGATCCTTCAGCGCCTCATCCACGACCGGCCCCACCGCTGCCGAATTGCGGAATATGTCAACCATATCAACCGTCACGTCGATTTCGGCCAGCGAGGCACGGACCGGCTCACCCCAGCTGGTGATTTGCCCCGCAACCCCGGGATTGACCGGAATGACCCGGTAACCGCGCTGTGCCAGATATCGCGCCACGCCGTGGCTGGGCCGCTCCGGCTTGGCAGACCAGCCGACCAGGGCGATCACTTTGGTGGACATCAGGATGTCGCGGATTGTATCGTCAGTGGTGGTGGTCATGGCATCCGATCTCTCCCATTGGCGGCGCGGACCGACGTTGACCGCAGTCTTCAGCAATGTGCCGCGAACCTATCAAAAAAAGCGCCCGTACGAAACCGGACGGGCGCAGGACGGAACGAGGGACAGTGAACTGAAGGCGGCGTTCCGTGCCAAGCCTTCCTTCTTGATATTGGGGCGCACGGCCGTGGATTCCAGATGAGCCACGGCAATAATTGTTCACATCAGCGTGTCGCGGCCGCATAAAGCGCCACTGCCGCGGCGTTGGAAACGTTCAAAGAGCCAAATTGTCCCTGAAACGGAATTTTGGCCACGACATCACAGGTTTCGCGTGTCTTGTCGCGCAAGCCCGGACCCTCGGCCCCCAGGACGAGCGCCACGGCGTGGCTTCCGGCTTCGGCAAGGGCTTCGTGCAGCGTCGCGGTGCCATCGCTGTCCAGCCCGATCAGTCGAAATCCCATGCCGCGCAGCGCCTCCATCGACTCGGCCAGATTGGTCACACGCAGATAGGGCTGCCGCTCCAGCGCGCCTGACGCGGTTTTGGCCAGAGCCCCGGTCTCCGGCGCCGAATGGTGGCGCGGGGCTATGACAGCGCGGGCGCCAAACACCTCGGCCGACCGCAGGACAGCGCCGACATTGTGCGGATCGGTGACCCGGTCAAGACAGACCACCAATGGCGATCCGGTGCCCGCAATGCAGACATCCTCCAGCTTGCCCCAGTTCAACGGCCGCACTTCCAGAGCCGCCCCCTGATGCACAGAATCCTCCGATATCGGCACATCAAAACGGCGCGGGTCGGTCAGTTCCGGCTTCATCCCCGAGGCAGAAACGGCGTCTTGCAGCTTGTCCAACGCATTCTTGGTCACCACCAGACGCAGCTTTTCGCGCGCCGGATTGATCAATGCATCCCGAACCGCATGCAGGCCGAACAACCACAAGGTTTCTTTGGCCTCAGCCCGCCGCGACCGCTCCTTGTCAACGACCCAGGTCGGTTTCGTTGTACCGCTCATCGCTTCACCCCATGACAATCCACCTGCCCCATCTCGCCCGCGTCGCCCTGCCTTGCAAGGAAAAACGCGCAGATACCCCGCTGATCCGCCCTTGACGACAGGATATCCCTTGGCTATTCCCGGCCCCAGTTGGGCGACGAGCTGCAAGGTGCGGCAGTGGACTGTAACTCCGCCGGGGAAACCCACGCCTGGTTCGATTCCAGGGTCGCCCACCATCTTCCCCATTCTTTGTTATGAAATTGCCAGTGAACCGCAACAGTCTGGGCTTGAGGCGCGACTGACGGCTGCATTCCGGTTCGCTGTCAAATCACTGCGGCGACCGTCGTACCGGGGCCATCGTCTGGCTTGGCGCAAAACAGGTCGCGCAACACGGTAATCACCGGGATGATGTCCTGTCGCAACAGCCGGTATTTCATGGTCTTGCCGCTGCGTTCGCAGGCCACAAAGCCTTCGGCCCGCAACCGCATCAGTTGTTGCGATGCACTGGCCTGATGAACGCCCAACGCCTCTGCCAATTCGCCAACCGCCAGTTCCTTGTCGAGCAGCAGGCACAGGATCTGCAACCGACCCTCATGCGACAGCGCCTTCAGCAGGTTGACAGCCCGCGCCGCCTCACCATCATGGCCGAAACCATCCAGCTCTGTGTGCAGGTCGCTCATGGTGTCATCATTGCGGTTGATCCCGATCGTCGCAAGCCTCCATCGGCCTATTTGAAGGCGCAGCCATTCTTAAAACCCAGCTTCCTGAAAACCATGGCTGCCGGGCAAACACCCGTCAAGGACGACTGGACAAGGTTCGCACCGATGAAGACGGTGAACCAGACGAAATACGCCGAGACAAAGCTGGTCAGCGCGACACTGATCAGCAGCATGACACCGGCAAACAGCAGAACAGAACGGTCGATGGACATGGCATTTCCTTCAGATTGTGTTTGGTGGTTGGACCGCGGCATCAGGTCTTGAACAGGCGGTAGATCGCCGGAATGACCAGCACGGTGAGCAGCGTCGAAGACAGCAACCCGAACAGCAATGAAATCGCCAGACCCTGAAAAATCGGATCCGACAGGATTACGACGGCGCCGATCATCGCTGCGACGGCCGTCAACAAGATCGGCTTGAACCGGATCGCGCCGGCTTCGACCAGAATGTCGATGGTGATCGCCCCGGCGTCGCTGTTGCGGATGAAATCGACCAGCAGGATCGAGTTGCGCACGATGATCCCGGCCAAGGCAATGAAGCCGATCATCGAGGTGGCCGAGAATGGCGCGCCAAAGATCCAGTGCCCTGCCATGATGCCAAGAAAGGTCAGCGGGATCGGTGTCAGGATCACCAGCGGCAGCCGGAAAGAGCCGAACTGCGCCACCACCAGGATATAGATGCCCAACAGCGCGACGCCGAATGCCGCCCCCATGTCGCGGAAGGTGACATAGGTAACCTCCCACTCGCCATCCCATAGCAGGGTAACTTTGCTTTCGTCCTGCGGCTGGCCATGCAGGCGGATCACCGGTTTGCCATTTGGCCAATCCTGCCCCTGGATCTGATCGGCCACCGCCAGCATTCCGTAAAGGGGCGCTTCAAAATCCCCGGCCAATTCCGCCGTCACCATTTCAGCGTCGCGACCGTTGTGGCGAAAGATCGGATAGGATGCCGGTTCTTCCGCCACGCTGATCACGTCGCCCAACTCCACCACGCCCCGCGCGCCCGGAAGAACATTGGCCGGGATCGGTGTGGAAAGAAATCGCTGGTCGAGGATCCGTTCGCCCTTAGGCCGCGCCACCTCCAGCGGGATCGGCAGACGGCCATCACCCCGGTTGGAATAGCCCACCCTTTGCCCACCATTCAGCAGGGCCAGGGTGTCAAACACATCCGCCTCCTGCACGCCGAAGAAGTCGAGGTTGTCCGTCGAGATCGTCGCCCTGAGACGCCGCGTCCGGCTGCCGTAGCTGTCATCGACATCGACGACGAATGGCACCGCCTCAAATGCCTTGCGGATTTCGGCCGCAGCGGCGCGGCGGGTGTCGGCATCCGGGCCATAGACCTCAGCCAGCAGGGTCGAGATCACCGGTGGTCCCGGCGGCGGTTCGACCACTTTCAGGCTGGTACCAGCCGGCACGTCCAAGGTGGCCAACTTTTGGCGGATATCCAGCGCAATGGCATGACTGGCCCGCGCCCGCTGGCCTTTACCGGTCAGGTTGATCGCAACCTCACCCAATTGCGGTTCCTGCCGCAGGTAATAGTGGCGCACCAGACCGTTGAAGTTGAACGGCGCGGCTGTCCCCGCGTGGGTCTGCACTGTGGTCACCTCCGGCATCTGCATCACGATGCGCGCCACATCCTGCGCCACACCGTCGGTCGCCTCGACCGACGAACCCTCGGGCAGATCGACCATCACGGACAATTCCGATTTGTTATCGAAGGGCAGCAATTTGACGGTGACATCGCGACTATAAAGCAACGTCAACGACCCGAAAGACAACGCCGCCGTGACCAGAAGGAAGGTCAGACTGCGCGCCTTGGTCTTCAGCAGCGGCCGCGCGATGCGGTTGTAGCCGCGCTCCAGCCAGCCGCCATGATGGCCGCCATAGGTATCGTCGTGGCCATGGACGGTCATGTCGGCCCGGCCTGCAACCTTGACCATCAGCCAGGGCGTGATGATGACGGCGACAAAGAACGAAAAGATCATCGCGGCTGAGGCATTGGCCGGGATCGGGCTCATATAGGGCCCCATCAGCCCCGACACGAACAGCATCGGCAACAGCGCCGCCACCACGGTCAGCGTGGCGACAATGGTCGGGTTGCCAACTTCGGCCACCGCGTCAATCGCGGATTCGCGCCGGGTACGGCCATCCTTCATGCCCCAGTGGCGCGCGATGTTCTCGATGACGACGATGGCATCGTCGACCAGAATCCCGATGGAGAAGATCAGCGCGAACAGACTGACCCGGTTCAGCGTATAGCCCATGATCCATGCGGCAAACAACGTCAGCAGAATGGTCACCGGGATGACGATGGCCACAACCACAGCCTCCCGCCACCCAATCGCCAACAGCACCAGCACGATGATCGACACGGTGGCGAGGCCCAGATGGAAAAGCAGTTCATTGGCCTTTTCATTCGCCGTTTCGCCATAGTCGCGCGTCACGGTCACCGACACGCTGTCGGGGACCAGTCGACCCCGAGCCGCTTCGACGCGCCGCAACACGTCCTGTGCCACCACAACCGCATTCGCCCCGGCCCGTTTGGCCACGGCCACTGTCACGGCAGGTGCGCGGCTGACGGACCCGTCAGCGTTGCGGGTGATATTGGCGACGATATGGTCCGTCGTGTCGGCAACGTAAGCGACCTTGGCGACGTCGGCGACATAGACTGGCCGGCCATCCCGCGTTGTCAGCAGCAGATGGGCAATCTCGGCCGGTGCCGTCAGCGTCTCCCCGGCCACCAGGTCAATCTCTTGCCCATGATCTCGCAGTTTGCCGGTGTTCAGCGTCCGGTTGGCCTGCCCTACCTTCTGGGCCAACTGTTGCAACGTCACGCCGTACAGCGCCAACCGGTCCGGATCAGGCTGTATCCGGATCGCATCCTGCGCGTCACCCACCAGATAGGTCAGACCCACATCGTCCGCCTTGGCCACCTCGGACTGCAAAGTGCGGGCGATCCGGGTCAAATCGCCCGCCGAGATCGCCTGTCCCGGCGCCGATGACAGCGTCAGCGACAGGATCGCCACGTCGTCAATCCCCCGCCCGATGATCAGCGGCTCGGGAATGCCCAGCGGAATGCGGTTCAGATTGGCACGCACCTTGTCATGCACCCGCAACATCGCCTCATCCGCATTGGTGCCGACCGCAAAGCGCGCGGTGACCATGGCACTGTCATCCCGTGTTGAGGAATAGACATGCTCGACCCCGTTGATGGCCTTGACGATCACCTCCAATGGTTCGGTCACCAGCTTGACGCCATCTTCGGCCTTCAAGCCTTGCGACTGCACATGAATGTCGACCAGCGGCACCGAAATCTGCGGCTCTTCTTCACGGGGCAAAGAGACGACCGCCAACATGCCAGCGGCCAAAGCTGCCAGGATGAACAGAGGTGTCAGAGCAGAGCCTATGAACGCCCGCGTCAGACGTCCGGCGATGCCAAGCGGCTTTTCTGAAAGATCACTCATTGCCGGCCTCTTTGGCAGCAGGGACTTGCGGCAGAACCTGATCGCCCGGCACCAGGCCAGACAGGATTTCGACCATCTCCACCCCGTCGATCATCTGATGCTCACCCGGCACCACGCTGCGTTGCACCGGGCCAGAAGCCTCTTCAACCCCGACAAAATCCAGACCTGCCGAGCGGCCGATCGCAGTCAACGGCACCATCAGCGCCTGACGCCTGCCAACCGGCAACCGCACCAGCATCCGCGCATCGACAAAGCTATCTGGCAGGCCCTCAAGCTCGACATCCGCCACGACGCGGCCATTCTGGATCACCGGGTAGATCCGCGACAAGGTGCCGGCTTGTGTCACATCTCCTTCGGAAATCTCGATCACGTCACCCTGATGGAGGCTGGCAGCATGACGTTCAGGCACTGAAATCCGCAGATACGTACCACCGCCGCCGATCACGGCAATCGCCTCGCCCGGCATCACCACCCCGCCGTTGGCGACCGGAACGTCCAGCACCCGGCCATCCGCCGGCGCCAAGACGATGCCCTCCTTGACCTGCTGTGTGATCACATCGGACTGCGCATCCATCGCCACGATCTGGCCCTTCAGCACATCGACCTGGGTCCGAAGGGCATCGAGCCTCTGCGCCGTCGTCACCCCCTGTTTCAGCAGATTCTCCCCCCGGACCAACTCGGTTTCGGCATTGGCAAGCTGGGCCGCAAGCGCGTTTTTCTGTGCCGCAAGGGCCGAAAGCTGAAAGGCCAGTTTCTCGTCCTTGATCTGGCCAATCGATTGGCCGGCCTTGACCAGATCACCCTCGACCACAGTTAGACCAACCAGCGTCCCACCCAGCCGCGCCCGCGCCGGAACCCGGTCCCGCGCCTCCACCTGACCATAGACCGCCTTCCATTCGGTGATCGTCGTGGCCTGCAAAGCCAACGGCTCAGCAGCGGCGCCGACTCCGGTCAAGGGCAACAAGGTCGTACAGAGCAGCAACATCAGGGGCAGGCGCATGGGTCAAATCCTCACTTTGGTTGCGCCTACATATTCGAATATTCATATTTGTAAATGTATAATCGGGAAAAACTTCGCGGCGGCGGCAGTTCGGCCGGTTCCACTTGGAGAAACCCGGCGCGAATGATAATCCCGGTGCCAATCAGCCCGAAAGGCCCGCCATGTCCGCCCGTTCCTACCGCTTTACCCATGCCATCACCCGCCGGCCATCGCACAGCATCACTCAGGGTTTGCGCGCGGTGGACACCGGCGCACCATCGCTGGAGCTGATGTCACAGCACCACGCCGACTATGTCGCGGCCCTGCAATCTACTGGGGCCAGGGTCGTGGAATTGGCGGCGGCAGAAGCCTATCCCGATTCGGTCTTCGTCGAAGACACCGCCCTTTGCCTGCCCGAAGGTGCTGTCGTCATGCGCCCCGGGGCGCCCACCCGGTTGGGCGAGGCGGCAGAAATGGCCCCGCATCTCGCGGCACTTTACCGTAATGTCCTGCGCATCACCGGTCCGGACAGCTACATCGAAGGCGGCGACATACTGACGACCGAGTCCGAGATTCTGATCGGCCGCTCCGCCCGAACCAACGCCGCCGGAATTGCCGAATTGCGGGAACTGGTGGCACCCTGGGGTCACACGGTCCGCGAGGTGTTCACCCCGCCCGGTGTCCTGCATTTCAAGACAGATTGTTCGCTGCTCGACGCAGAAACCATCCTGTCGACCGAACGACTTTCCGCCTCAGGCTGCTTTGCCGGCTACAAGGTCATCCACACCGCCGAAGGGGAAGAGGCCTGCGCCAATTCGATCCGGTTCAATGATCTGGTGCTGATGCCAGCAGGGTTCCCGCGCACCAGGGATACCCTGGCCAAGGCTGGCTACCAGGTGCGTGAAATCGGCAATTCGGAATGCGCCAAGCTGGATGGCGGCATGTCCTGCCTGTCACTGCGCTTCTCGCCTACTCGATAAGAACGGCGTCCCGCTGATAGTCGGCAAGGTCTTTGGAGCCGTCGTCATAGGTCACCTCGACCGACACCGATTGAACCGACCCGATCGGCAGCGCGACATAGGGCAGGATGCTCTCCATCTTCAGCGCATTGGGGGTGGCCTCGGCCTCGTAGCATGGCTCCATCGGCAGCACGGTTTCCGCAGGGGCACCGTTAACGCCGTAGCGGATCTCGGTCAACGCACAGCGCCAGGCCAGGGCGTTGGTGAAATACAAAAGGTCACGGCCGTCGTAAGGGCGCACCGCGATCCAGTTCGGCTTGGTCGCAGTCAGGATCGGCTTGACCTCTGCCGCCGTCGTAAAGCTTTGCCCTTGAGCACCTGCCGCCATCAACACCACAGCGATCACGCCCATCAGGTCAAGTCGGGCAATTGGCATCATTTTGGGATCCTTTCACTTTTCATTGGCCCAAGCGTCGATATAGTCCCGGCAAACCAGAAAGCCTCTGCAGTATGACTCACTCTCCCCCGTCCAGGCAAACTTTCAATATCGTCGCCGTCGGGCAATCCGGTCGTTTGCAATATGAGGCCGTTTTGCTGGCCGCGTCGCTGCGGACCTTCAATCCGGACTTTGCCGGCAAACTGTTCCTGGCCGAGCCGCAGCCCGGCCCGCTGTGGCCCGACGATCCTCGTATCCCGCCCGGCCCGGCCCGGGCGCTGCTGGCCGATCTGGGGGTGACCTTCCTGCCGTTCGAGTCGCAGGTGTTTGGCACCGTCTACCCCTACGGCAACAAGATCGAGGCTTTGGCGGCGCTGCCTGATGAGCCCTTCGTGTTTCTGGACACCGACACGCTGGTGGTAGGCTCGTTTGATGAGGTGGAATTCGATTTCAACCGCCCGTCGGCTTCGATGCGGCGCGAAGGAACCTGGCCGCAGATCGAGCTTTACGGGCCCGGCTACGCGGCGATCTGGCGGTCGCTGTATGACCGCTTCGGGCTCGACTTCGGCAGCTCGCTCGACCTTGGCGAACCGGATGAATACTGGCAGCGCTACCTTTACTTCAACGCCGGCTGGTTTTTCCACCGCAGCCCGCGCGACTTTGGGGCCAGATTTCTTGACTATGCCACGCAGGTCTTGACCAACCGACCGGCGGAATTGGTCTGTCAGGAGATCAATCCCTGGCTGGACCAGATCGTGTTGCCGCTGGTGATCCATTCCTTCGGCGGCAACAGGCCGGGGCCGGGGTTGGCGGGGATGGACGGTGAGGTGACCTGCCACTACCGAACCCTGCCGCTGCTTTACGCCCGCGAGAGCGACAGGGTGGTCAAGGTCCTGGAGTCGGTTGCGGCGCCCAATCAGATCAAGAAGGTCATCAAGGATTACGAGCCGTTCCGGAAGATGATTTATCAGGGCAAGGGTGAAGCGGTCCGGGCTTTGTTTGACCGGGCCGACCTGCCCCGCCGCGAGCAGATGATCCGCAACGCGATCAAGCGGGGGGGGCTGTGGTTCCGCTAGGTTGTGTCAGTTTCCACACGTGAAATCTCTTGCAAGATACTGTAAATAATGGCTTTATGCTTTCCCGTTAATCACAACTTAACTGTTGCGGCCGCTGGAGCTGCAGCACCGGCCACAGCGACAGGACCAGCGGGCCCGCCATCGTCCAGTTGAACACTTGCAGTCGGTTGGGGTTGGTCAGCAAGAGACGCAGGCTGCTGCATCAATGCGCAAACACACCGTCGAGGCTGGGGAAGCCCTTGATTTCGATCGGGTTGCCGGAGGGATCGCGGAAGAACATCGTCCATTGTTCGCCTGGCTCGCCCTGAAACCGCACCGATGGTTCCAGTACAAAGTCGGTGCCCGCCGCCCGCAGCCGTTCCGCCAGCTGTTGCCAGTCGGGCAGCGCCAGAACCACGCCGAAATGCGGCATCGGCACCAGCTTGTCGCCGACCTTGCCGGTGGCGGCATTGGCGAAGGGGGTGCCGAGATGCAGGCTGAGCTGATGGCCGAAAAACGAGAAATCGACCCAGGTGGCGGTGCTGCGACCCTCGGCACAGCCAAGGATGTCGCCGTAGAACCGGCGGGCGGCGTCCAGATCATGGACATGGAAGGCAAGGTGGAACGGGGTCAGCATGATATCCTCCGGCTTTTCTACCAGACTAGCGGGGCCGATGCGGCGCGGGAAGCTTCGCTTTTGACGTTGCCCTGTTCTGCCCCCTGTCCTAGCTTGGCGACGCAACAGGGGAGGTTTTCATGACTCAGGGTTTTGACACGCTGGCCATTCACGCAGGCACCGCAGCGGACACCGCGACCGGCGCGCGGCAGGTGCCGATC
This sequence comes from bacterium, assembly GCA_039932095.1. Classification (GTDB taxonomy): domain Bacteria; phylum Pseudomonadota; class Alphaproteobacteria; order Rhodobacterales; family Rhodobacteraceae; genus Stagnihabitans. The sequence continues at coordinate 9,100 of JBDTQR010000012.1, read as the reverse complement.
TATCAGACCACGGCCTATGTGTTTCGCGACAGCGACCATGCGGCCAAGTTGTTCAACCTGCAGGAAGTCGGTTACATCTATTCCCGCCTGACCAACCCGACGGTCATGGCACTGGCAAACCGCGTGGCGGCGCTGGAGGGCGGCGCGGGTGCTGTTGCCTGTTCTTCGGGCCATGCGGCGCAGTTGATGGCGCTGTTCCCGCTGATGCAGCCAGGCTGCAATGTGGTGGCATCGACCCGGCTTTATGGCGGTACCATCCAGCAATTCACCAATACGATCCGTAAATTCGGCTGGTCGGCCAAGCTGGTGGATTTCGACGATCCCAAGGCGATTGCCGACGCGATTGACGACAAGACCCGCGCGCTGTTCTGCGAGACGATCTGCAATCCGGGTGGTGCCATCTCTGATCTGGACGCGATTGCCCGGGTGGCGAACCATGCCGGCCTGCCGTTGATCGTCGACAACACCACCGCCTCACCCTATCTGTGCCGTCCGATCGAGCATGGTGCGACCCTGGTCGTCCACTCGGCGACCAAATATCTGACCGGCAATGGCACCGTCACCGGTGGTATCGTCGTCGATTCGGGCAAGTTCGACTGGTCGGCCTCGGGCAAGTTCCCGTCGCTCAGCGAACCGGAACCCGCCTATCACGGGCTGAAGTTTCATGAGGCGTTGGGGGCGATGGCCTTCACCTTCCATTCCATCGCGGTGGGTCTGCGTGATCTCGGCATGACGATGAACCCGCAGGGCGCGCATTACACGCTGATGGGGATCGAGACGCTGAGCCTCAGGATGCAGCGCCATGTCGAGAATGCGCAGATCGTGGCCGAATGGCTGGAGGCGGACCCGCGGGTGGAGTCGGTCAGCTATCCCGGCCTGAAATCCTCGCCCTATCACAATCTGGCCAAGATGATCGTGCCGCAGGGCGCGGGTGGCCTGTTCACCTTTGCGATGAAGGGTGGCTATGAGGCTTGCGTGAAGTTTGTCGACAGTCTGAAGCTGTTCAGTCATGTGGCGAACCTGGGCGACACGCGGTCGCTGGTGATCCATTCGGCCTCCACAACCCACCGCCAATTGTCGGATGAACAGCGGGCGGCGGCGGGGGCGTTGCCGAATGTCGTCAGGCTCAGCATCGGGATCGAGGATGTGAAGGACATCATCGAGGATCTGAACCAGGCGCTGACAGCGGCAACCGGGGCATAAGGCGGTTGCGCAAGGGTCATGATGGAGGGGGCGCCAATGCGCCCCTTTTTCATTCGCCAAGTTTGAACACGATGGTGACCGAGGCCGAAACCTCGACCGAACCGCCGGCGATCGGCACCGCCTTGGCATCAGCCATCCGGTACATCGGACCGGGCATCGGTTCGGCCATGCCGCCCTCGGCGATTGACAGAATCGGGCCGAGCTTGGTGCCGGCGGCCCCGGCGATCAGTGTCGCGCGGGCGATGGCATCGGCCACGGCTTGTTTGCGGGCCTCATCCTCTTGTGGCCGCTGGTTTTGCAGACCGAATGACAGACCGTTGAGCGAATTTGCACCGTCGGAAATCGCGGCGTCCAGAACGGCCCCGGTCTGGTCCATCGCCCGCACCCGGATCGTCAGCATGTTGGTGGCGATATAGCCCTGAATTTCGTTCGTGGTGCCGGCGGGATTGGTCACCCAGTTCGGGTTCAGCGACAGGTTGGAGGTTTGCATGTCGCGGTCCTCGATGCCAGCGGCGCGAATTCGGGCCAGAACGGCGGACAAAGCGTCATTGTTGGCTGCCATTGCGGCGGCGGCGGTCGCGCCGTTGGTGGTGACGCCCAGCGAGATCGTTGCCAGATCGGGGGCCACTTCGACCACCGCAGTGCCGGTCACGGTCAAGGTGGCGGGGCCGTCGGCGTGCGCGGACAGCGGCAGAAGGGCCGAAAAGGCGACGACGGCAAGAAGACGGGACAGGATGCGCATTGATATTCTCCGGTTACAGGCATTTGACTTCACCTGTTATGACGCAATCCGCGCGACAGTCCTTGGGGATCAAAGGTGTTTTTCTTTCATTCGGCAAAAAGCTGCTGTAGGAAGACGCGCAAAGCACGGACGCCGTTCCCGTTGCTATGATGGCTGTGTAAGACCGAACATATGAAACCTTCCTTCGCCCTTGATTTCCGCGACGGCGTCATTTCGCTGTTGCATCGCACCACCCGCGGCTGGCAGCAGGTCGGATCAACCGCCGTTGATGCGCCTGATCTGACCGAAGCGCTGAACTATCTGCGCTCCACCGCCCTTGGCCTGTCGCCGCGCGGGCTGGCGACCAAACTGGTCATTCCCAGCGAGCAGGTGCTTTACACCACCGTTCACGCCCCCGGCCCCGAAGGCGCCAAGCGGCGGCGGCAGATCAAGGCCGGGCTTGAGGGGCTGACGCCTTACAAGATCGATGATCTGGTGTTCGACTGGTGGGGCAACGGGCCTGAAGTTCAGGTTGCGGTCGTGGCCAAGGAAACCCTGGCCGAGGCCGAGGCTTTTGCCGCCGAACACCGCTTCAACCCGGTCTCCTTTGTCGGGGCACCGGAGGATGGCGCGTTCACCGGCGAGCCGTTTTTTGGTGCGTCGGCCATGTCATCGACCCTGCTCGCCGAAGGCGAAAAGGTCGAGCGGGATCAGGACCCAATCACGGTCGTCGCGCGGGACTACCCGCGCAATGAAACCGCGACCGAGCCGCTTGACGCGGCAGAGAGTGAAAGCGCGGCAGAGGCTGAGACCATGACCTCTCCGGCCGCAGCGCCCGAGACAGCGCCCGCGCCGGTGGAGACGTCTCCGGCAGACGATCCGGTTGCGGAACCGGTTGTGGCGGCGGACAACCCGCCGCGCCCGCTGCCGGAATTGCCGCCCGAACGCGCCAAGGACCCGGTCGTCGAACAGCCCGCGCCGGTTGTGGCAGCAGAGCAGGATGAACCAAACCCGCTGCCCGATTTTCGGGCTGCCATTCCGCCCGCTGCGGGAGTTGCTGCGTTTGATCCGAAAGCCATGGCCGTCGATCTGGTCGATGAAGCGCCGATGGCGCTGGATGTTGACGACGACAGTTCTGATGAACCTCCGGCGCCGCCTGCCAAAGCCGCTGCGCCCAAATCTGACGGCACGATGTCGGCCCGGGTCAATGACGCCCGGATCAATGATCCGGTGATTGATGATGTTCCGGATGGCCCGGCGCCGTCGATCATCGCCTCTTTTGCCAGTCGCCGCACGGGCGGGACTGCCAGCGACCCCAAGGCTGCGAATTTTGCCGCGACCGAGGCCAGCAAGGCGAACAAGCCGCCCTCGCTTGGCCCGGCCCCGCTGCAACGCCCTTCAGTCACGCGGCCGACTTTGGCGCGCCCGGCGCAGGCTACGGCACTGCGCGAGACGGTGCCGTTCCCGGTCCGGTCGCAGACTGGCAAACCGGGCATCACCAAGCCCGGCAAGACGTCGGTCGTGGCACCCGGCATTGTCGGTCCGCGGCGCGAACGCAATGTCGTGGTACCTCTGCCCAAACATGCGCCCTCCAACACGGATGCCGTTGCAGACCCCATTCCGCGGCCCAAATCTTCGGTGCTGACCGGGCTGGACGGCAGACCGCTGCCAGAGCGCGGCAAGCCGCGTTTCCTTGGACTGATCCTGACGTTGATCCTGTTGGTGGCGCTGGCGCTGGTGGCGGCATGGTCGACCTTCTATCTGTCGTCCAACGAAGTCGATCCTAACGTTGCCCCTTCGACGAATGCGACGGCTGCGCTGTCACCCGAGCCGACCGTGGTTGCCCCGCCGGTGGAGACTGCGGTTGATCCGTCGGCGAACAGTGCCGTTGACCCGGCAGTGGCCACGGCCGACCCTGCCACGGTTGCTGCCGTCGATCCTGCTGCGGTCGATCCTGCTGCCGTCGATCCTGCTGCCGACGTTGCCGCCGATGACGTGCCAACCGCCGAGGACGAGGCGCTGGCCGATGGTCAGGACATCACCGCCGAGGATCCCGCTGCCAGTGATCAGACTGCCGAAGCGGTGGATCCGGCTGCCACGATGGCCCCGGATGCGGTGGCGGATCCTTCTGCGGCAACCGATGTCCCGGCTGTGGCCGATCCCTCGGCAGTGGCTGCGTCGTCTGACGTGGCTGATCAGACTGCCATCGCTGATCAGACTGCGGTCCCTGATCAGACTGCCATCGCTGATCAGACTGCGGTCCCTGATCAGACTGCGGTCCCTGATCAGACTGCGGCGACCGATACCCCGGCTGCGGGCGATCCGATTGCTGATGCCCAGTCTCCGATTGTCGCCGATCCGTCGGCGGTGGCTGCTGCCTCGACAAGTGCCGATCCTTCCGTTGTGGACGATACGACCGCGGCAGCGGTGGCGCCGCCGGCTGAGGTCGTGGCCGAAACGGCCAAGCCTGAACCGGCCCCGGCCACGGAACTGACCACCGATGCGGCTTCGGTCGCCACCCCGGGCAATGACCCGCAGGATGAGATTTTTCTGGCTGACGCCGACACACCGCCGCAAACCTCGGATCCGTTGATCCTGCCGCAGATGACCGCCAACGCCGATCCGCCGCCCGTGGCCGTGGCGCCGCCCCCGCCGTTCGGGATGGTCTATCAGTTTGATGCGGAAGGACGAATTGTTGCCACGCCCGAGGGGATCATCACTCCCGAGGGCGTTCTGCTTATCGCAGGCTTGCCGAAGATCGTGCCGCCGGAGCGGCCCGCTGCCGTGACGACTGCTGTTGCAGCAAACCCGGTTGCTGACGCACCGGTTGCGGCGGCATCGGCCAGCACCGCCGCACCTGTCGCGCTGTCGACCACGGCAGCGACCATGAGCGCGGTGGCGACCCCGTTCCCATCTGATCCGGCCCTCGCCGACAAGCGGCCGAAAGCCCGCCCTGCCGGTTTGACTGACGCGGCAACCAGTGCCAAGCAGGGCCTCGCCCTTGCGCCGGATACGAGCAGCCGGTTTGCCTCGGTGCGCCCGCTCAGACGGCCCGTCGCGTTGACTCTGGTCGCCGCGACGCCGGCCGATGAAGTGTCCGCCGTCACGTCCTCCAACGCGGCCAGTGCCGCCTCGCTCGCCGCGGACGGCATCAAGCCCAGTGCCACGGCGGTGGCGGTGTCCAAGATACCTGCGTCACGGCCCAGCAGCATGAATCAGGCGGTCAACGCCGCCGTCGCCGCGGCGGTCAGTGCGCCGGAGCCTGACACCCAGGTCGCAAGTCTGGCCCCCGAGACGCTGGATGAGCCGGAGATTGAGGCGGCGGCCCCCAGTTTGCCGACCAACGCCTCGGTTGCCAAACAAGCGACCAGCAAACATGCGCTCAACCTGTCACGCGTTGCCCTGATCGGCATCTTTGGCACCGCCTCGGGGCGCTATGCCATGGTCCGCCAGTCCGGAGGCGGCGTGAAGAAGATCAAGGTCGGCGATACGCTTGACGGGGGTCGGGTGGCCGCTATCACGGCCACGGCGGTGCAGTACCAGAAGGGCAACCGGATGGTGACGCTGTCCTTGCCGACGGGTTGAGCCAGGGTTGCGGCAGAAGTCCTGGCAAAGCCCGTCGTGAGGCATCTGGTGGCTTGACGTCCCGCGAATTCCTTGCCTGTCTGGCGCCACGGCCGCGCGATCTTTGATCCGCGGGCTGGCGGTGGCATTTGCGCGTTTGAAGGACATCATGGAAAGTCTTCTGTTACAGGCGTCAATCTACCTCGGGGCCGCCGTTGTGGTGGTGCCGCTGTCAGTGCGGTTCGGCCTTGGGTCGGTGCTGGGCTATCTGGCGGCAGGCATCCTGATGGGGCCGGTTCTGGGCCTCGCCGGGGCCGAGAGCAGCGATTTGCAGGAGTTTTCCGAGTTTGGCGTCGTGCTGATGCTGTTCCTGATCGGGCTGGAACTGCGACCGGCGGCCTTGTGGGACATGCGCAAGAAGCTGATCGGCATGGGCGGGCTTCAGGTCAGCCTGACATTGGCGGCAGTGGCGGCCGCGATGCTGGCGTTGGGCACCACGTGGCAAGTGGCCGTGGTGATCGGCATGATGGGGGCGATGTCGTCGACCGCCATTGTGTTGCAGACCTTGGCGGAAAAGGGCCTGCTGCGGACGACTGGTGGCAGGTCTTCCTTCGCTGTCCTGCTGACGCAGGACCTTGCGGTGGTGCCGATCCTGTCGATCATGCCGTTTCTGGCGCAATACGGCCAGGTGCCCAGCGGCACGTCCACCGAGCAAGGCGTGGCCGAGCCGCTGATGTCGATGGTCCACGGTTTGCAGGCCTGGCAGGTCACCCTGCTGACGCTGGCCATTGTGGCGGGCATCGTGCTGGCCGGGCATTTCCTCAGTCGGCCGATCTTTCGTTTTGTCCATGCCAGTCGCCTGCCCGAAATGTCGACGTTCTTTTCGCTGCTTCTGGTCTTGGGCATTGCGTTTCTGATGGAATTGGTCGGCCTGTCACCGGCGCTTGGCACCTTCATGGCCGGGGTCGTACTGGCCAACTCGGAATTCCGCCATCAGCTGGAGGCCGATCTGCAGCCGTTCAAGGGTCTGCTGATGGGTCTGTTCTTCATGACGGTCGGGATGGGCATCAATTTCCTGCTGCTGATCCAGTCGCCATTCAAGATCATCGGGCTGGTGCTGGGCTTGATCGTGATCAAGGCGGCGGTGCTGGATCTGGTGGCGCTGATCTTCCGGATCAAGACCCGCGACCGGATGCTGTTTGCGCTTGGTTTGGCACAAGGTGGCGAGTTCGGCTTTCTGATCATCACCATCGCACGCAATGAGAACGCGCTGAGCCTGCAGATGGGCCAGACCGCGCAACTGGTGATCAGTCTGTCGATGCTGCTGACGCCCTTGCTGTTTCTGGGTTCGGAGGCGATTTCGCGGCGGATTGCCGCCTCGCAACCCGAACCGACCTATGACGAGATCAAGGAAAAGGGTGCCGTCATCATTGCCGGGATCGGGCGTTTTGGTCAGGTGGTCAACCGTCTGGTGCGCCATTCCGGGCTGAACACCGTGGTTCTGGACAACAATATGGCGACCATCGAAATGATGCGGCGGTTCGGGGTGAAGGGCTATTTCGGCGATCCATCGCGGCCCGAACTGCTGACTGCGGCGGGCATCTTGGAGGCCGAGGTGCTGGTCGTGGCGATGGATGACAAGGACAAGGCGACCGAACTGGTGCGCTATGCCCGGTCGCTGCGGACCGACATCCAGATCGTCGCGCGCGCGCGCGACCGCATCCATGTTTATGAACTGTATCAGGCCGGGGCCGATCAGATCGTGCGCGAAACATTCGATTCGTCACTGCGCGCCGGGCGCTACGTGCTTGAGGCGATGGGTTTTACCGAATACGAGGCCGAGGGTCTGGCCGCGACCTATTTCCGCATGGACCGCGCCGCCGTGCAGGATCTGGCCGATCTGTGGGTGCCGGGTCAGCGGATGGACCTGAATCCGGCCTTCGTGGCCCGCGCCAAGGAACTGGACGCCGCGATGCAGACCACCCTGCTGGCTGACCTGCAGGCGCGTCGGCCCAAGACCGGGACGGACGGTTAGTCCCCCGCAGCGACCCCGGCCTCGGCAAAGGTCGCCATGCCGGAGAGGCAGTTGGCCGCCGCCTTGACCACGCCGATGGCGAGTGCACCGCCCGACCCTTCCCCAAGGCGCAGACCGAGGCTCAGCAACGGCTCCTTACCGAGCGCGGCCAGCAGACGGCCATGCGCCGCCTCCGCGCTGACATGGCCCGCGAGGCAATGGTCAAGCGCATCGGCGTTGGCCGCATGCAGGACGGCGGCGGCCGAACAGGCGATGAAGCCGTCCAGAATGACCGGCATCGTGAGTTGCCGGGCGTGCAGGATCGCCCCGGCCATGGCGGCAATCTCGCGTCCGCCCAGACAGCGCAGCACTTCCAGCGGGTCGCGGGACGGGTTTTGCGCCAGACCCGAAGTGACGGCAGCGGCCTTGCGCGACAGGCCGGCATCGTCAACCCCGGTGCCCCGCCCGACCCAGTCGCTGGCCACCCCGCCGAACAGGGCACAGGCGATGGCGGCGGCAGACGTGGTGTTGCCGATGCCCATTTCCCCCGGTACCAGCAGATCGGCGGCAGGATCCACGGCATCCCATCCGGTCTGCAGCGCCAAGGTCAGTTCGGCTTCGCTCATCGCCGGCCCTTGGGTGAAATCCTGTGTCGGACGGTCGAGGTCCAATTCCGCCACGGTCAGCGTGGCGCCAAAAGTCCTGGCCATCTGGTTGATCGCGGCGCCGCCAGCCCGGAAGTTGCCGACCATCTGCACCGTCACCTCGGCGGGAAAGGCCGAGACGCCCTGCGCCACAACCCCGTGATTTCCAGCAAAAATCGCGATCTGCGGCCGGTCGATTCTTGGCTGGCCGGTGCCCTGCCAGCCGGCCAGCCAAATCGCCAGCGTCTCCAGCCGACCCAACGCACCCGGCGGTTTGGTCAGGTTACTGTTGCGGTCCTGCGCTGCGGAAATCGAAGGGGCGTCGGGGCCGGGCAGATTGGCCAGCGCGGCACGGAACTCGGTCAGGGTTTTCGGTGTTTGGGTCATGGCATCCATCCGGAAAGGGCTGGCCCATTTGCTAGACTTGCGCGACGTCAATGGCCAGAGGCCGCAGACCATCCACAGTGATTTCGCGACATGGATTGCAAACGGCGGCCCCAGAGGACCGCCGCTGCCAGACTGTTCACAATTCAGGCGGCGCGGCCAACCAGCACATCACCGACCCGGCGCTGTGCACCGGCCTCGTCAGACCCCGCCACAGCCGCCACTTCGCGGGTCAGGCGTTCCAGAGCGGCCTCATACAGCTGACGCTCGGAATAGCTTTGCTCGCGCTGGTCATCGCTGCGGTGCAGGTCACGGACCACCTCGGCAATCGCCATCAGATCGCCGGAGTTGATCTTCTGTTCATATTCCTGCGCCCGACGCGACCACATCGCCCGCTTGACCCGCGCCTTGCCCTTCAGAGTGTCCAGCGCCTTGGTCACGACATCCGGGGTCGACAGCGAGCGCATGCCAATCTCGGTCGCCTTATGCGTCGGAACGCGCAGGGTCATCTTGTCCTTTTCAAAGGAGATGACGAACAGCTCGAGATGGATACCGGCAATCTCTTGCTCT
>JBDTQR010000011.1:0-41170 GCA_039932095.1 bacterium | reverse complement strand
TCCTATGCCCCACGGGCTCCAGGTGTTGCACCTGGAACTTGAGCCTAAGAGGTGCCACTCATGATTAAAATAGAACGCTCGTATGAATTGTGGTGATATTTAGGGCCCGGTTAATTTAAATCGGCTCCGGTTGTCCAAGAAATAGGCCGGTTGATCAAAAAAGGATCACTTTGAAAATTAAAGACCCCTGCCCAACAGTTTTTGTGATGAGGCGAAATTTAGCCACATGTTTGCAATGGTTTGAGCAAGATTTTGCTGATATGTTTTTTGTCGATCTGGTTGGGGTTATTCTGACGAAATTCGTTCTTATTTCCTTTCCAACGCAGGCAATGACTGGTCGGGCAGACACCTGCCATCACGACAAGCCAGGATGCCAGCGTAAATGTGGCCTGATGGGATTTGGGCCGAATTGGAGAACTATCATGTCTGTTAAAATCGCTTCCGCACTTGCAATCATCGCTTCGCTTGGTGTTTCGGGGACCGCCATGGCCTATTCGACGGCCGGCGCCCAACAAGACACCGGCTTCATCACCTCGATCGACGAGACTGACAAGACCGTGACCCTGTCGGACGGCAACACCTACCAACTGCCGAACGGCGTTGGCATGGCTCTGTTTGCCGAAGGTCAGAAACTGGCCGTCGACTGGACCCAGAATGGCGGTACGCGGACCGTCGAGTCCTTCCACTTCGGCTCGTGAGCCAAGTGACCTGCGAGGTGAAAACAGGGGCCATCTGGTCCCTGTTTTCATATGTGCCGAACCTTGGACTGCGCGCGAAGAATTGATCGGTTCGCGGCAGCATCGGCAGCTACGTGCCGACCGCAAGTGACCGACTCACGCACAGAAATGCACCTTATATCAAAGACTTGTGTAGTGGGCTATCGCGGATGACTCTTTGGGTCTATGCGGTGTCTACCCGGTCGGGACCAGCCGGGCGGAGCGATCCGCCGACGCGACAGGCCAAGACGATCCGGGACACAAGAGCCTGACGACACCACGGGTGTGCGGGCTTGCACGGAGACTGAAAATGCATTCGAAATTTGCTTCTGCCCTGTTGATGACCGCCGCTGTCATGGTCGGTTCGTCGGTTTTTGCCGCCAGCATGCAAGCGGCTGGCACGATCAAAGCGATCGATGCCAAGGCGATGACCGTCACGATGAGTGACGGCACGGTCTACACCTTGCCGGCGGGCTTCAAACTGACCGACTTCAAGGTTGGTGAGAGCGTAAAGCTGACATGGGAACAGAAGGGCACGGCGAAGGACATCGACACGATGGTTGCGGGCTGATCCCTCCCGCCAGCCAAACGACGCGGGGGCCTTCGGGCCCCCGTTTCATTTCAGGCTCATCCGGTAGCGGATATGGCCATCCGGTGGCATGATGCTTTCATAGAGTTTGCGGGCGGTCGCGTTGTCTTCATTGGTGTGCCAGTAAATCCGGTTCCAGCCGCGGGCGCGGGCAAGCGCGATCAGATCCTTGATCATAGCGCGACCAAGGCCGTGGCCGCGCTTGGCTGGATCAACGAACAGATCCTCCAGATAGCAGTCATCGCCGATCACCCAGGTTGAGGGGTGGTGCTGATGGATGGCAAAGGCCAGCAGAGTGCCGGCGTCCTCGGCCACCCGCATCTTCATCGGGCTGGCGGGGTCCATCAGCCGGGTCCAGGTGTGGTCGGTGATGGTCTGCGGCAGGTCAGTCTCATAAAACGTCAGGAAACCCAGCCACAGCACGGCCCATTGGGCGCGGTCGTCAGGGACGGCATCGCGGATGATCATTGCAGTTTTGCCAGAATGCGCGCCCACGATCTAATGCCTCTGTGGAAGCTTTCCAGATCGTATTTCTCATTGGGGGAGTGGATCTGGTCGTCATCGCGGCCAAAGCCCATCAGGATCGCGTCCATGTCCAGATAGGTCTTGAAATAGCCCGCCACCGGGATCGAACCGCCGGCACCGATATAGGCGGCGGTCTTGCCCCATTCTTCGGTCAGGCCGGCACGGGCAACCTCGAACATCGGGTTGCCGATTTGCATGACGGAAGCGGGGCTGTTGCCATGGCCTTCGAAGTCTACCGTGCAATCGGCGGGCAATTGGGCCTGCACCCAGGCGCGGAAACTGTCGCGCAGTTTGTGCGGATCCTGCGTGCCGACGAGCCGGAAGCTGACCTTGGCATGGGCCTCACCCGGCAGCACGGTCTTGAAACCGTCGCCGGTGTAGCCGCCCCAGATGCCGTTGACCTCGGCCGTCGGGCGGGCCCAGATCTTTTCCAACGGTGTCCGGTCCTGTTCGCCAGCCGGGACCGACAGGCCGACATCGCCCAGAAAGCGGGCGTGGTCGAAGGACAGATTTTGCCACTGTGCGCGAAGGTCGTCGTTGAGGTCGGTGACGCCGTCATAGAAGCCGGGTACCTGAACCCGACCTTCGGCATCATGCAGGCCCGACAGGATGCGGGTCAGGATGTGGATCGGGTTCTGCGCCAGGCCGCCATACATGCCGGAATGCAGGTCGCGCTTGGCGGCGCGGATGGTCAGCTCTTCGCCCAGCAGCCCGCGCAGCATGGTGATGATGGCAGGTGTCACGCCCTCAAACAGCCCGGTGTCGCAAATCAGCGCGACATCGGCCTTCAGGTCGGCGGCGTTGGCTTGCAGGAAAGGGATCATCGACGGCGAACCGGATTCCTCTTCGCCCTCAAAGAACACCGTCAGCCTGGCGGGCAGCGAGCCATGCACAGCTTTCCAGGCGCGGCAGGCTTCGACAAAGGTCATCAACTGGCCCTTGTCATCGGATGCACCCCGGGCGCGGATCACCTTGCCTTTCGGTGTTTCCTCAAGCACGGGGTCGAACGGGTCATGGTGCCAAAGCGACAAGGGATCAACCGGTTGCACGTCATAGTGGCCGTAGAATAACAGGTGCTTGTCGCCCTCGCCGCCATGGGCCACCACCATCGGGTGACCCGGCGTCGGGCGGGCGGCGGCGGTGAAGCCCAGGCTCTCCAGATCGGCGACCAGCCAATCGGCGGCGCGGGCGCAATCGGCCTTGTAGGCCGGATCGGTCGAGATCGACGGGATGCGGAGCAGGGCCGTCAGGCGGTCCAGCGCCTCTGGCAGGGTGGCGTCGATTTGCGACAGAACGGCGTCGAGGGTCATGATTTACATCCTTGTGATCGGCGGGGCAGAGCCTATCAGGCGGGTTGGCACTGTCCAGAGCGGCAGGCTTGGGTTAGAAGGCCAAAACGCCACGAGGAGTATTTCAGTTGATAAAGTCCATCGTTACCGGGTTCGTCCTCTTGTCCGCCACTTCGGCACTTGCCGACCCGATCGCCAGCAAGGATGCGGCCAAACTGCTGTTTGCCCCGCAAGGGGCCCAGGCGGTCATCAACAAGGACGCCGGGTTGAAACCGGCCGAATCCAAGGCTCTGGCGACGGTTCTGGCCGGCCAGCCCTATTACGCGGCGGCAGCGTTTTCGCCGGGCGATGGGCTGATGTCCGAGGCAACGCAGTTGGCGGGCAACTACAATGATGTCGACAACGCCTCGGCTGTGGCCCTGGCACAGTGCAACAAGGTGAAAAAGGCCAAACAGCCTTGCGTGATCGTGGCGACCAGCTATCCCAAGGGTTGGAAGGCGCGGCCGTTGCAACTGTCGTCGGATGCCACGGCGGGATTCAAATCGCTTTATCCGGCGGGGTCCGGGGCCATGGCGACCTCGGCTGCCACCGGAGCCTGGGCGATAAAGGGCACGGCCGTCGAGGCGATTGCGGCCTGCAAAGCCAGCGAGAAAAAGCCCAAGGATTGCGTCGTGGTCATCCAAAACTAGGGCCAAGCCGACCAGATCCGACCCACAGCCTGCGGGCCACGGCACAGGTCGCGGCAATATGACCAATGTTGCCTGCGCTTCGATTGATGCAAGTCAAAGCAAGACATTCCGCCAGGGTTAAGTTGGCGGAAACGAGTTGGAGATGCCAAGATGACCTATGAAACTGCCCTGGACGTTGCGCTGAACCGGCTGCACGAAGAAGGGCGCTATCGTCAGTTCATTGATGTCGAGCGGCGGAATGGGGCGTTTCCCAAGGCGATGTGGCATCATCCAGACGGTTCGACCCGTGAGATCGTGGTCTGGTGCGGCAATGACTACCTTGGCATGGGGCAGAACCCCGAAGTGCTGGCGGCAATGCATGAGGCGCTGGATGTGGCGGGTGCCGGTTCGGGCGGCACGCGGAACATCTCTGGCACCACGGTCTATCACAAACGGCTGGAGGCAGAGCTTGCCGATCTGCACGGAAAAGCGGCGGCGCTGGTGTTTTCGTCAGCTTATGTCGCCAATGACGCGACATTGTCGACGCTGCCGAAAATCTTCCCTGGGTTGATCATCTATTCGGACGCGCTGAACCATGCCTCGATGATTGAAGGCGTGCGCCGCAATGGCGGGGCGAAACGGATATTCCGCCACAATGACCTGGCCCATCTGCGCGATTTGCTGGCGGCTGACGACCCGGCGGCACCCAAGCTGATTGCCTTCGAATCGATCTACTCGATGGATGGCGATTTCGGCCCGATCAAGGAAATTTGTGATCTGGCGCAAGAGTTTGGCGCGCTGACCTATATCGACGAAGTCCACGCGGTCGGCATGTATGGTCCGCGCGGGGCAGGGGTCGCTGAACGCGACGGCCAGATGCACCGGATCGACATCATCAATGGCACCTTGGCCAAGGCTTATGGGGTGTTTGGCGGCTATATTGCTGCATCTGCGAAGATGGTCGATGCGGTGCGGTCCTATGCGCCGGGCTTCATTTTCACCACCTCGCTGCCCCCTGCGGTGGCTGCCGGCGCGGCCTGTTCGGTGCGCATCCTCAAAGGGGCGCAGCACTTGCGCGATCAGCAACAAACCAATGCCCGCATCCTGAAGATGCGGCTGAAGGGGCTGGGCCTGCCGATTGACGATCATGGCTCACATATTGTGCCCGTCCATGTCGGGAACCCCATCCATTGCAAGATGATGTCGGATATGCTCTTGGAGCAGTATGGCATTTACGCGCAGCCGATCAACTTTCCAACCGTCCCGCGTGGCACCGAAAGGCTGCGTTTCACCCCGTCTCCGGTGCATTCTGCCGCCCAAATTGACCAGCTTGTTTGGGCAATGGACGCATTGTGGAAACAATGTGCGCTGAATCGCGCTGAACTGTCGGCCTGATCAATCCTGCATATGCAAAAGGCCTTGCCCTGTGTTAGCGTTTGCGGAATACGGACCCTAATGAGTCGTCACTTAAACGCGACCAGACGTGAACGGGACAAGCATGGGGCAGTGCGCATGATCGGGCGGAAATTCCGCACACCTACGCGAGAGGTCGACAAGCCGAAGGGGTTTGACGATTTCGATTTGCGTTTGGGTGACCTGATGCGGGGCGAACGTGCGACGCTGGGCAAGTCCTTGCTGGACGTACAGCGTGATCTGAAGATCAAGGCCAGCTATATCGCCGCCATCGAGAATGCAGATGTGACGGCGTTTGAAACGCAGGGTTTTGTTGCCGGGTACGTGCGGTCTTATGCGCGCTATCTGGGGATGGAACCGGACGCCACCTTTGCGCGGTTCTGCAAGGAAGCCAATTTCGAAGTGGCGCATGGCATGTCGGCGGCGGCGTCGAATGCCTCGATGTCGGCGGCGCGCAACCGGGCGCAGGCCCAGGAAAACCGCGATCCCTTTGTCCATGCCAGCTTTGTGCCGCGGGCCGAGGGTATGTTTTCCAAGATGCAGCCCGGTGCCGTCGGCTCTGTTCTGGTGCTGATGGCGCTGATTGGCGCCCTTGGCTATGGCGGTTGGTCCGTGCTGCAAGAAGTGCAGCGCGTGCAACTGGCCCCGGTGAACGAGGCACCCTCGGTGGTGGCTGAAATTGACCCCTTGGGCAATGTCATAGGCAACGCGCCGTTGGTCCGCTCAGCCCCGGCAGTTCCGGATCAGGTCGCCAATGTTGATGCCAATGGTCAGCCGACCGACCGGTTGTACCGGCCCGAGGCACTGAACGTGCCGGTGATGACGGCCCGCGATGGCCCGATTGCCGCGATCAACCCCAATCTGAACCCGACCGTGTCGAATGACGCCTCGGCGATTGATCAGGCGGTGGCTGCGGCGATCAGCGATCCAGCTGTCCAGGTTGTCGCCGACATTGCCCCCAGCGTGGCGATTCTGGCGGTGCGGCCATCCTGGGTCAGGGTGTCGGCTGCGGATGGTACGGTGCTGTTTGAAAAGATCCTCGACGCCGGGGAACGCTATACGGTGCCGGCGCTGCAACATGCGCCAGTGCTGCGGGCAGGCAATTCCGGTTCGGTCTATTTCTCGGTCAACGGTCAGACCTACGGGCCTGCGGCACCCGGTGCGCAGGTGGTGAAAAATGTTTCGCTGTCGGCGGAGTCGCTGACCCAGGCCTTTACCTTGGCCGATATGACCGGCGACGCCGATCTGGCGCATTTCGTCAATGTCGCAGATGCCTCGGCGGTCATGGCACCGGCCCCGGCTGCGGGCAACTGATCTGATACGGTTGATGAACGGCCTGGGCTGGCTTATCTAGAGCGCAGTCCAGAAGGAGTTTGTCCGATGACCCACAATCCGATCCGCCCGTGGCGCAATATCGAACGGCGGGTGTCGCGGCAGATCCGGGTCGGCAAGGTTCTGGTCGGCGGCGACGCGCCGATTTCGGTGCAGACCATGACCAACACCCTGACCACCGATGTGAAGGCGACGCTGGAACAAATTCAACGCTGTGCGGTCGCCGGGGCGGACATCGTGCGGGTCTCGACACCTGATGAGGCTTCGACGCGCGCGTTGCGCGAGATCGTGGCAGAAAGCCCGGTGCCGATCGTCGCCGATATCCATTTCCACTACAAGCGTGCGATCGAGGCGGCAGAGGCGGGTGCGGCCTGTCTGCGCATCAACCCGGGCAATATCGGTGATGCCAAACGGGTGCGCGAGGTCGTACAGGCGGCCAAGGATCATGGCTGCTCGATCCGAATCGGCGTCAATGCCGGGTCACTGGAAAAGCATCTTCTGGAGAAATACGGCGAGCCTTGCCCGGATGCGATGGTTGAAAGCGGCATGGATCATATCCGGCTGCTGGAGGACAACGATTTCCACGAGTACAAGATCAGCGTGAAAGCGTCGGACGTGTTCATGGCCGCCGCGGCCTATCAGCAGTTGGCCGGGGTGACCGACGCGCCGATCCACCTTGGCATCACCGAGGCCGGCGGGCTGGTCAGCGGCACGGTGAAGTCGGCGATTGGTTTGGGGAACCTGCTGTGGATGGGGATTGGTGACACCATCCGGGTGTCGCTGTCCGCCGACCCGGTCGAAGAGGTCAAGGTCGGCTTTGAGATTCTGAAGTCGCTGGGTCTGCGGCATCGCGGGGTGACAATCATCTCCTGCCCGTCCTGCGCGCGGCAGGGTTTTGACGTGATCAAGACGGTTTCGGAACTGGAAAACCGGTTGGCCCATATCACCACGTCGATGAGCCTGTCGATCATCGGCTGCGTGGTGAACGGTCCGGGTGAGGCGCTTATGACCGACATCGGCTTTACCGGTGGCGGTGCGGGCAAGGGAATGGTCTATCTGGCGGGGCGCCAGTCGCATACCATGGGCAACTTGAAGATGGTTGACCATATCGTTGAACTGGTTGAGAAAAAGGCGGCGGAGCTGGACGCGATTGCCGTGGCCGAGGCGGCGGAATGACTGCGCGACACCCAGCCATCGTGCATTGGGCGGAGATTGAAAACCCCGATCCGGGCAACTTTCGTGGTACCGATGAGCCGATGAGCAAGGGGGCCGCATTGGCGGCGCATTTCGGGCTGAAGACGCTGGGCATCCACCATATGCGGTTGGAACCGGGGCGGCGGACCTCGCTGCCCCACGCTGAAAGCCGTGAGGAAGAGTTTGTCTATGTGATCGCGGGGCATCCCGATGTCTGGCTGGACGGCGTGCTGCACGGTTTGAAACCCGGCGATGCGGTGGGGTTTCCGGCGGGAACCGGACTGGCCCACAGCTTCATCAACAACACGGCTGCCATGGTGCGGCTGCTGGTGGTCGGCAACAGCGATATCGCCGGAAACCGCATCGTCTATCCGATCAACCCCGAGCGCAAAGCATGGCGCGAAGACTGGTGGCACGACGCGCCGAAACGGCAACTGGGGCCTCATGACGGCCTGTCCGACCTGTGGCGGGCAGGGCAGCGCAAGTAACGCGCAGCCGGGGTGCCGGCAGGGATTTGGTTTGGTCTTCCCAAGTCCACGGCCTCTACCACCAGGTGAGCTGGCACCAGGTGAGCCGGCTACAGGTCAGCCTGCGCGCTGCTGGTCCACGATTTTCTGCATCTCGGCTTCCGGCAGATAGCCGCGCAACAGGGTCTGGTCGACCACAAAGGTCGGGGTGCCGGTGATGTTCAACTGTTCGCCCATCTGGTGATTGGCGGCGATGATCGCGGTGACCTTGTCGTCACCCATCATGTCAAGCAGCGGCTGCGCCTCATAACCCATCTTGACTGCCAGACGGCCCAGGGTCGCGGCATCAGGCGCTCCGCGCAGGGTGATCAATTCGTCATGCACCGTCTCATAAGCGCCGTCACCGTGCAGAAGCCGCATAGCGATGGCAAAACGCGAGGAGGCAACGGAGTCATCGCCCAGAATCGGGAACTCCTTGACGATGAAACGGATATTGCCGTCAGCCTTCACCATGTCGGCGACCTCGGAATAGGCCTTGCGGCAATAGCTGCAGCGGTAGTCCATGAACTCCACCACCGTCACATCGCCGTCAGGATTGCCGCCGACCCAGGAATTGGGATCGTTGAACACCGCGTCCTTGCTGGAGGAGAGCACCAGTTGATCATGCGCGGCCGCTTCCTTGTCCTGACGGTCTTGCAGGGCCTGCATCGCCTCCATCAGCACCTCGGGATTGTCGAGCAGATATTGCCGGACCTCAGCCCGGAATTCGCTGCGCTCTGCGTCGGTCATCGTGCCAAGGCCGCCCGCAAGAGCGGTGGAGGCCATGAGGGCGAGCGTGGTGGTCAGGGTGATCAGTTTGCGGCGCATCGGGAACCTCGGGAACAAACGGCTGGGCTTGACCTTGCGATCTTGCAAGGGACTATGGGCCACAACAATGCGGCAGGGCGGTGGAGAGATCAAGCGATGCATAAGTCGGTGCGCGGGCAGGTTGATCCCTTTATCGTGATGGACGTGGTCGAAGCGGCGCGAAAGGCGGAAGAGGCCGGGCGCCACATCGTGCATATGGAGGTCGGCCAGCCCGGCACTGCCGCGCCGGCAGCGGCGCGCGCGGCTTTGGTGGCCGGGCTGGGGCAGTCGCTGGGCTACACCGTCTCGCTGGGTCTGCCGGAGCTGCGGCACGGCATCGCGGACCTGTATCGCCGTTGGTACGGTGTCGATCTGAACCCCGAACGGGTGGTGGTGACGGCAGGCTCATCCGGCGCGTTCCTGCTGGCCTTCACCGCGCTCTTTGATGCAGGCGATCGGGTGGGCATGGGCGAGCCGGGCTATCCGAGTTACCGCCAGATATTGAAAGCGCTGTCGCTGATACCGGTCGGCGTGCAGGCCCGGCGAGAAAACCGCCTGCAACCGGTGCCCGCCGATCTGGACGGACTGGACCTGCAGGGCCTGATCGTCGCCTCACCCGGAAATCCCTCGGGCACCATGTTGTCACGTCGGGCTTTGGCTGACCTGATCACCTATGCGGGTGGGCGGGATCTGCGCTTTGTGTCGGATGAGATTTACCACGGGCTGCACTATGGCGACCGGGCGGTGTCGGCGCTGGAGATCAGCGACGATATCTATGTGGTCAACTCGTTCAGCAAGTATTTCAGCATGACCGGATGGCGTGCCGGCTGGATGGTGGTGCCGGAAGATCATATTCGCACGGTCGAACGGCTGGCGCAGAACCTGTTCATCTGCGCACCACATGCCTCGCAAGTCGTGGCTCTCGCCGCGCTGGACTGCATAGACGAGTTGGAGGCCAACCGCGCGACCTATGCCGAGAACCGGCGACTGATGCTGGGATTTGACAAGATCGCGCCGCCTGATGGGGCGTTCTACATCTATGCCGATGTCAGTGACCTGACCGACAACTCGCTGGCGTTTGCTGCCGAGTTGCTGCGTGAGGCTGGGGTGGCGGTGACGCCGGGTCTGGACTTTGATCCGCTGAGGGGGGCGCGCAGCTTGCGGTTTTCCTATGCGCGGGCGACGGCCGACATTAAGGAGGGGTTGCGGCGCTTGCAGGACTATATGGGGCAGCGGCCGCGGTGAGGGCAGAGCCTCCGGCGGGGATATTTTTGCCAATATGCAGGGGGTTGGTATGCGCGTTTGGCTGATGATCTTGGGGTTGATGCTGGGGCTGGGCCGGGTTGCGGCGCAGGACCTGTCGGCCTTGGCGCATCTGGACCCCAACGCCTCGCATGTCGTGCAACAGGGCGACGGGGTGGATGTGGTGCTGGCGATCAGCCAGCCGGTGCCGTGGCGGGTTCGGGTGCTGGATCAGCCGCCACGGCTGATTCTGGATTTCCGCGAAGTCGACTGGACCGGGCTGGAACTGATGCCCCGGGACAGGGGCAGGATCACTGGCCTACGCGCTGGGGTGTTTCGGCCGGGCTGGTCGCGGCTGGTGATGGATCTGGCGGGGCCGATGCTGGTGGCTGAAGCGGCCATGTCGACGGGGGATGCCGCTGCGGTGCATCTGAAGCTGCAACCGGCCACGCAGGCGGCCTTTGCGATCAAGGCGGCGGAACCGGAACCACAGGGCTGGGCGCTGCCGCAAGCTGCCGCGCTGACCCCGGTGCCGCCGCGCGGTTCCGGGCCGCTGATCGTGGTGCTGGACCCCGGGCATGGCGGCATTGATCCGGGGGCGGAGCGCGACGGGCGCTCGGAGGCCGGGCTGATGATGGTCTTTGCGCGCGAGTTGAAGGAAGTGCTGCTGCGCGCCGGTGGCTTCAAGGTGATCCTGACGCGGGAGGAGGACACCTTCGTGCCGCTGGAGACCCGGATCTCGATTGCGCATCAGGCCGGGGCGCAGGTGTTTCTGGCGCTGCATGCCGATGCCCTTGCCGAGGGCGAGGCGGTGGGGGCCACCGTTTATACCCTGGCGGATGAGGCGAGCGACAAGGCTTCGGCCACGCTGGCCGAGCGGCACAACCGCGATGATCTGCTGGCGGGCGTCGATCTGCAGCAACAAGACGACACGGTGATTGCCGTTCTGATGGACATGGCGCGGACCGAGACCCAGCCGCGCACCGCAAGGCTGGCCGATGCCATGGTCGGGGCGATCAAGGGGGCGGGGTTGAAGATGCACCGCCATCCCCATCAGGAGGCGTCGTTTTCGGTGCTGAAATCGCCCGACATCCCGTCAGTGCTGATCGAACTTGGCTTCATGTCGTCGGCCAGTGATCTGGCGCGGCTGACGGATGCCGACTGGCGGCTGAAAATGGCGCAGGCGATCCGTGACGGTTTGAAGTCCTGGGCTGCCGATGATGCGGCGCGGGCGGCAACCAAGCCGTAACCCCTTGCGCGGGTCGGCGCTGTATCCCATGTCGGGTGAAGCCATGGTTTTGACCTTTGCCACCGGTCGAGTGTATAAGGCGGGCCAGGACCCAGGGGGCGCTACGTGCTGAGATTTATCGGAAAGTTTCTCGGAGCCATCTTTACGATGGTGACGATGGGTCTGCTGTTCACGGCGCTGACGGTCGGCGGCGTTTTTTACATGTATTCCCGTGACTTGCCGAGCAGCGATTCGCTGGCCAACTATGCCCCGCCGACGATCAGCCGAATCTATTCCGCCGAGGGCGCGGTGATGGACGAGTTTGCGACCGAGCGGCGGATGTTCGTGCCGATCGGTGACATTCCCGATCTGGTCAAGGAAGCCTTCATCTCGGCCGAGGACAAGCATTTCTACACACATGCCGGTTATGACATCGAAGGCATGATCGCAGCCGGCCGGGATGCCATCCTGTCGGGCGGCAAGAACGCCCGTGGCGCGTCCACCATCACCCAGCAAGTGATGAAGAACTTCCTGCTGTCGGGTGACCGCTCCGCCGAGCGCAAGATCAAGGAAATCATCCTCGCAGCGCGGCTGGAAAAGACGCTGAGCAAGGACAAGATCCTGGAACTGTATCTGAACGAGATTTTCCTCGGCCAGAACTCTTACGGTGTGGCGGCGGCGGCGCAGACCTATTTCAACAAACCTTTGTCCGACCTTGCCCCGCATGAGGCGGCGATGCTGGCGTCGATGCCGAAAGCGCCCAGCGACTATCACCCTGTTCGCAACAAGGACCGACTGCTGGCCCGGCGCAATTATGTGCTGCATGAGATGTGGCAGAACGGCTATCTCGACGACGCGACCTATGCCAAGGAAAAGGACGCCCCGCTGCAATCTGTGCAGAACGGCGATTTCCCGACCTATCGCAACGTCCTGCCGCCGCGTGACTATTTCACGGATGAGATCCGCCGTCAGTTGTCGGGCACCTTTGGTGAAAGCGAGTTCTTCTCGGGCGGCCTGTCGATCCGCGCCACCGAGAACCCGGAGTTTCAAAAGCTGGCCGCCGAGGCGTTGCAGGACGGGCTGGAGAAATATGACCGCAGTCAGGGGGTCTGGCGCGGAACAGGCAAGACACTAAAGCCGGAAGAGCTGGCCCCGGACAAATGGCGCGAGGCGTTGGCCAATGTCGCGCATCTGCCGCGCGACGTGCAGGACTGGCATGCGGCGGTGGTGTTGTCACTGGGCGAGGACACGGCGACGCTGGGGATCGAAGGCGTCGAGGATGGCACCGATACCACGATCCCGGCCAAGGATGTGACCTGGGCCCGCAAACGCAATGCCGACCGCACGCTGGGCAAGAAGGCCAAGGTACCCGCCGATCTGGTCGATGTCGGTGATGTGGTGATGGTGCGGGCGGTGACGGCGGATGACGGGTCATTCGTCCGCTGGTCGCTGCGCCAGGTGCCCGAGGTGCAGGGCGGCTTCATGGCGATGGACGTCAACACCGGCCGGGTCATCGCGATGCAGGGCGGCTTTTCCTATCAGGATTCGGTGTTCAACCGGGCGACGCAGGCATCGCGCCAGCCCGGCTCCAGCTTCAAACCGTTCGTCTATGCCTCGGCGCTGGATTCAGGCTTTACTCCGGCCACCATCATCATCGACGCGCCGATCGAGGTGAACACGCCGCAGGGCCTGTGGACGCCGCAAAACTCCAACGGCAAGTTCTATGGTCCGACGCCGATGCGGACCGGCATCGAGCAGAGCCGGAACCTGATGACAATCCGGATCGCGCAAGAGGTTGGGATGGACACGGTGGCCGCCTACGCCGAACGCTTTGGCGTCTATGACAAATTGCAGCCGTTGCTGGCCAACGCGCTCGGCGCGCAGGAAACCACGCTGTTCAAGATGGTCGCCGCCTATGCCGAATTTGCCAATGGCGGCGAGCGGGTGGAGCCGACGTTGGTCGACCGGGTGCAGGACCGCTATGGCAAGACGATTTACCGCCACGATGCCCGCACCTGTACCGACTGCGACGCCGACACGCTGCCGGCGGGACAGCCGGTCACCATCAATTCCGACCGCGAGCGGATGATGAACGCCATCACCGCCTATCAGCTGACCTCGATGATGGAAGGTGTCATCTCGCGCGGGTCGGGCCACGGCGTGCATCTGTCGGTGCCGGTGGCAGGCAAGACCGGGACCACCAACGATGCCAAGGACGTTTGGTTCATCGGCTTTACCTCCAACATCGTGGCGGGCTGTTACATGGGTTTTGACACGCCGCGCACACTGGGGCCGGGGGCGTTTGGTGGCACGCTGTGTGTGCCGATCTTCCAGGCCTTCATGGAAAAGGCGGTCAAACATTTTGGCGGCACGGCGTTCAAGGTGCCACCGGGTGGCCATTTCATCAACATCGACCGCTACACCGGCGCGCAGTTGCCTGACGGCGCCTCGGGTCCCAATGTGCAGCCGGAATATTTCCGCGACGGCGAAGAGCCGGTGTTCGGTCTGGGCGCCCTGGTCGATGGTGGCTTTGGCATGGGGGAAAACCTGCCGCTGTTTGCGGCGGGCGAATCCGACACGTCCGAGACTGTGACAACCTCGGATGGCACGGTGAAATCGGTGCCGAAGAAAGCCAATTTTGGCTCGCTCAGTGCGGGCGGGCTGTACTGATCGTCTTGCCCCCAATGCCGCTTGCCGCTATCACCCCGGCCCGAACCTATGATCCAGGAATGCTTCGCCATGCGCACTGAAACCCAGAACACTGTCGATGCGATTGCCAAGTCGCTGAAACTGCTGGGTCAGCGGATGGAAATTGCAACCTCGGCCCACCGGCTGGAAGAGTTCGACGCGATGATCGAAGCGCCGGATCTGTGGAACGATCCGACCCGGGCGCAGAAACTGATGCGGGAACGTCAGGGACTGCTGGACGCCTTGTCGACCTACAAGTTGGTGGACCAGGGGTTGCGCGACAATGTCGAACTGATCGAACTGGGTGAGATCGAGGGCGACGACGAGATCATCGCCGAGGCTGAGGTGGCACTGCGGGCGTTGATGGATCTGGCGGCGGGCAAGGAGCTGGAAGCGCTCTTGAACGGCGAGGCCGACAGCAACGACACCTTTCTGGAAATCAACGCCGGGGCCGGTGGGACCGAAAGCTGTGACTGGGCGTCCATGCTGGCGCGGATGTATTATCGCTGGGCCGAGTCAAAGGGCTACAAGGTTGAACTGCAATCGGAAACCGCGGGCGACGAGACCGGGATCAAATCGGCGGCCTACAAGATTTCCGGCCATAACGCCTATGGCTGGCTGAAGTCCGAGTCTGGCGTGCACCGGCTGGTCCGCATCAGTCCGTTCGGCTCGGCCGACAAGCGGCAAACCTCGTTCGCCTCGGTCTGGGTCTATCCGGTGGTCGACGACAACATCGAGATCGAGGTGCAGGACAAGGACATCCGCATCGACACCTACCGCTCGTCAGGCGCCGGTGGTCAGCATGTCAACAAGACCGACTCGGCGGTGCGGATCACCCATTTCCCGTCCGGCATCGTGGTGACCTCGTCGATGAAATCGCAGCACCAGAACCGCGATATTGCGATGCAGGCGCTGAAATCCCGGCTGTACCAGCAGGAGATGGAAAAGCGCAACGCCGCGATCAACGAGGCACATGAGAACAAGGGCGATGCGGGCTGGGGCAACCAGATCCGCTCTTACGTCTTGCAGCCCTATCAGATGGTCAAGGATCTGCGGACCAATGTGGAAACCAGCGACACCCAAGGTGTGCTGGACGGCGATCTTGACCGCTTCATGGCGGCGACGCTGGCGATGGACGTGGCAGGCAAGAGCCGGGCGGAGGCCAACGCCGAGGAATAACCAGCGTACCTGCCGCCTGTCGAACTCAAGGCCATACGCGGGGGAGCGTCGCCCCAGAGTTCAATTCCGTGAAGGGTTTTTTTCCAGCCTTACCGCTTCCGGCCGATCAGCACGGCAGCAGTTGCCGAAGCCAGCGCCATCACGGCTGAGGCCGCAGCGATGTGGGAAAATGCGGTGCTGGTGGCGGCGATGTGGCTGGCGGACGCGCCGGGCAGGCCAAAGCCGGGCGTGTCGGCAGTGACCGCGCCGTAGGACCATCTTGCAACGCTGCCCATCGCTGCCACGGCGATCAGACCCGAGGCGCGGGCGACGGCGTTGTTGATGCCTGACGCGGCGCCCTGTTCGCTGTCGTCGGCATATTCCATGATTGCCGCGGTCAAGGGGGCCACGACAAGTGCCATGCCGAACCCGACCAGAGCCATGAACGGCACGATATGGCTGTAAAACTGTCCGCTCGGCGCATTCCACGCCAGCGCCGCATAGCCGCATGCCACCAGCGCCGCGCCCACCGTCATCAAGGGGCCGGGGCCGATGCGATCAGCCAGCTTGCCGGTGGTTGACGACAGGGCGGTGATCATCAACGAGGTCGGCAGGAATGCGGCGGTCACGCCAATCGGGCTGATCCCCCAGACCGAGATCGCCGTCATCGGCAAGTAGAACATCACCCCGGTCAGGCCGGTATAAAGGAACAGCGTCGCCAGATTGGCCAGTGCAAAGCCACGGCTGCGGAACATGCCCAGCCGGATCATCGGGGCCTTCGCCGTCGCCTCGCGCCAGAGAAACAGCGCCAGCGCCAACGCCGCGCCGACCAGCAAAAGGCTGGTCTGCCCCTCCTTGGTCAACGCCCAGGCGAGCAGGCCGAGGCCGAGCGTCGCGAGGCCCGCGCCGGGAATATCAAGCGGCGTGTCCGGCCGCCCCGGGTCGGCCATCGCGTAGCGGTAAAGCAGATACAGCGCCGCGGAACCCAGCGGCAGGTTCAACGCAAAGATCGCGCGCCAGATCTCCGGACCGCCAAGGGTCAAGAGCAGGCCACCCAGCACCGGGCCTGACGCCGTGGTGGCGGTAGCAGCGGCGGCCCAGATCCCCAGCGCGGCGCCACGTTGGGCGCGGGGATAGGCGCGCGAGATCAGCGTCATCGACCCGGGCACCATCAGCGCCGCCCCGAAACCCTGCACCGCCCGGGCCATGTCAAGCTGCACCATGGTTTGGGCCAGCATGCAGATCGCCGAACTGGCCACGAAGATCACGATCCCCGCGACATAGACCCGGACCGTGCCGAACCGGTCACTCGCCGCCCCGCCAACCAGGATCAGCGACGACAGGGTCAGAAGATAGGCCCCCGACACCCATTGCGCGGCGGCCAGTGAACCGCCGAGCGACAACCGGATCGCGGGCAGGGCGATCGAGGTGACCGAACTGTCGATGAAACCCATCGACGAGGCCAGCACTGCCGCCGCCATGATCAGGCGGCGATGCTCGGGGCGGCAGACCAAAGGCCGTTCGGCGGGTCTTTCTGGCGGGCGTTCGGGCGCGAGGGCGGATTGGGTCAAGATGTCCGGAGGGGTCAGAGGAAGGCCCAAGACCTGTCAGAATAAGCGGTCGCGCGCAAGGGGCGAGTCCGACCGTGCAACGCGCTATTTTATCATGCAAAAACAAATAGTTAATTGTTTTTGTTAACCACATCTCAATGACGTTGCGAATGGTTCGCAAAAAGAAATGGTGCGTGAGGTCACGCACCATTCACGGTCAACCGGCTCCAGGGTGCGGGATCAGACGCTTTCGGCAGCGGTCGTGGCTGTCGGCGGCGGCAGGGCGGTGCGGCCTTGGGCCAGCGGGTCTTCCTGACGCTGGACCGAGCCTTCGAAATGCGCGCCGCTCTCGATGGCGATGGTCTTGTGGATGATGTCGCCCTCGACCCGCGCCGACGAGGTCAGCCGGACCTTCAGACCACGGACCTTGCCGATCACCCGGCCGTTGACCACGATATCATCGGCGACAATTTCGCCACGGATCGTGGCGCTTTCGCCGACAGTCAAGAGATGGGCGCGGATATCGCCCTCGACGGTGCCTTCGACCTGAATGTCACCGGAGGTGCGCAGATTGCCCACGACGGTCAGATCGGCCGACAAGACCGAGACGCCAGCCTTGCCCTTGGGCGCAGTGGGAGTGAAATCGGTGGACGGTTTGGTCATAGGGGCCTCTGCAGTCTTGGGTTTGTCGCCTTCGCCCGCCTTGGGACCCGGTTCGTTGATACGGCTTTTAGAAAACATTGTTCGCTGCCCTTATGAAGGTCATCGGATTGACGGCGGTTCCGCTGAGGCGGACCTCGTAGTGAAGATGTGTGCCGGTGGACCGGCCCGAATTGCCCATATCACCGATCCGGTCGCCACGCGATACCTTTTGACCGACATCTACCCTGATCTGCGACAAGTGGCCGTACCGGGTTTCGATGCCGAAGGCGTGCTGGATCTTGATCAGACGGCCATAACCGTTTTCCCAACCGGCATAGGTGACGGTGCCATCTGCGGTACTGTAGACCGGCGAGCCATAGTCGCCCGCCAGATCCTGGCCCTCATGCTGACGACCTGACCCGTTGATCGGATCATTACGATAGCCAAAGCCCGAAGTGAGGCGGAAAGAGGTTTTGAGCGGCAGGCCCAGCGGCACCTTGAAAGCTGCGATACGGTAGAGGTTGAGGTTGTCGAGACTGGCCAGAATGGCATTGGCGCGGGTTTCATCCGGGCTGCCCATCAGCCCCATGGTCGACAACGAGATCGGCGACAACGGGCCACCCTGACCGGAATAGCCCGAGCGGACGGAGTCGATCAGCTGATTGGGGTTGATGCCGGCATCCTTGAACATCTTTTCCAGTGGCTGCACCGAAATCGTCAATGCCTCTTCCAGCTTGCCGAAGATGACAGAGTTGCGGGCCTCGATATCGGCGTTGCGCTTTTCGGCGGCGGTGGTTTCAGCCTCGGCCTTGATCACCTCCACATCCTTCGCGTCACGTTCCTTGGCGGTGTCGGACAGGGCGGTGGTGACCATGTCCAGCGTCGCCTCGGTGTCATGGATGCGGCCCATGTCGGAATGGGTGACGCCGGTTTGCTGGGCAAAGGCCTCGGTCATCCGCTGGGATTCGGCGCGCGCCTGGTCGCGTTCCTTGATGGCGCGGCGCAGGGTGTTCTGAATGACGTCGACCCCGGTTTCCAGCTCGCGCCGGCTGTCTTCGGAGGCGAGCAGGCGTTCCTGCATTGCCGAGACCTGGGCGAGCGCGAGGTTGAAGCGGTCCTGCGCCCCGGCTGCCTCGGCAACCCGGAGATCGCGGTCGTCGGACAGGGCATTGATGCGCTGTTCGTAAAGCGTGGTCTGACGCTGGATCTGCACGCGCGAATTGCCAGAGGAGATGAAATCCATCAGCAGGATGGCGGTGGCAAAGATCGTCCAGCACAGCGCGAGACCGGCAATCGTCGCCCCGACGGCTTGGGTGGCCGGACGCAGACGGATGAAACGGGTGGTGGTGTCGGACTTCAGGAACAGGCGTTGCTCGGGAAAATAGCGCTCCAGTGTCAGGTTGAGCCGATAGGAAAGGCGCGTGAGCACGTGTCGTTGTTCCGGTCATTTGAGGATGGGCGTGGCCCGCTGCCCGACGGGCGATGGTCCTGTTGATTAACCAGTGGATTTCTGGCCTGCAACAAATTTGGTCCCTGTGATGATTTTGACCGCGAATATCCGCTCTATGTCGGCAAGATTCTGCCGATCACTTTGGCGTGAGGGACCGAAAGCCACGATTTTTCTGCGAAAAATCTTCGCAGAAGATTTGCTTGTGTCAGAGAGGCTCGGTCAGTGGCCAGTAGAAATCGGGCGGGATGCCAGCCTCGGCGCGCTTTTCTTCGTTGAAGGGCGGCTTCAGACTGCCATGGAAATAGCGGCGGACCAGGCTGTGGAACACCTCTTTCGGGTCATCGCCCGCCCGGCCACACAGCCAGTTGAACCATTTGGACCCATAGGCGACATGGGCAACCTCGTCCTTGTAAATGGTTTCAAGGGCTGCCACGGCGGCGGTATCTCCTGCCTTGCGGAACAGTTCGATCATGCCCGGCGTGACGTCGAGCCCGCGCGCCTCCAGCACCATCGGCACCACGGCAAGGCGGCCGTGCAGGTCGTTTGCGGTGTCCGACGCCGCCTGCCACATGAAGGCATGGGCGGGCAGGGCACCGTAATGGCTGCCAAGGCCCTCGAGGCAATCGGCCATCAGATTGAAATGCTTTGATTCGTCATCGGCCGCCTGCACCCAGTCGTCATAAAAACCCATGGGCATCGGTTGGTCGGTGAACCGGGCGATGATGTCCCAATGCAGGTCAACCGCGTTCAACTCGATATGCGCGACGGCATGCAGCAGCGCAATTCGGCCAGTCGGGGAACCAGGACGGCGGCGCGGCACGTCGCGCGGGTCGAGCAGGTCGGGTTTCACGGGACGGGCGGGGTTGGCGGGCGGGGCGGCGTGGCCCACGGCCAGCGAGGTCCCGGCAGCGCGGCTCGCGCGCCACGTGGCGGCATAGGCGCGGCTGAGGGCGGTTTTGGCGCGGGCGTCGGCGGTGGTCAGAACGTCGACCGCCATCTGGGCCAGCGTCGTCATTGGGCCTTCACATGGTCCAGCACCTCGGCGGCATGGGATTTCACGCGGTCAACCTTCCAGACCCTGGCGATGCGGCCTGCACCATCGATCAGGAATGTGGAACGCAAGACACCCTGCACCAGCTTGCCGAAGAACAGCTTTTCGCCGAACGCCCCCCAATCCTCCATCACATGTCCACCGTGATCGGACAACAGCGCCAGGGTGATGCCCATTTTGGCGATGAATTTGTCGTGTTTGGCAACGCTGTCCTTGGACAGGCCGAGGACGATGACGCCCGCCGCTTTAAATGCGTCGTGCAAGCCGTTGAATTCCATCACCTCATTGGTGCAAGTTGGTGTGCCGTCGCCGCCATAGGTGAACAGAACCACAGAAGCGGGACGCAGGGTCGACAGGGTGACCATGCTGCCGCCGTCGCGCGGCAAGGTGAAATCGGGGGCACTTTGGCCTTCGGTGATCATGCGCGGCTCCTTGCATTTTGATATCATACCCTTGGCGATCTGGTTGCCTTTGGTCAAAGATCAAGGCAACGGAGGACACGGGGTCCAAGAACACCGAAAGGGCGGCAATGACAACGGCAGATACAGGTGAAGGGATGACCCCTGACCCCAATGCCGGCAAGTTGGAGCCCTTGCTGCTGGTCAACGAAGATCAGGCAATTGCCGCGCGGAATGCGGCGGTGGTGCCCGAAGTCGCGCCGCGTCGGCGGCGGCGGCGCGGGTCGGGAGTTGGCGGTCGGTTGACGCTGCTATTGCTGGTCTTTGGTGCGGCATTCGGAATTTATACTCTGATCGGCACGCCGATCCGCCTGCCGATCTGGGCCGTGGCCGAGGTCGAGCAGCGGCTGAATGTCGCCCTTGGCCCATCGCTGCAAAAGGGCGGCATCGCGGTCGGCGGCATCGAGGTAATGGTGGGTGACGACTGGGTGCCGCATCTGGTGCTGGAACAGGTCCGGCTGCTGCAGGCCGAGGGCAAGGCCCTGCTGACCCTGCCGGAAACCCAAATGAGTTTTGACGGTGACAGCCTGCTGCACGGCAAGTTCCGCGCCAAAAGCCTGCGGATCATCGGAGCACGGTTGGCGGTCCGGCGGGATCAGGACGGCCATTTCGATCTGGCGTTTGGTGACGGGCAGGGGCCGCAGATCAAAAGCCTCGCCGCTTTGTTCGACGCCGCCGATCAGATGTTCGCCCAGCCTGCGCTGACCCAATTGACCAATATCGAGGTCGAGGCGCTGTCCCTGACCCTGACCGACCTGCGCGAGGGCAAGACCTGGGAGGTTGGCGACGGGCGTTTGAGTTTTGAAAATCGCAGCGATGAACTCGCGGCGGAACTGGGCATGTCGCTGGTCACCGGAGCTTCGGCCCCGGCGCGCGCAGTGCTGACCGTGGTGGCGGCCAAGGGCGCAGGCAGGGCACGGGTGACGGCACAGGTCGATCAACTGGCCGCCAAGGATCTGGCGTCGCAGACCGCCTTGCTGGGCTTTCTCGGTGTGCTCGACGCGCCGATTTCCGGCCAGATTGCCGCGACCATCGACAAGGACGGCATTCAGGAAATGTCCGGCCGTCTCGATCTTGGGGCAGGCGCCTTGAAACCGGCAGAGAACACCACCGCGATTCCGTTCGATCAGGCGAGCATTGGTCTCGGCTATGAACCGGCGGACGGTCGTATCCTGCTGACTGATCTGTCGGTGCAAAGTGCGTCGTTGCGCGCCAAGGCAACAGGCCGGGCCTATATGGTGGATGCCGACGGGCGACCGGTCACCGGGGCGTTGTCAGACCGCAGGCCGGCGGCTTTTCTGGGCCAGATCGCGATTTCCGAATTGAAGGTCGACCCCGAGGGTCTGTTCGAAAAGCCGGTGGAGTTTTCGCAGGGCGCGATTGACTTGCGGCTGCGGCTCGACCCGTTTGCGGTTGATCTAGGGCAGGCGAGTCTTGTTGCGGGCGATCAGACCTTGCGGGTGTCGGGCCATGTCGCGGCGGATACCGGCGGCTGGCGCTCGGCTGTCGATGTGGCGATCAACAAGGTGACACTGGACCGCCTGTTGGCACTCTGGCCGCCGCGCGTGGTGCCGAACACCCGGTTGTGGATCAAGGACAACATCCGCAACGCCGAACTGACCAATGTTCGGGCCGCCTTGCGGATCGAGCCGGGCAGCGAGCCGAAGATGGAACTGGGCTACAGCTTCCAGAACACCGATGTGCGGTTCATGAACCAGATGCCGCTGGTGACCGGTGCGGATGGCTATTCGACCATCATCGGCACCACCTTTACCCAGGTGATGACCAAGGGCCATGTGACGCCACCCGAGGGCGGGGCCGTCGATGTGTCAGGCACGGTGTTTGCGGTGCCGGATATCCTCGCGCATCCGGCTTACGGCGATGTCAGCCTGAAGGCCATGGCACCGTTGAGCGCCATGCTGTCACTTCTGGACCAGCCGCCGTTCCACTACATGGAAAAGGCCGGTCAGCCGGTGGATCTGGGGACCGGGACCGCAGCGGTGGTGGCACATATCACGCTGCCACTTGTCAACCAGATCGGCTTTGGCGACGTGATCTATGCGGTCAAGGGAACTGTGCGCGATTTTGCCTCGGACAAGGTGGTCAAGGGCCGGACGATCACCGCGCCCGTGCTGACGGTGACGGCAGATGAAAAAGGCATGACAATCGCCGGGCCGGGATTGATCGGCAAGGTGCCGTTCAACGTGACGTTTGCGCAGGATTTCGGCCTTGCCCCGGGGCCGGCGCGGATCGATGGCACGGTGACCCTGTCGCAAAAGGCGGTGGAGGAGTTCGGTCTGGGTCTGCCCAAAAGCATGGTTTCGGGTGAGGGGAGCGGGACCGTGGCGATCAGCCTGCCACGCGGGGCGTCTCCCACGATGACGCTGACGTCCGATCTGAAGGGAATTATCCTGGCAATTCCTGAACTTGGCTGGCGCAAGGCGGCGGGGGCGGCAGGGCGGCTGGACTCCGAGGTGACGCTGGGCCCTGTGCCCGATGTGACCACACTGAAGGTCAGCGGCGCCGGGCTGACAGCGACGGGTCGGGTCAAGCTGAAGGGCGATGGCGGGCTGGATGTGGCGCAGTTTTCCAATGTGACGCTGGGCGGCTGGCTCAACGGTGCGGTCGAGATCAGAGGCCGCGGGTCGCGACCGGTTGGGCTGGCGGTGACCTCGGGCAGTATCGACATCCGCAAGTTTCCCAGCAGCCGCGGCTCGTCAGGCTCGGCCGATGGCAGCCCGATTGCCGTCAATCTGGCGGCCTTGCGGATCACCGATGGTATCAAACTGACCGGGTTTCAGGGCGACTTCACCCTGAAAGGCGGCTTTAACGGCAACTTCAGCGGCAAGATAAACGGTCAGACCGCCGTGACCGGCTCGGTCGGGCCGAGTGCCCATGGCACGGCGGTCCGGGTGCAATCCGGCGATGCCGGTGGTGCGATGAAATCGGCTGGGATGTTTTCGTCGGCGTTTGGCGGCTCGCTCGACATGACGTTGGTCCCACAGGCGACCGAGGGCAACTATGATGGCACGGCCAAGATCGGCAATCTGCGGGTCAAGTCCGGCTCGGTGATGGCCGATCTCTTGAGCGCCATTTCGATCATCGGGTTGCTGGATCAGCTGAACGGCGACGGTATCGTGTTCAACACCGCGCAGGCCGAATTTCTGATGACGCCGAATGCGATCGACGTCTACAAGGGCTCGGCTGTCGGGGTGTCGATGGGGGTGTCGATGCAGGGTCTTTATCATTCCGACACCTCAAAGCTGGACATGACCGGGGTGGTGTCGCCGATCTATCTGCTGAACGGCATCGGCTCGATCCTGACGCGCAAGGGCGAGGGGCTGTTCGGCTTTGCCTACCGGTTGAAGGGTACGGCGGACGACCCGGATGTGCAGGTCAACCCGCTGTCGATCCTGACGCCCGGCATGTTCCGCGACCTGTTCCGCGCGCCGCCGCCGACGCTGGGGCCTGATGCGGGGGACAGCCAGTGAAACTGTCCGATTTTGATTTCGACCTGCCAGAGGGACTGATTGCCACACGCCCCGCCCGCCCCCGCACCGCCGCGCGGCTGCTGCTGGCCGAGGGCGACGCGATCACTGACCGGCATGTGTTTGATCTGGTGGATATTTTCCGGCCGGGTGACCGGCTGATCCTGAACAACACCAAAGTCATCCCGGCGCGGCTGTTCGGCCATCGCCAGCGCGGTGAAGCCCTGGCGAAGGTGGAGATCACCCTGTTGGAACCACAAGCCCGGGGCTGGCGGGCCTTGGCCAAGCCACTGCGCAAGGTGCAGGTTGGCGAGGTGATCCGGTTTTCCGATGCGCTGTCGGCCACGGTCGCGGCGAAAGGTGAAACTGATCTGGTGCTGGAGTTCAACCTGACCGGCGACGATTTCGACGTGGCGCTGAACGCAGCCGGTGCGATGCCATTGCCCCCGTATATTGCCGCCAAACGTCCGGCGGATGCCGCGGACCGGGTCGATTACCAGACCGTCTTCGCCCGCCACGCCGGAGCTGTGGCGGCCCCCACCGCCAGTCTGCATTTCGATCAGCCATTGTTGAAGGCTCTGGCCGCGATGGGTGTCACCTTCACCGAGGTCACCCTGCATGTCGGTGCCGGAACCTTCCTGCCGGTGAAGGTCGAAGATGTGACGAGCCACCGGATGCACGCCGAGTGGGGGCAGGTGTCGGCAGCGGCGGCGGCAGAGATCAACGCAACCAGGCAGGCGGGCGGTCGGGTCATCCCGGTTGGCACCACGGCCTTGCGGTTGATCGAGACGGCGGCGGCGTCGGGGCAAGTGGTGGCGTGGACCGGCACGACCGATATTTTCATCTATCCGGGCTACAGGTTCCGGGTGACTGATGCCTTGATGACCAATTTCCACCTGCCGAAATCTACGCTGTTGATGCTGGTCGCGGCCCTGATGGGCCATGGGCGTATTCAGAAGATTTACGATCATGCGGTACATCAGGGCTATCGCTTCTTCTCGTATGGCGATAGCTCGCTGCTGATTCCGTAAGGTGCGAAAAGCGTCCTGCGGTGTCGCTCCTGTTGTCCACGGCCCCGCCTTCCGCGTTACGTTGGGGGCAGTTTTTCTGGAAGGTCCGCCATGCTAACCGTTCTTCGCAGTTCCTGGGCGCTGCTTCTCGGCATCATGCTGCTGATGCTGGGCAACGGCATGCAGGGCACCTTGCTGGGCATCCGTGGCAGTATCGAGCATTTCAGCACGTTGCACATGTCGATCGTGATGTCGGCCTATTTCCTTGGCTTCCTGTTCGGCTCGCGCATGGCACCCGAGATGATCCGGCGGGTCGGCCATGTCAGGGTGTTTGCCGCCCTCGGGTCGCTGATATCGGCCGTGCTGGTGATGTATGCTGTGTCGCCAAACTGGATCGCCTGGGCCCTGATGCGCGTGCTGATCGGGTTTTCGTTTTCCGGGGTCTATATCACGGCGGAAAGCTGGCTGAACTCTGCCGCGACCAACCAGACCCGCGGGCAGGCGCTGTCGTTGTACTTGATCATGCAGATGGTGGGGATCATCGCGGCGCAATTCCTGCTGAACGTCGGCGATCCGTCGGGCTATATCCTGTTCGTCATCCCGTCGATCCTGGTTTCGCTGGCCTTCACGCCCATTCTGCTGACCGCCGCACCGGCTCCTTCGTTCGGCAGCACCAAGGCGTTGAGCTTTCTGCGGTTGTACCGCGCCTCGCCACTGGGATGTGTGGGCATGTTCCTGCTGGGCGGGGTGTTTGCGGCGCAGTTCGGCATGGCTTCGGTCTGGGGGACGCAGGCGGGGCTGTCGGTTCGCGAAATCTCGATCTTTGTGGCCTTCATCTATGTCGGCGGTCTGGTTCTGCAATATCCCATTGGCTGGATGTCCGACCGGATGGACCGCCGCCTGCTGGTGCTGGCGCTTACCGCAATTGGCGCAGTGGTCTGCGCGGTGCCGGTGCTGTGGAACCTGCTGCCATTTGCCGATACGCCGTTTGTGGCACTGGTCATTGTCGGCGCGCTGACCGGGGGGATATCCAACCCGGTCTATTCGTTGCTGGTGGCTTATGTGAACGACTATCTCGACAATTCCGAGATGGCCGGGGCCTCGGCCGGGCTGATGTTCATCAACGGTCTGGGGGCCATCTCCGGCCCGCTGATCACCGGCTGGCTGATGGCGCAGATCGGGCCTGACGGGTTTTTCGTGGTCATCGCGGTGCTGTTCGCGGTGCTGGCGACCTATACCGGCTGGCGGATGACACAGCGGGTCGCGCCCTCGGTCAACACCAGCTTTACCGCAATCACCCCGAACGTGTCGGTGATCGGGATCGAGGCCGCTTTGGAGAAAACCGACGAAGGCCATCGCCGCGACTGAGCCGGTGCTTTGCCCGTCTGCGTTGCACCCCGGAGGCAAACATGTCACGCTGGCTTCAGGATGGAGGCTGACATGGCAGACCCGGTAGAAGTGCTGGACTATTGGATCGGTGAGGTCGGCGAAGATGGCTGGTTCGCCGGCGGCGAAGATCTGGACGCCGAGATCCGCGACCGTTTTGCCGAGGTCTTGCAGGCCGCAATGGATGGCGGGCTGGAGCATTGGGTTGATGGACCCGGCCCGACGCTGGCCTATCTGGTCGTCTGCGATCAGATGTCACGCAACATCCACCGCGGCTCTGCCCGGGCCTTTGCCACCGATCCGCAGGCCCGCGACGCCGCCCGCAGGGCGATTGCGGAAGGCTGGGACATGGCAGCACCAGAGCCGGAGCGGATGTTTTTCTACCTGCCGTTCGAACATTCCGAAGACCCGGAAGATCAGGCCTTGGCGGTGTCCCTGATGGCAGAACGGTTGCCGCTGGACCCCACAATGGTTCTGCACGCCCGGGCGCATCAGCAAATCATCGCTCGCTTTGGCCGGTTCCCGTTCCGCAACGCAGCCTTTGGCCGGGAAAGCACGCCGGAAGAGGCGGAGTTTCTGCAGAAGGGTGGCTACGGCGCCGTGGTCGAAGCGTTGAAGGCAAGCCATGCAGAGGGTGCATAGCGGTAGGGCTCTGGCCTTGTTGCTGCGATGAAAATAATGGTTTAATGCCAAACTACTTTTTTCGGGCCGCAAAGCCCGTCCTCGGGAGGAAAAGATGGCTGCAAGTTTCGACGTGATCGTGATCGGTGCCGGACCGGGCGGCTATGTGGCAGCCATCAGGGCCGCGCAACTGGGTCTGAAAGTCGCCATTGTCGAGCGCGAAAACCTTGGCGGCATCTGTCTGAACTGGGGCTGCATCCCGACAAAAGCCCTGCTGCGCACCGCCGAAGTGTACCATCTGATGCACCGGGCCAAGGAATTCGGTCTTGCCGTCACGGGGGCCAGTTTCGATCTGGCGGCCGTTGTGGCGCGGTCGCGGGCGGTGGCCAAGCAATTGTCGGGCGGCATTGGTCATCTGATGAAAAAGAACAAGGTCACGGTGTTCATGGGCGAGGCGACACTGCCCAAGAAGGGTATGGTGGCGGTCAAAACCGACAAGGGCGTTGAGGAATTGACCGCCAAGTCGATCATTCTCGCCACCGGGGCGCGGGCCCGCGAACTGCCGGGGCTGGAGGCGGACGGCGATCTGGTCTGGACCTATCGCCACGCTCTGGTCGCCAAGCGGATGCCGAAAAAGCTGCTGGTGATCGGCTCGGGTGCCATCGGGATCGAATTTGCCTCCTTCTTCAACACCCTCGGCGCCGATACCACGGTGGTCGAGGTGCTGGACCGGGTGCTGCCGGTCGAGGATGCCGAGATTTCAGCCTTTGCCAAGAAAGCTTTCGTGAAGCAGGGGATGAAGATCCTCGAAAAGACCACGGTGAAGAAGCTGGACCGCTCGTCCGGCAAGGTCGTCGCCCATCTGGAGGATGCCAAGGGTACCACGACGCTGGAGTTCGACACCGTTATCTCGGCGGTCGGCATTGTCGGCAATGTCGAAGGGCTGGGGCTGGAGGCATTGGGGGTCAAGCTTGACCGGACCCATGTGGTGACCGACGAATTTTGCCGGACTGGTGTGGACGGGCTTTTTGCCATCGGTGACATCGCCGGTGCACCGTGGCTGGCGCACAAGGCGAGCCACGAAGGCGTTATGGTCGCCGAACTGATCGCGGGTGGCCATCCTCATCCCATCAAGCCCGGCTCTATTGCCGGCTGCACCTATTGCCAGCCGCAGGTCGCCTCAGTCGGCATGACCGAGGCCAAGGCCAAGGAAGCGGGCTATACGGTGAAGGTCGGCCATTTCCCGTTCATCGGCAACGGCAAGGCAATTGCCTTGGGCGAGCCTGAAGGAATGATCAAGACCGTTTTTGATGCCAAGTCCGGTGAACTGCTGGGCGCCCATATGGTCGGTGCCGAAGTGACAGAACTGATCCAAGGCTACGTCATCGGGCGCGAATTGGAGACGACGGAGCAGGAGTTGATGAACACCGTGTTCCCGCATCCGACCCTGTCCGAAATGATGCACGAGTCAGTGCTGGACGCCTATGGTCGCGCGCTGCATTTCTGACGGTTGCAGGATGTAGCGGCAGGGATCCCAAAACCGGGGTCCCCGCCACTGTTGTCAGGCGGCTTCTTTTTCCGCGTGGCGGTTGATGCCCGCATCCGCCATCGCGGTCAGCGCGTCATCGGTCTTGTACTCTTCATCCAGCGTGGATTGCAGCAGCGTCGCAGCTTCTGTCATGCCCAGAACGGTGGCCCAGCGATGCAGGGTGCCATAACGGGTGATCTCATAATGTTCGACGGCCTGCGCCGAAGAAATCAGCCCTGCGTCCAGCGCCGCCGTATCGCTGAAATCGGCAATGATCTCCTCGGCCTCGGTCAGGATGCCTTCGATGGCATCACAGGTCTTGGCCCGGGCGGGCTTGCCCAGCAGGTCGAACACTTGCTGAAGCCGTTCGATATGGCCCTCGGTTTCGGCCCGATGCTTTTCAAAACCGGCCCGCAAATCGTCAGACTGCGCGGCCTTGATCATCTTGGGCAATGACTTGTAGATCTTGCGTTCCGCGTAGTAGACGTCTTTCAGCGTGTCGTGAAACAGGTCTTCCAGATTTTTAAGTTTGGCCATGATCGTCCTCATTTGATTTTACCCTGGTCGCCATCCGCGACGGCCATTGCGTCTACAACACCGTCCGTCTTGAACATGTTCCCGAAAAGCTGAGGATTGCGACATGCGCCAAATCTTGATCGTTCTGGTGCTTTGGTGTGCCGGATTGGGAGCTGCGGCGCAGTTTGGCAAGATTTCCATTCTTTATCAGGATCTTGAGCGGCATTACGCGTCGGCCGGGCCGGTGGGTATCGGCTTCATGGTGTCGATTGTCGGGATTGTCGGGCTGATCTTTGGCACCTCGGCCGGGCTGCTGGTGTCGCGAATCGGGGCGCGGCGGGCGATTCTCTGGGCCCTCGGATTGGGCGCGGTGGTTTCTGTGGTGCAGAGTTTTCTGCCGCCCTATCCCGTGATGATGGCCACGCGGTTGCTGGAGGGGGTGTCGCATCTGACGATTGTCGTCGTGGGTCCGGCGGCGATTGCTGCGGTGGCGCCGCGGCATTTGCTGGGGGCGGCGATGGCACTTTGGTCGACGTTCTTCGGCCTGACCTTTGCAATTCTGGCCTATGTCGCGCCGCCGTTTGTGGCCTGGTTCGGCGATCCGGCGCTGTTCTGGGCCCATGCCGTATGGATGGTCGGAATGCTGGGGCTGCTGTCGGCCTTGATGCCGGAAGATGTACGGCAGGTCGTGCCGCAGGGTGGACCCGGACTGTTCAGACAGCATCTGGCGATCTACGCTTCACCCTTTCTGGGGGCACCGGCGATGGGATTTGTTTGCTACACCGTGACTTACGTGGCGTTGTTGACGTTGTTGCCCGCGGCTGCGACGCCGGGCTGGGGCGGATTTGTTGCGGTGGCGATGCCGTTGCTGTCGATCGTGACCTCGCTGACCCTGGGCGTGTGGCTGTTGTCGCGCATGGCGGCGGTGCGGGTGGTGCAGAGCGGGTTTGCCCTGGGGATCGTGGCCAGCGTGGCATTGTGGCTGTTCTGGGGCTCTGGGCTGATGGAGACCGCAGCGATCTTGCTGCTGTCGGTCGCCGTTGGCCTGATGCCGGGGCCGAGTTTTGCCGCCATGGCGCAATTGAACCCATCAGCCGAGGACCGCGCCCGCGCGTCAGGGGCGATTGCCCAGTTGGGCAATCTGGGAACTACCACCGGCACGCCAGTGATGGCCATCATTCTAGCCAAGACCGGGGTGACGGGGTTGAGCTTGTTTCTGGCCACCGTCTACGCCCTTGGCATCCTGATCCACGCACTTCAGGCGCGCCGGCGGGTCAGCGGCTGATCGCACCGCCCGCTGCCGCCCAATCGCGGATTGTACCAATGTTATGCGCATCATAGCCGAGCTTCTTCAAGACGGTGACTGCCGAGCCAGAGCGCATTCCCGAAGCACAATAGACCGCGACCGGCCTGGTCAGGTCCAGACCTTTGGCGACATCGGGCGCCTTTGGATCGGCCTTCAAGGGGATCAGCGCCAACGGGATGTGCAGGGCGCCCTTGGCTTTGCCAGAGGCGGCAATCTCCGCCGCCTCCCGCACGTCGATCACAGTGATTTCACCCTTCGCCAGCCGGACGACGGCGTCGGCGGCAGTCAGTTTGGCGGTGGCGCTGCCGGATTTCAGGAAGTTGAACATTTTTGGTCCTTTCGTGGTCGCTTCCTATATATTCCGAAAGTAGAATATGTAAAGCTCCTCCACAGAAGAATTCCCATAGCCGGTATGAGTTCACTCTTCGTTCACATTTTCCAGTTGGAAAGCCGATGATTCGCCCTTATCTGTTAGCCTTGGTGTGAGGTGGGTCATGGCGGAACAGAAGTTCATCGAGGTGCGCGGCGCGCGCG
The DNA here is from genome assembly GCA_039932095.1 of bacterium. Taxonomy (GTDB): domain Bacteria; phylum Pseudomonadota; class Alphaproteobacteria; order Rhodobacterales; family Rhodobacteraceae; genus Stagnihabitans. Next base: position 10,275 of record JBDTQR010000011.1, on the reverse strand, counting down.
AGCACAATCTGAAGAACGTCGATGTGGACATTCCGCGCGACAAACTGGTGGTGATCACCGGGCTGTCGGGGTCTGGCAAAAGCTCGCTGGCGTTCGACACGATCTATGCCGAAGGCCAGCGCCGCTATGTCGAGAGCCTGAGTGCCTATGCGCGGCAGTTCCTCGACATGATGGGCAAGCCGGATGTCGACCACATCTCCGGCCTCTCGCCCGCCATTTCGATCGAGCAGAAGACGACGTCGAAGAACCCGCGCTCCACGGTTGGCACCGTCACCGAGATCTATGACTACATGCGCCTGCTGTTCGCCCGAGTCGGCACGCCGTTCAGTCCGGCAACTGGCCTGCCGATCACTGCAATGCAGGTGCAGGACATGGTCGACGCGGTGATGGCGATGGAGGAGGGCGCGCGTGCCTACCTGCTTGCCCCGATCATCCGCGACCGCAAGGGCGAGTATCGCAAGGAATTTCTCGACCTGCGCAAACAGGGGTTTCAGCGCGTAAAGGTCGATGGCACTTTCTACGATCTGGATGAACCGCCGACGCTGGACAAGAAGCTGCGCCACGATGTCGATGTCGTGGTCGACCGGATCGTCGTGAAAGAGGGGCTGGAGACGCGGCTGGCCGATTCGTTCCGCACGGCGTTGAACCTGGCCGACGGGATTGCAGTGATCGAGACCGCCCCTGCGGAGGGGGACGGGCAACGGATCACCTATTCCGAAAAATTCGCTTGCCCGGTTTCCGGCTTCACCATTGCCGAGATCGAGCCGCGTCTGTTCAGCTTCAACGCGCCGTTCGGGGCATGTCCGGTCTGTGACGGGTTGGGGATGGAGCTGTTCTTTGACGAACGGTTGATCGTGCCGGATCAGGGGCTTACCTTGATTCAAGGCGCGATTGCGCCGTGGGCCAAGTCGAAAAGCCCGTACTTCCTGCAGACCATCGATGCGATGGCCAAGCATTACGGATTTGACAAGAAGACCAAGTGGAAAGACCTGTCCGACGTGGTCAAGGATGTGTTCCTGCACGGCTCGGGCGGTGATGAGATCGAGTTCCGTTATGATGAGGGCGGCCGGGTCTATCAGGTCAAACGGGTGTTCGAAGGCATCCTGCCCAATCTGGAGCGACGCTACCGCGAGACCGACTCGGCTTGGAGCCGTGAAGAGATGGAGCGGTTTCAGAACAACCGACCCTGCGGCGCCTGCGGCGGCTACCGACTGCGGCCAGAGGCTCTGGCAGTGAAGATTGCCACCATGCATGTCGGGCAGGTCGTTAAAATGTCGATCCGCCAGGCCCATGACTGGATCGGCTCGGTCCCCGCGACCCTGACAGGGCAACAAAATGAGATTGCCCGGGCGATCCTGAAGGAAATCCGCGAACGCCTTGGTTTTCTTGTCAATGTCGGCCTCGACTATCTGACGATGAGCCGGAATGCCGGCACCTTGTCGGGCGGCGAAAGCCAGCGGATCCGGCTGGCGTCACAGATTGGTTCGGGACTGACCGGGGTTCTGTATGTGCTGGATGAACCGTCGATCGGCCTGCATCAGCGCGACAATGACCGGCTGCTGACCACGCTGAAGAACTTGCGCGATGCCGGGAACACCGTTTTGGTGGTGGAGCACGACGAAGATGCCATCCGTGAGGCAGACTACGTCTTTGACATGGGGCCGGGGGCCGGGGTCCATGGCGGGCAGGTGGTGTCGCGCGGCACGCCGTCTGAAATTGCTGCCGATCCGGGCAGTCTGACCGGGCAGTATCTGTCGGGCGCGCGCGAGATTGCCGTGCCGAAAGTGCGGCGCTCGGGCTCGGGCAAGAAGCTGACGGTGGTCGGGGCGACCGGGAACAACCTCAAGAACGTCACCGCCGAGTTTCCGCTGGGCAAATTCATTTGCGTGACCGGAGTGTCAGGCGGCGGCAAATCGACCTTGACGGTTGAGACGCTATACAAGACGGCGGCGGGGCGGCTGAACGGGGCGCATGAAACCCCGGCCCCCTGCGAGACGATCAAGGGCTTTGAACATCTCGACAAGGTGATCGATATCGACCAACGGGCGATTGGCCGCACGCCGCGCTCCAACCCCGCCACCTATACCGGCGCCTTCACCCCGATTCGCGACTGGTTCGCCGGGCTGCCCGAAAGCAAGGCGCGCGGCTACGGGCCGGGGCGGTTCAGCTTCAACGTCAAGGGCGGTCGCTGCGAGGCCTGTCAGGGCGACGGCGTCATCAAGATCGAGATGCACTTCCTGCCCGATGTCTATGTGACCTGCGAAACTTGCAAGGGCCACCGCTACAACCGCGAGACTCTCGAAATTAAATTCAAATCCAAGAGCATAGCTGACGTTCTTGATATGACATGTGAAGATGCCAAAGGCTTTTTTCAAGCCGTCCCGGCGATCCGCGAGAAGATGGATGCGCTTTGCGAGGTCGGTCTGGGCTACATCAAGGTCGGCCAGCAGGCCACCACCCTGTCAGGCGGCGAGGCGCAGCGGGTGAAACTGTCCAAGGAGCTCAGCCGCCGCGCCACCGGACGGACGCTTTATATCCTCGACGAACCGACCACGGGGCTGCATTTCGAAGATGTGCGCAAATTGCTGGAGGTGCTGCATTCCCTGGTCGATCAGGGCAACACCGTGGTGGTCATCGAACACAACCTAGATGTGATCAAGACCGCCGACTGGATCATCGACATCGGGCCAGAAGGTGGCGATGGCGGCGGGCTGATCCTTGCCACCGGCACGCCCGAGACGATTGCCAAGGTCGCGGACAGTCATACCGGGCGTTACCTGAAAGACATGCTTAAACCGCGCCGGATGGCGGCGGAGTAGCAACTGGCCCCAAGTTCAGGCCCGCTTCATCGGGCAGCTGGAAATCCCCAGCAGCGCATAGACCGGGCAAGAGCCGACCAGCCCGGTGACCAAAGGCACGATGCCGATCAGCTTGGCATAGTGCAACGCGCCGACACCACCGTCGAAAAAGAACCATGCCAGCAGGGCAAGGCCGACAACGACGCGCAGCACACGGTCCAAGGTGGATTCGTTGGCTTTGAACATGACAATCTCCTCAAATGCCCCGGGAAACGGGGCGATGCGGCGATTGTATTCCGTTTTCGGAATGTAAACCTTGATCCAGAGCAAGCTTTGCTGCGACCACGCGACGCAGCGGTCAGGACACGTGAATGATGGCCTTCATGCCGCGGTGGATGTTGCAATGATAGGCAAACTCGCCCTTGCCATTGAACGTCACGGTCGCGGCCTGGCCCTTGCTCAACTGACCCGAGTCGAAGGCACCCCCGTCCGCCGAGGCGGTATGCGGCGCGGCGTCCATATTGGTGAAGGTGACAGAATCGCCGACCTTGATCGCTAGATCGGCCGGGTTGAATTTCATGCCCTGAATGGTAACGGCATGGTTGGTTGCGGCCCGTGCGGGCAGGGCGGCAACGACAGAAAGGGCAGCAAGGCCCAGAACAAATTCACGACGGGTCACGGAGTGCATGAGACTTCCTTTCGCTGAATTCATCGCGAAAGGATTATCCTCGACCTCCCCAAAAGCAAGCCGCAAATCACTCGATCAATTTGCCAATCGGGCTGACCGGATCGATGACTGTTCCGGTCGACGGATCGGCGCGGTAGATCATGTCGCCCTGGCGCACAAAGGCGGCGCTGTCGTTGGCGGAGTAGAGTTTGGGGTCGATTGCCACGACATAGCCGTCAGGCAGCACATCGCCAATGCCGTAGACTTCATAGTCGATGGGCGCATCGGAAGGGTCGATGGCCATGCCGGTGCCGACCAGACCGGGCGGCACGCAGGGTGGGTCCTTCTTGGCCAAACCGGGCGGACACCCCGTGGGGTCGGCCTCGGACCAGTCCCACGTCCAGTCAGCCACCGGGCCGATCCGGTCCAGCACCTCGGCCGTTAGGCGGTCGATCAGATAAAGGATGCCATCATAGCGGACATAGATGGCGTCAAGGTCGGGGCGGTAGATCCGTGGATCGGCCAGCACGATGTAGTCGTCAGGCAACAACTCTCCGGTCTGAAAGGTCGGCAGAACGGCCTCAGGCTCAACCACGACGGGGGCGTAATTCCTCGACTGACCCGGCGGTATGCAGGGCGGGTTCTTCTTGGCCAGGCCCGGTGGGCAAAAGTACGCGCCACCGGTGAAATGCTTGTTGCCGTGGCCGGAATTGCCCTTGTTGCCTTTCGGCCCGGCGTCGGCTGCCGTGGCCAGAAGGACGGCGGCAAAGGTCAGGGCGGTCAGGCGCAACATGGCATTCTCCCAATCAACGGGCGGGATGCCGGGCACCCCGCCGCTTGGTCAGAAGATGGCGCGTGTGGCACCGATGTAAAGTCAGTCCATCGCCTTGAAGTTCAGGCTGGCCCCTTCCTTCATCCCCGAGGGCCAGCGTGAGGTGATGGTCTTGGTGCGGGTGTAGAAGCGGAAACTGTCAGGACCGTGTTGATTCAAATCACCAAAAGCCGATTTCTTCCAGCCGCCGAAGGTGTGATAGGCCAGCGGCACCGGGATCGGCACATTGATGCCGATCATCCCGACGTTGACCCGGTTGGCAAAATCGCGCGCGGTGTCGCCGTCCCGGGTGTAGATCGCGGTGCCATTGCCGTATTCGTGGTCCATCGCCATTTTCAGCGCGTCCTCATAGGTTTTCGCGCGGACGGTAGACAGAACCGGCCCGAAGATTTCCTTGCGGTAGATCTCCATGTCCGTCGTCACATGGTCAAAGAGATGCGGGCCGACGAAATAGCCATCCTCATAACCCTGCAGCTTGAAGCCGCGCCCGTCGACGACCAGCTTGGCCCCGGCAGCCACACCGCTGTCGATCAGCCGCAGGATGTTGGCCTTGGCGGCGGCGGTGACGACCGGGCCGTAATCCACATCATTGCCAGCAGTGTAGGGGCCGACCTTCAGCTTTTCGATCCGCGGGATCAGCTTGGCGATCAGCCGGTCGGCGGTTTCATCGCCCACCGGAACCGCGACCGAGATTGCCATGCAACGCTCACCCGCCGCCCCATAGCCGGCACCCACCAAAGCGTCGGCGGCCTGATCCATATCGGCGTCAGGCATGATGATCATGTGGTTCTTGGCGCCGCCAAAGCACTGCACGCGCTTACCGTTCGCCGTGCCACGCGAGTAGATGTATTCCGCAATCGGGGTTGATCCGACAAAACCGACACCGCTGATCTGCGGGTTGTCAAGAATGGCATCGACGGATTCCTTGTCGCCGTTGATGACCTGCAGCACGCCATCCGGCAGCCCCGCCTCTTGCAGCAACTCGGCCAGCATCATCGGCACCGAAGGGTCACGCTCGGACGGTTTCAGGATGAAGGCATTGCCACAAGCCAGGGCCGGACCCATTTTCCACAACGGGATCATGGCGGGGAAATTGAACGGCGTGATGCCCGCTGCCACGCCAATCGGCTGGCGCATCGAATACATGTCGATGCCGGGACCGGCGCTGTCGGTGAACTCGCCCTTCAGAAGATGCGGCGCGCCGATGCAGAATTCGATCACCTCAAGCCCGCGCTGCACATCACCCTTGGCGTCGGGAATGGTCTTGCCATGCTCGCTCGACAGGGCCTGCGCCAGCTTTTCCATGTCGCGGTTCAACAACCGCACAAATTCCATCATCACCCGCGCCCGCCGTTGCGGATTGGTGGCGCCCCATTTGACCTGGGCGCGGGCCGCGTCCGCCGTCGCCGCATCAAGCTCTGCCTTTGACGCCAGCGCGACCTTGGCCTGCACCTCGCCAGTGGCCGGGTTGTAGACATCGGCGCTGCGGCCGGAAGTGCCTGCAACGTGGCTGCCGTTGATCCAGTGACCGATCTGTTTCATGTGGTTCTCCCTTGGTTGCCGCCACAATAGCCTTGCGGAAATGCTGGGGAAAGAGGTAAGATTTCAATTGGGTTTTGCATTTTTGCAAGGCCGTGTGACACCATCGAGGACGCCATGAAGCAGATCGTCAACATCGCTGATGCAAAGACCGGGCCGGCCGGCAACGGCGCGAAATTTCAGGCCGAGTTTGCCAGCCTTGGCGCGGGCATCGGTGCCAAGAAGCTGGGCGTTTCGCTCTGCATCGTACAGGCGGGCCAGCGGGCCTTCCCGAAACACGCCCACCATGTCAATGAAGAGATGATCTACATTCTGGACGGCGAGGGCACCTATCATTGCGGTCCCGGCGCGGCCCCGATCAAGGCCGGCGACCTGATTGCGCCCGCCCGGCGATGGCAGCACCGCGCATCAAATCGTGAACACCTCTGCCGCGCCGCTGCGCTATCTGACCTTCTCGACCAAGCTGGAGCCCGAGGTCGTCGAATATCCCGACAGCGGCAAGTTCGGTGTGGCGTCGCTGGCAGGCCACGACAAGCCGGTGATCCGCTTCATGGGCCGGACCGACATGAACCTTGATTTCTTCGACGGTGAAGACTGACGGGATGGACTGGGATGACCTGCGCATCTTCCTCGCGGTGGCGCGCAGCGAAAGCCTGTCCGCTGCCGGCCGTGTGCTGAAGATCGACCCGGCCACGGTCGGTCGTCGTATTGCCCGGCTGGAGGATGCCATGGCTGCGCGACTGTTCGTCAAAGGCCCGCAAGGCTATGCCTTGACCGATGAGGGCGCCCGGCTGCAAAGCCATGCCGAACGTGCCGAAACCGCCGTGGAGGGTGCTGCCGAGGCGATGACCGGGCCAGAGGGCATGACCGGGCAGATCCGCATCGGCGCGCCGGACGGTTGCGCCAATTACCTGTTGCCGCAGGTTCTGGCGCGGATCTGTGACGCCAATCCGGGGCTGGAGGTGCAGATCGTCGCCCTGCCGCGCGTCTTCAACCTGTCAAAGCGTGAGGCCGACATGGCGATTGCGGTGTCTCGCCCTGAGGCTGGTCGGCTGACCGTGCAGAAGCTGACCGATTACCGCCTGCATCTGGCGGCCTCCCGCGACTATCTGGTCCGGCACCCGCCGATAACCGGACCGCAGGACCTGCGGCAGCACCGCTTCGTCGGCTACATTCCCGACATGATCTTCGACAAGGAACTGGATTATCTTGCCGCGATCGGCGTGGGCGCGGTGCCGCTGGCGTCCAATTCGGTCTCGGTGCAGTTGAACTGGCTGCGCCACGGCGCGGGGTTGGGGGTGGTGCATGATTTCGCGCTGCCCGCCGCGCCGGAACTGGTCCGGGTGATCCCCGATCAGATCAGCCTCAGCCGCGCGTTCTGGCTGATCCGCCATGCCGATGACGGGCGGGTGCAGCGGTTGAACCGTTTTGCCGCCCAATTGACGGCGGAAGTCCGGTCCGAGATGGCAAGACTTGAGGCCTATTCGGTGCAGGACGGATAGGGCGCCGCCTCACCGGCCACCTTGTCGCAGATCCGGGCAAGGGCAAGCGTGTCGGCCCGCGGGCGCCAATGCACCGGGTCAGGCTCCATCGGTGTCGCCTGGGCAGGGCCATGCTCAGCCCATTGCACCGTGTAGATTTCCGATTTGCCCTGCAGGACCACAAACACCATGGCCTCCGACTGGCCACCCACTGTGCCGCAGCCGAGATAGCCGGAAAAAACCGCCGTGGCCCCGCGCACCTTGGGAGGTGGCAATTGATGGGCGGTAAAGCTGGTGGGGCAGGCGGCCTGGTACCCTTCGGCAAGGTTGCTGGCCATGTCGATCACTGAATATTGCGCCGCCAGCCCCTTGGCGCCGGTGACCGTGATCAGTTGTGACCACTGATCGACGTTCTCGCTCGCAGGCGTCAACTCCAGGATGTAAGAGCCGCTCTTTTCATGCTCGAACCCGGCCTTGAAATGCGACGGCACCGGCACCGCCAGCAGTTGCGAATAGATCGGGCTGACGATGATCGTGCCATCGGCCCAGGCCGGCGCGGCGAGCAGCATCAGGGTCAGGGCAAGGCGCATCCATGTCTCCGTTTTGCACAGCGTAGCGCAACCTCTGGAAAAGTGTTGTGAAATTTTCGGAAAGATAATCAGATAGTTGTTGACATAATCTTGCGCGTCCCGTTTCCTGATAAAGTCCCAGCAAGGAGGCACGCATGATCGTCAGCCAAATCCTCAAATCCAAACCCGACATCGCGGTGGTTACCCTGCCGCCTGGCAGCACGGTGGCCGAATTGGCCGAGTTGCTGTCGGCGCGGCGGATCGGCGCGGTGGTGATTTCGCCAAATGGCAAGACGGTCACCGGCATCGTGTCGGAACGCGACATCGTGCGCGAACTGGGGCGACGCGGGCCGGCCTGTCTGGCCGACGCGGTCGAAACCATCATGACCGCGAAAGTCACCACCTGTGGCCATCACGATCAGGCCGACGATGTGCTGGCGCGGATGACCGAGGGTCGGTTTCGCCATTTGCCGGTGGTCGAGGGTGATGAGATGGTCGGCCTGATCTCGATTGGCGACGTGGTCAAGGCGCGGCTTTCGGAACTGTCGATGGAGAAGGATGCGCTTGAAGGGATGATCAAGGGCTTCTGATCCAGCCCATTTCGCCCTTGCATCCTTGGCCACAGTGCTGTTGCCTGCCCGAACGGCAACACGAGGAAGCCTATGCGGATCGGACTTTACCCCGGAACCTTTGACCCGGTCACACTGGGCCATGTCGACATCATTCAGCGCGCCATGGCTTTGGTCGACCGGCTCGTGATCGGCGTGGCGATCAACCGCGACAAGTCTCCGCTGTTTTCACTGGAAGAGCGGGTGGCGATGGTCAAGGCGGAATGTGCCGCAATCACCGCCAAGACCGGCGGCGAGATTGTCGTGCATCCCTTTGAAAACCTGCTGATCGACTGTGCCCGCGATGTCGGGGCGGGGATCATCATTCGCGGCCTCCGCGCGGTGGCGGACTTTGAATATGAATTTCAGATGGTTGGCATGAACCGCGCGCTTGATGCCTCGATCGAGACCGTGTTCCTGATGGCCGATGCCCGGCGCCAGGCCATCGCGTCGAAGCTGGTGAAAGAGATTGCCCGACTCGGCGGCGACGTGTCCAAATTCGTGACGCCCGCGGTGGCAGAGGCTCTGGGCACCCGATATCGGCGCTGAATGGACGGGATTTTCCAATTTTGGTTGGAATATTTGTTCCATGATGCTAGCGTGGCGGTGCAGGAACTCGCGCGCGGATTTCATGGACGAAACAGCCTCACTCCCCTTATCGCCAGTGCCGCCTCCCGGTTCGGTGGACGAGTTTCGCCTGCGGTTGGCTGACATCGGTCAGGACCTGCCGCGCCGTCTGCGGCAATGCGCCGATTACATCGCCGCGAATACCGACCGGATCGCCGTGTCGACGGTGGCAGAGCTTGCCGCCGGGGCCGACGTGCCGCCCTCTGCCCTGATCCGGTTCTGCCAGATCATCGGGTTTTCCGGCTTTTCCGCCATGCAGCGCATGTTCCGTGAGGCCTATAGCCCGGGCTGGCCGGATTATTCGACAAGACTGCAAAACCTCAAGGCCGAGGGCACAGGCAGCCCCTCGGCGCTGCTTGCCGAATTCATCGAAGCCGGCCGGCTGTCCTTGGAAGCCTTGGCAAAAACCGCCGATGAGGCGGCACTGGTGCAGGCGGTCGGCCTGCTGGCGGCGGCCGAGACCGTCCATGTCGCAGGTTTTCGCCGGGCGTTTCCGGTGGCGACCTATCTGGTCTATGCCTTTGAAAAGATGTCGGTGCCTGCCATGTTGCATGACGGCGTCGGCAAACTGGACCACCGCTTTGCCCTGCGGCCCGGCGACGCCGTACTTGCCATCACCTTCGCGCCCTATTCCGAAGAAACCCTGGCCCTGACCGAGGATGCCAACCGGCGCGGTCTGTCGGTGGTGGCGCTGACCGACCGGATGACCAGCCCGGTGGTGCGGTTTTCCAATGCCGTGCTGACAGTGCCAGAGGTCGATTTCGGCGCCTTCCGTTCTTTGTCGGCGACGATTGCCATGGCAATTTCACTGGCCGTTGCGGTCGGAACGGCGCGTGGCTAATCTGCGAAGAAAAGGCTTTCGCTTTGCGCAAAAATAGAATAAAAATTCTAAAAATGCGCGGCGACTGAGTCTGCCGGCGCCGATTGGTTCAGGGAGCGAGGGCCCAATGAAGACGCTGGATGTCATCACCATCGGCAGGTCGTCGGTTGACCTTTATGGCGCGCAGGTCGGCGGCCGGCTGGAAGACATGGCGTCGTTTCAGAAATACATCGGCGGTTCACCGACCAACATGGCGGCGGGCACTGCACGTCTCGGCCTCAGATCGGCGCTGATCACCAGGGTTGGCGACGAACATATGGGCCGCTTCATCCGT
>JBDTQR010000010.1:0-43330 GCA_039932095.1 bacterium | reverse complement strand
CCGACGCATGGATCATGCTCAGGCACGCGCCCTTGCACCGCCAAACATCTGTGCAAAGCGTCTGAAGCCCGTCGCAGTGGCGGTTCCAGACCGTGACGCCGGGGCAAATGGGTCGGCGTAAAAACGCGCGCCGGCTTCTTCGGCATGGGCACGGGCCTTGTTCACCATGCGCGGGCCACCGGCTGCAAAGACGATGTCGTTGGCGCTGAGCGGCGGCATGTGATCGGCCGGTGTACCAAACGGAATCTGTGGGTATTTGGGGTTCCGTGTCTCGATCGCCACCTTGATCGTGGTGCCAGCGTGTTCGCTCGCCCGGCGCAGCGCCGTCTCCATGTAGAAACTTGAGGCATCCTTGGACCCGCAGATCAGGGCAATCTCGCGATCGGGTGCGCGCCGTTGTGCAGCCGACGCAATGGCCCAGATCGGCGCGAAACCGGTGCCACTGCCAAGCAGCACGATCCGCCCGGTGTGATCATCGCGCAGGAAGGCATGGCCGAACGGCCCCTCGATCTTCAGCTTGCTTCCAACATCGATCTCGGCACCCAACAGCGGAGTGACAAGCCCGCCCTTGACCTGCTTGATGTGGAACACCAGACGGTCGTCGAACTTGCCGTCGGCGAGCCCGGCGGATGGGCTGAAACTGCGCGCCGGAAAGCCGCGAAACTCCAGTTTCATGTATTGACCGGGGTGCCAGTCTATCGGGTGGTTGGGACGCATGGTCAGTTCTACCACATCCCGGGCCAACGTCCGGACTTCTTCGACCACCGCCTTGCGTTGAACGATTTCGGGGGCGTCTGGCGGCTCCAGTACCAGGTTCGAGAACACCCGGGCCTGACAGGCAAGAATGTTGCCGCAACCGACTTCACCACCGAGCGTAATGCCGCGGGTCAATTCAATGGTGCAGGCGCCGCATTGACCTGCGCGGCAATCATACGGCAAATCCACGCCGCCTTGCAGGGCGGCATCCAGAAGGCGACCGCCGGCGTTGACGGTAAACTGCTGATCACGAACGGTAACGTTGAAGGTCTTGGCCATCTACGGCATCTCCACGATAAGGGGTCGAAGGTGATAGGTGTGTCGACTTTGCGAGTGGTCGAAGACGGCAAACCACAGCATGGTGCCGTCAGCGAAAGCGATGTCCTTCGGCCCGCCCTTCAGGCTGCGCCGCAGTTCCAGGACCCAGTGCCCCCCGGCCCATTTGCCGCGCGCCACCACATCTTGCGGGCCGGGCAGGACGGAATCGTCAACCACCACACCGGGGATGACTGCGCCATCGGGGAACCTGCTGTCCTCGCCCGGGGAATAGGGGCGGGCCTGCGAATAGCGGATCGCCCAAAGCTGGTCTTGCTCTGGCGGGTCGCTGACGTCAGCGCCGGCACTGATCTGATCCGTGGTCACCGGGCCGGTGGCTGGCAAGGTCAGCGGCAGCACCTCACCGGCATCGGCACCGGGTTCGGGCGCAAAATTCTTCGTGCCAACCGGACGGCTCGGATCGTCCTCGCCGATGCCACCCAGATACCGCTCTTGCCCAGCCATCTGCTCGGCGGAAAACGGCAGTGGCGGGCCGAGATAGTCGTCCTGCACCCGGTCAGTCAAGGCACCAAGCGCGGCATGCCAGATCCACAGATCGACCATCTTGCCCGCCGCGGTGTAATGCAGGCCACGGCCCGTCATCGAGGCAGGCGCTTCGGACAGCGGCCGCTTGCCAAGATGAATGGCGCCACCGATCAGCTGCACCCCCGGCGGGGCCAGCATGATGGCAATCCGGTCGTCGAAAAAATGCAGCTCATTGGCGGTATTGGCACTGGCCTGCAGGCTGTGCCAGCCGTCGCCATCCTTGTAGAGCGGCATATACTCAAGCGAGCGTGTCGGATCGTCCCATTCAAGCGCAATATAGGCGTATTGGCTGTCATGGACCGCCCGCACTACGACCGTGGTCTCGCCGCTGCCGCCAAAATTGGCTCCGTGGCGGGTCAGCACGTCTACCGGCTGCGCCAGGGCCCACACGTCGTCCGAGATGTCTCCGTCAAGGCTGGGTGCCTGCAACGCGGTGATGGCAGGCACGACAAGTTGCGGGCTCTTGTACCAGTCAAAGACGACAAGCCAGCTGCAAAAGACCGCGCCCGAGATCAGTGCAGAGGCCAGAGGATGGGATCGAAAGTAGGACATGCGGCGATCCTTCGGTCAGCGGGAGCGTCCTGAACCGCCTGCAGCGGCGCGCTGAGCGGCACGCTTTTCTGCAAGCAGGTCAGACACGACATTGGCAAGATCGACTTCCTCCGGGGCGGCTTCCGTGCGTTTGGGGCGCAGGATCCGCGCCAGGTGCGGCACCCCGCCGATGCGCAAGAGTGCGAGAACGTGCAGAACCGGAAAGGTCAGAATGACCCAGCTGCACAGCAAGTGAATGCGCACCGCCGGTCCGGCCAGGCCGTAATAGGTCAGCCAGCCGGTCACACAGGCCGCCGCGGCGGCGATCAGGAACGCCCAGGACATCAGGACATGGATCGACGACCAACGCGACTTTGGCGTGCCGAACAGCGCCTGCATCCGGGCGGCATTCACCCGGATGCGGTCAAACAACCGGGCCCGCGCCAGATAATTCGCATAGACCACCAGCGAGACGGTAAGCGCGTAGCCCGCGATCATGTGAAGTTGCCAGAGGTTCTCGGACCAAAGTTGCGCATCGAAATCGCGAAGCCAAAGGTGATGGATGTCGTCACTGGAAAAGCGCAAGCCCGTCATCAGCAGCACGACAACTGCAATCAGGACGACCCAATGCAGCACCACAGTGCCCACGTCAGTGCGGGGCCAGCGTCCCATATTCATCCTGCCATGTCCTTTCTGGTTGTCCCTCAGCGCCGGGTTTTCCCGAAGCGCGTTGCGGTCTGAGCTTGCCGCCTTGATCTGCCGGGATATTGATCGCCCGAATATTTTTCCAAATCAAACCGACCCCTGAAGCGGTCCGGCGGTTTCATGCCGCCATGTCGGCGGAGCAGCGCCAGAGCGCTCAAATGGGCGCAGACGGACAGTTTTGGCGACAAGATGATCGCCGTTTTATACATCAAGGTTATGGCAAAACGTCGCCGTATGACCGTCGGTTAGGCAGTTCAGACTGATCTGGGCGAGACCTGATGCGCGCTAAAGATTATCTGCAGTGGAAAACATCATCCAGAAGGCGAGCAATCGCTCAATCCGCGACGGAGGTTCAGCCCGAGCAGAACCGCAGGCGATCTTGGACAGCGACGTCCTTTACGCATTTTATTCCGAGCGATTGCCCGAAAAACCTTGGCAGGATCCATAGTTCCGGCGCAGTCCGGCCAATTCGGTCTTTGCGCCTTGCGCGAGTGCCGGGACAGTCGGAAATCTGCCGCGCAGGTGATTCGCGCAGGGCCTCTGGCAACCTCTGATCGCGGAAAACGCTGCCAGAGCCAATGAATTGACAGCTTTCACAGCGGCAGCAACAAACTCGCCAGCAGCCGGGTCAGGTCGGCTTGGTGCGCCGTGCCGGTCTTGGCGAAAACGCTGTGCAGGTGAGACCGGGCCGTGCTAGTCCCGATGCCTTCGAGGCTGGCCGCGTCGGCAACAGTGTCGGCTCCAATCAAGCTGCGCACGATGTCAGCTTCGCGGGCGGTCAGATTGTGACGTTGGGTGATCAGGTCCAGCGCAGCCTTGGCATTGAAATGCGCCGGATGCAGAAAGATCGCGGCAATGGGAGGCGCGACTGGACTGCGACCCGCGGAACTTTGACCCAGCCACAGAAAACGGGCGAGGCATTCCATGCCGGGACCGGATGATATCACGACATCATGTCGCCCGCCCGGCAGAGCGGTCCCGTTGGTCATCCGCACTGTAAAACCGGCGAACTCCAACTCCAGCCGGCGGTCCATGCGATAACGGTCCTCGGTCAATTTCCAGACCAGATCGCAGTCGGGCAGGCCATCGTCGTTCCGCGATGGCAGTTTCGACATATTGCCAGCTTCATCGACCAGAAAGACGTGGGCGGACAGGCTTTCGATCAGCTTTCTCAACAGCACCGTCTCGGCTTCAGCAACCTCGATCAGATTGCCGATGCGGATGGCGCGGCGAATATGCGGCACGATTTCCTGCATCCGGGCAAGGGCTGCGGGTGTCACCAACCCGTCGCCGGTGCTTCGCGCGACAGCAACGGTGGACTGGCGGGTGGCCGAACGGTGCAGGTTGGCGAAGACATTGTCCACATATCCCTGCGGCCGCATCCATTCATGGTAAAACGGCGATTGGAGCAGGACATCTTTTCCGACCAGGCCCGAAATTGACACGGCCAGTCCCTCCGGCAGCAGACCGTGTGGCCGGGACGACGGGTTTATTTCCAGATAGCGTGAGAAATAAAGGTCCGTGTAATAGGGATCGTCACCCCAGGACCGCAACCGGCGGCCCTGCAGATAGGTCGAGTCATGTTCAAAGATCATCGCCGCCGCGCCGCCGACATAGCGGCATAGCCCGTGCAACACCTCGCTCCAACCCTGGGGAGCCAGAGCCGCATCGTAGATCTGGCCGATCAGGTCCGTCGGATCGTTCAAGGTCGGCATGGACTTTCGGAAAGAGGGTGCCATGACTTGGGCAGAATGGCAGGCTAGGGCCCGGGCTACTCCACGTCAATGCAAGGTGAAGCCGGGGTCAGAACATGAAATCCGCACCGCCGATACTGGCTGGTGCGGTCTGGGTGAGCGTCAGCACCGGGGCACCGTCGCCGAAATTGATCACGGTATTGGTGACATCCGCCACGATGGTGACCCCGGCTGCCAGCATGCCGGCAAAATTGCCAAAGTTGAAGGCCGAGACATCCAGCCTGTCCTGACCCCCTGCCGGATCTGCGTCAAATCCCGCAATGGTGTCCGTGGACGCCTGCTTCACGAAAACGAACACGTCATTTTCGGTGCCGCCATCCATATAGTTTACACCAGTGCCTGCCGACAGAGTGTCATCGCCTGAGCCGCCAAAAAGCGAGTCATCGCCAGCCATTCCCATCAGGAAATCCAGATCGCCGCCGCCGAACAACGACTCTGCGTCGGCGCTGCCAATCACGGTGTCATCACCGGCGGCCCCGTAAATCTGGGTGTCGCCGCCACCTCCGGTTTCGATGCGGTCATTGCCGTCGCCCCCGAATATCTGATCGGACCCAGCCCCGCCGCGCAGCACGTCATTGCCGATGCCACCCTCAAGAAAATCGACGCCGCCGAGGCCGTCCAGCGTATCGTCCCCCGCATTGCCACGCAGCAGATCGTCGTTCGCCCCGCCAACCACCGAATCCGATCCGCTGCCCGCCGTATAGGTCATATGGTCGAAATTGATTGCTGTGGTACCGTCGGACCCCACGCCGCCGTTGAGGAAGAAACTGACACCCAAAACGGTCGCGCTGCGGTCGATGTTCAAAAAGTTCAGACCGTTGCCGCCATCCAGCGTTTCAACCCCGGTACCGGGATCGACATAGTCATCCCCCGCGCCACCGTAGATTGCGTCGTTTCCGCTGCCGCCCATCAAGGTGTCGTTGCTGCCACCGCCCACCAATCGGTCATCATCATTGCCGCCATACAGTGACTCGGCGTCTGCCGAACCGTTCAGCGTGTCATTGCCGGCCCCGCCATAGATGGCCAAATCACCGCCACCCCCAGTTTCAAGCCGATCGTTGCCATCACCGCCAAACAACGTATCCATGCCAAGCCCGCCGCTCAGGACGTCGTCGCCGAAGCCGCCGTCGATGAAGTCGGCGCCGTTCTGGCCGTCCAGCACGTCAGCGCTAAAACCACCGTACAAGACGTCATTGCCGTCCGACCCCACAACCGTATCGTTGCCGGTGCCGCCCTTGTAGATCATCCAGTCAAAGTTGGTAGCACTCGATCCATCCGAGCCCACGGGTCCGTTCAAAAAGAAGCTGACACCTTGCGAGGTCGTACTGCGGTCCATGTTCAGCCGGTTGATGCCCAGCCCGCCGTCCAGTCGTTCGACGCCCAGACCCGGATCAACGAAATCGTCGCCCGAACCGCCGAATATCTGGTCGTTACCCAAGCCGCCGAACAGCGAGTCGTTACCGCCATTGCCGATCAGTCGGTCATTGTCGTCGCCGCCGTACAACTGCTCGATGTCATCCGTTCCGGTAAGGGTGTCATTGCCCTTATCGCCAAAGCTGGCCGGATCGCCGCCCCCACCGGCGTCAATCTTGTCATTGCCTTCGCCACCATAAATCAGGTCGACGCCAAGCCCGCCGCGGATGATGTCATTGCCGATGCCACCATAGATGCTGTCCGCGCCATCACCGCCGTCCAGCACATCGTTGCCATCTTCGGCGAACAGGATGTCATTGCCATCACCGCCGTAAAGCTCGTCATTGCCATCGCGTCCGTGGAATACGTCATCGCCGCCGCCACCCACCAGATTGTCGTTCCACAAGCCGCCCGTCACCTGATCCAGAAAATTGGTGCCGGTGAAGTCGATCCGCGCAATCCCCCGCGCCGTCGACCCGTCAGAGCCGATCCAGGACCCAACCGTCTGCACACCGGTCAGCAGAAAGGTATAGCCGGACGCGTCCTTATGGCGGTCGATCTCCAGCGTATCGTGGTCGGCCACCGACTCGACCCAATCGCCCAGCAGCCCGACTTTGCCGCCAAAAACCGTGAAAACCCCGCGCAGGGGCGTGAACAGATCTGTGCCAGATCCGCCGATCATCACCTCTGGCCCACCACTGCCGATGATCGTGTCGTTGCCGCCAGACCCATTGATCGTCACAACCCGCGACCCTGGCGCATTGACCAAGGTAACCATGTCGTTGCCATTGCCGAACTGAAAGCCCTCAATTGTGGCAAGGCTGTCGCCCGTCGACTGCTTGGGCCCGGTCACTTCCCAAAGGCCCAATTTCGGCGCGCCTGTCGAGGTGATGGTGACGATCTCACCCGCGGTCGCAAGATAGGCGACCGTGTCATAGCCGTCGCCACCATACATCAGGTCGGCCCCGGCGCCGCCGATCAGCAGGTCATCGCCGTTATTGCCATAGATAAAATCATCGTCGGCACTCCCGGTCAGCGTATCGTTCCCGCCGCCGCCCGCAAAAGTATCAGAGCCTTTGCCGCCATCCATCATGTTGTTCGCGACATTGCCTTGCAGCACGTCGTTGCCAGAACCGCCCACTGCGTTTTCGATCACGCAATTGTAGGCAATGGCGATGTTGTAGGTCATCCCGCCGACGTTGGAATAATGCCCGGCGATCAGGTCAATCGACTGATCCGCGCCAAAGCCCGAACAGTCCAGCGTGTCTATCCCACCGCCATCCCAGATCGCCATCACCGGGTCGGGGTTGAGGTTGAAATTGTAGACGTCCCGGTCAGCGGTCGAATGAAAGCCATAGGTCGTATCGGTGGCGCGGGTGGTATAATCGGCACCGTATTTCGCCTGGATGGCCAGAATGTCGTGCAGCATTGGGGTCGAGACATTGGCGTAATTTCCATCCACGCCAATGCGCGTGACAGAGGCATCGACGGTGTCAGGTTGGAAATAGGACATCACGGTGTATTTCCGCGTGTCCTGCAAATATTCCGCATTGGTGGCATAGGTTGGCGCGACCGGGTCCGACGCGTCATAGCTCCCCGGATGCGACAGGCCCAAAGCATGGCCGATTTCGTGCAGAAACACCTCAAAGCCATAGGCACCATAGGTGATGGCCCCCGGGGCCATCGAAGCGTTCATGCTGTTCATCCAGATATTTTCGGAGATGATGGCATAGTGACCGCCCAGCAACGGAAAAACGTTGGGACTGGTGTAAAGCCCGCCATTGGTGGTCGTAGATGAGTAGGCAAGACTGATATTCGGCGTGGTCGATGTCGTGGGGTCCAGACTGATGGCAATCAGATCGTCCCACAATTCGAAGGCTTCAGTGGCAAACTTGATCTGGTCTGCCGACATCGTCGTGCCACCGACCAATTCGGGAACGATCGAGCCAGGCATCGGCGTCAGATTTATGATGTTGTAGCTTACTGAAGAGGACTGCCAGTCGCGCTTCGTTCCCTCGGAATCACCGCCCCACTGGGTCTGCAACTGATTGATGATGTCGGGCAGTGACAGGGCGGTCGTCGGCATGGTCGGTCTCCGTTAATTGCGTCGACGGGAGCAAATTGGCAAGCGCATCTGCAGGTATCAAGTCATCACTTTGGTGCGGTTCGGAAATTGCTCCGACCGCCGGCCGTGGTCGCCAGCCTACGCAAATTTGTTTGGCTGCCTGACATGGAACACGTGTCGGAGGCGGCCAGTTTGATAGAAGCACACCCGTAGCGCCGCGTGGTGACGTGTGGCACCCGAACATCCCTGCGAGTGTCTGACCCCCGCAGCAGTCCCATATGCAATGCTGGGGCAGCCAACTGGGCCTGTCTTCCATCAAATGATGGAGGAAAGGGGGAGGTCCGAAAATAAATAATGGCGTGGCAAGGCCCGTCGCTGGCCGGCTGTCATCCGAAAATCCAGGGCGGATCGCGATCCGGCATAATCACCAATCACCCTTTGACGGCTCCACCTGTCAGACCCGAGATGATGAACCGTTGCGCCATCAGGAAGAATGCCAGGGCGGGCAAGGTTGTCAGTGTCAGAAAGGCCAGCACTTTTGGCCAGTTGGTGCTGTATTGGCCCTGATACTGCATGATGCCCAACGGCCAGGGGAATGAGCCGTCGTCGTTCAGCATGATCAGTGGCAGCAAGTAATTGTTCCAGCTGGTCACAAAGGCGAACACCCCGACCGTGGCTATGATCGGCAACGACAGGGGCAGGATGATATACCAATAGATCCGCAGATAGTTGCAGCGGTCCATCTTGGCCGCGTCAATCAACTCGCTGGGCAAATCCTTGAAGAAAGTCATGAACAGCAGGATCGAAAACGCCAGATTGAACGCCACCTGCGGCAGGATCACCCCGAACGGATTGTCCAGAAGGCCAAGATTGCGGATCGTGATGAATAGCGGCAGAATCGCGGTGGCAAAGGGAAACAACAATCCAATCAGAAACAGCGAGTGCAGCGCCTGCCGGCCAAAGAATTTCATATGCGCCAGTGCAAACGCCGCCATGGAGGAGGTCATCAGCGTCAGGATCACCGTGACCATGGCGATCTTGGTCGAGTTCCACAGAAAGACAAAGAAGGTGCCGCCAAACAGGATATCGGTGAAATTCGTCGGGGCCCAGCTTTGTGGCAGACCAAACGGACTGGTGCGCAACTCACCAATCGCTTTAAACCCGCCGAGGGCCGAGGTGTAGAAGGGCACCACCACGAACAGGCCGATTGCGATCAGCGTCAACCACTGCACCGCCGAAATTTCCACGGCATCGGCATCCTTGATCTTGCGTATCCGGCTCATGCGTCCACCCGTGACAGAACCAGGCGCCGGTAAAGCAGCGTGACGCCGACGCAAATGACGAACAGGATTACGGACGTCGCCCCGCCAAAGCCGATCTTCAGCCGCAGAATGCCGAACTGATACAGGAATGATACCAGTGTGTGGCTGGAATTTTGCGGCCCGCCATTGGTCAGCGGGATGATCAGGTCAAACAATTGCAACGACCCGACAATGGCAAAAAACACTGATATGGCGATGGAGGATTTGATCATCGGCACCTTGATATGCCACATGATCTTGGCCCGGCTGACCCCGTCCAGCCGCGCCGCTTCGATCACTTCACTGGGGATCGATTGCAGGCCCGCGATATAGATCATCATGTGAAACCCGAAGTATTTCCACACGATCACCAGCATGATCGCCGGGATCACCCAGAACCTGTCGGCTAGTACGAAAGGCATTTCCGTGCCCAAGGCGCTGCCCACGGCGGGCAGCAACCCGTAGTCACCGTCATAGACGAATTTCCAGATCAGCCCGGCGGCAATTTCCGCCAGCACATAGGGCATGAAAAACAAAGTCCGGACCAGACTTACGAACCAAGCCCTCTGGTACAGCGCCAAGGCCGCCCACAGCGCCAGCGGCAGTTGCACCAGCAGTGAGGCAACAATCAGAAAACTGCTGTTGCGCAGCGCCGTGCCAAAGCTGCGATGGGTAAAGACATCCTCGTAATTTCGCAGGCCCTGAAAATTCTCCAGCGGGCCGTAGCCATTCCACTTGTAGAACGAGAAAAGAAAGGCATTGAACAGCGGCCACAGCACGAATGCCAGAAACAGGATCAATGCCGGCCCCAGAAGCAACGCTGCATGCAGGTTGATCCGGTGGCGGGACAGCCAGCTTTGGCCGGCACCGGGTTGGGATATTTCAGCCATCGAACCATTCCGCAGGTGACAAAGGGGCGACACCTGGCCGCCCCCTTGCAGGGTTTGCTATTTCGACGCCTCAACCGCCTCTTGCAACTGCTGCGCTGCGTCTTCCGGCGTGATGGCATCGCTCGCCAGACCAACCGACAGGTCGTTGAACACACCACCGACATCCGGCCCCAGTCTTTGGTCGAAGAACAGGGCGTGCCAATGGGCCTTGTTGATATCCTCGGCCACCTGACGCTTGTAGGGGTTGGTCATGGTGTCGGCACCACCCGCGACGATCGGGATGTAATAGGCCTTCTCGGCAAAACGCTTCTGTACGTCAGTCGAGTTGAACCATTCCACGAATTTCACCGCCTCATCGGACGCGTTTTTCGAGAACAGCCACCCGCTCAGTCCGCCCAGCGTATCGGTCGGATCGCCAGCACCACCCTCTACCGTCGGGAACGGCATGATCCCCAGATCTTCATCCGGAATGCCTTTCTTGTCGGCCGAGTTGTCCTTCATGACACCGTAGTCCCAGTCGCCCATCAGATGCATCGCGGCCTTGCCGTCGCCGAAATAGCCGGAAGCGTCGCCATAGGTTGCAGCCAGATAGCCCTTCTGGAACGGCTCCAGCTTGCCCAGATCATAAAGGTATTGCGCCGCGTCGACGAAGGGCTTGGACGTGAAACCGTCGCCTTCGCCGTTGGCCGCCGCTTCAAACTGATCCCGTCCTGCCAGACGGACAATCATCTTGGCCCACCAGAAATGCGCCGGCCACTTGTCCTTGCCGCCAAGGGCCAGCGGGGTGATCCCGGCTTCCTTGAACTTCTGCACACCGGCAAGGAAACCCGTCCAGTCCTGCATGGTGGCCGGGTCCACACCGGCCTGAGCAAACAGCTTCTTGTTGTACCAGATGACCACCTCGCCGACATCGCGCGCAATGCCATACAGATGACC
The DNA here is from genome assembly GCA_039932095.1 of bacterium. Taxonomy (GTDB): domain Bacteria; phylum Pseudomonadota; class Alphaproteobacteria; order Rhodobacterales; family Rhodobacteraceae; genus Stagnihabitans. Next base: position 32,118 of record JBDTQR010000010.1, on the reverse strand, counting down.
GTCGCGGGTAAATGCGTCGATCCCTGCGGCACCGACCGCCGCCTTGGCTTCCGGGCTGATCACATCCTCGATCGGGCGCAGAACACCTGCTTCTGCTTGTGCCGACAGCACCCCGCCCCCCCAGCTGAAGAAGATGTCCGGCGCGTCACTTGATTGCAAAAGCGTGGTCAGCTTGGCCTTGAAAGCCTCGTTCTCCAGGAACTGATCCTCGATCTTGACGCCGGGATGGCTGGCTTCATACTCGCGCGCCGCCCCCTGCAACATGGCAAGCTCTTCAGGAATGGATGTGATGTGCAACCATTTGATGGTCGTATCGGCAAACGCCTGGCCTGAAATCAGGGCACCAAGTGCGGCTGCCAAGGCTAGTCTCTTCATGAGTTGACCTCCCCGTCACTGTTTCCGCCAATGCCCAGCGGGAAATTCACCGCTATTTGTTGGACATAAGGCAAGTGGCTAAGTCATACTGCAAAAGGTAATTGTCGCAAACAGTTTTCCGGATATACAGCGGAAAATCGGATCGAACAAAGGGACGTGTGGATGGCTGGGCTGAAGCTGAAAGGTGTCACAAAGGCCTTTGGCCTTGTCAAAGTCATCCATGGCGTGGACCTTGAGATTGCGGACGGCGAATTTGTTGTCCTGGTCGGTCCCTCCGGCTGCGGTAAGTCTACATTATTGCGGATTATTTCGGGGCTTGAAAGTGCCAGCAGTGGCCAGATCTTTATCGGCCTTGATGATGTGACGACGGTCGACCCGGCCGAGCGCGGGGCCGCGATGGTGTTTCAGTCCTATGCGCTTTATCCCCATATGACGGTCCGGCAGAACATCGGCTTTGGGTTGCGGATGGCCGGAATGCCGAAAGACCAGGTCAGCGTCCAGGTCGAGCAAGCGGCAACAATGCTTGAACTGACTGATTTGTTGGACAGAAAGCCCAAGGCGCTATCCGGCGGTCAGCGTCAGCGGGTGGCCATCGGCCGTGCCATAGTACGCGATCCGAAGCTGTTTCTGTTTGACGAGCCGCTGTCGAACCTCGACGCGGAATTGCGGGTGCAGATGAGGCTGGAAATTGCCCAATTGCACCACCGCATGGGTGCGACGATGGTCTTTGTGACTCATGATCAGGTCGAAGCGATGACCTTGGCCGACCGGATCGTGGTGTTGCGCGACGGTCGTGTCGAACAGGTCGGCACTCCGATCGAGCTTTATGACAACCCGGCCAATCAGTTCGTCGCAGGCTTCATCGGGTCGCCACGGATGAACTTTCTGGGCGGCAAGGTGGACAGCGTCGGACCAGACGGTGCCGTCATCAGCCTGACCGATTTCAATGAGGTTCGGGTGACGGTCAGCCCCGCAACCGCGGATGTAAAACCGGGTGAGCCCGTCCAGGTTGGCTTGCGTCCCGAACACATACAGACAGCTGACCCACTGCGCCCGGTCCTGTCAGCCGAGGTACAGGTGGTCGAACAACTCGGCTCGATGTCCTGTCTCTATCTCGCCCGACCCGGCGGTGGCACCGTGATCGTGATGCAGCCCGGCCACTCCGCCGCCAAGGCCGGTTCGATGATGCAGGTCGGAATTGATCCCGCGAAATGTCTGCTGTTCGACTTGGCCGGCCAACGTCTGTGACCCAGCTTCCACGAGACCGCCAAATGGCGGTTTACTGTCTTCTGCCCTACAATCTGGGCGTCAGTTGATAATACGCCCGCAATGAGTCGAGCCATGTCCGGTTGATCCGGTCAAATTGCTCAAGTGGTGGCGAGTCGTGCAAAAGCTGGGCGGTCAGATTCATGTCCACATGGTTGCTGTCGGCTGCCAGACCCAGCAACAGGTCGTAGGGCACGACCAGCTTTCGTGCCGCGAAGAAGCCGCCGGTGTCGATGATCAGATGTGACAGAAGATGGCAGTCGGGCTCGATCACCAGATCGACCAAGGTGCCGACTTCACCGTCCTTGCCATGAACCGGCAGCCCGACCCAATCGTTCAACCGCGCGAACCCGTCCACTTTCAGATTTCCGGGATGCTGGGGATCAGCGGTCTCGTCCGCCTTGCGACGGGTCTGGCCAGCAAAGCGACCACCATAGGGGCCAATCATGATCGGCGGCATCATGGCGATTGGCACGACCATCAGCGCATCCGGGTTGGTCCATTCCGGCGCTTGCTTGCAGGCTTCGGGGGTAATTTCGACCGGCACTTCCCGGCTGGTCAGGTCTGGCACGCCGATCAACTTGGCCGAAACGATCACCTCGCGTCGGTCGAACCAACCGCCAACGTCAAGGGCCACATAGCGCAACAGACCCTGTTCCGGATCGAAGAACAGCTCTGTCAACGGAAAGCTGGCATCTTTTGTCGTCGCTCTGAAGCGCAACATGTCGGTCATCGTGAAAAGAACCGAAGTTTCGGTGCCTTCCGCAGCCAAATCAGTGTCGTTGTTCATTTTGTAACCTCCTCTTTGACTTGAGCCTCATCAACCTGCGCCCTCGCCCTGATATTCCCCTCCTAAGCAGTCTTTCGTTTGCTCTCCGCGACCGGTGCAGGTTCGGCGAGGCGCATCAATCCGACGCCTTCGGGAAACACGATCTGACGGTGCGGGAACGGGATTTCGATGCCGCGTTGATCCAGAACCTCTTTTACCAGTTCCGTATAACGCCGCCCGACGCCCCATTGCTGACCCGGGACAGTCTTGATACGGGCGCGGATCACCACCGCACTGTCGCCAAGCGAGATCACGCCATGCATCTCCAGCGGCTCCAGAACGAAGTCGCCGAAGTCGCTGTCGCGCAGTCGGGCATAGGCTTCGTCCATCGCGTTCTTCACATCGCTGACCTTTTCCTTGTACGCCACGCCGATTTCCGCAACGTGATAGGCGAAATCACGGGTCAGATTGGTCACCGTGTCGACCGACGAGAACGGCACGATGTGCACGGCACCATCAAGCGTCCGCAGCCGGACCGAGCGGATTGTCACCTTTTCGACCGTGCCGGTGATGCCAGCCACAGTGACGACGTCTCGCTCGTTGATCGCATTTTCCAGTTGGATGAAGACGCCGGTGATGATGTCCTGCACCAGCTTCTGCGCCCCAAAGCCGATCGCAAGACCAATCACCCCGGCCCCGGCCAGCAACGGCGCGATGTCGATCCCGACCTGCGACAACGCGATCATCGCGGTGAAGATGGCAATCGCGATGGTCAACGCATTGCGGAACAGCGCCAGCAAAGTCCGGGTGCGGGCGGTTACATCGCGGCCCGGCAGTTGCAGCGACAGCCGTCCGTCGATCCAGGAGGCAAACACCGCCCAGATCGCGGCGGCCCCGAAAACAATGACAAGGGCCGAGACGGCGCGCCAGAATCCGGCCTGAACCGGGGCACTTGACATCAGCGCGCTCAGATCGATCCACCCCCAACCACCGATCATCATTGCGACCGAAACAGGGATCAGCAACAGCGCCGTGCCCCAGACGATCAGCCGCATGATCGCATCGACGCGCGGCCCAAGTTGCGGCATGCCGTGGGTCAGCGAGCCTGGCAACGGAATGTGCGTTCCCGGCGCCATCCGCATCAGCCGAAGGCCGATCGCCAGCAAGGCGATTGCACCCAGCGTATAGGCCGTGCTGCCCAGAACCATATCGGTCAGCAGGTTCGGCCGGCTGACCGCGACCAGCCAGACAAACAGCACATAGACCGCCGTCAGAGGCGGCCAGATCTTGCGCAAGACACTCTGCGCCCCGTCTGCCACCCGAGAGGCCGCTGCGTCTGTCGCATCGGGCGATGACTTCGGCCCGGTCGCTGTCATTGCCGAAATACGCCGGATCGCGAGCAGTGCCACGATGGCCGCCACCGTCGCCACAACTGTCCGCATGGAGCGCGCGGCGACAAATCCTGACCAAAGCTGCGCCAATGGAATGACGAACAGGAACCCGTAGATGACAATGCCCGCCACGGACGCGACCCGCAGAGAGATTGCGCGTTGCAGGTCCGGTCTTGCGCGTGCCATCGACGGCTCGTGCGCCGCATTCGGGCTTGCCACGAACCGTAACAACGCCCGAAAGATGCCGAACACCACGAACGCATTCAGGTAAAGCGACTGTGCCTCGCGCAGATTGTCGCCTTGCGATCCTGCGGCTGGCACAAACGCGAAGCGTGACAAGCCCTGACCAATCAGCCAAGCAACGGCCAGAACGACGAGCCGCGCCAGAAACACCACAAGTCCGCGGCGCAGCTCCACAAACAGGGTCGCCGGGTCCGCTCCACGCAGTCTGCGGGCGAGGCCCGCGACGATCCGGCCAAGCAGCCACCGCACCACGACAGTCGACAGAATCGTCAGCAGCAAGGCAGCGGCATCCAGCCGGAACGCAACCGCATCCGGCCCGGAGCCAGTGAACGGTTTCAAGAACGCCCCGAGGTTGGCCATCTGCGAACTGACCACGCGGAGGACGCCGACGGTATCGGTCACAGCAGCAGCGGTAGCCCCCGCGAATTGCTGCGCAAGATTGTCTGACTTCGGCTCTGGCGCCGTGGTTGCGGAATCGCTACCATCCTTTTCCAGCCGCACGATCAGATCTTGCCGTGCCGCATCATCGCGCAGAATCGCCAACAGACTGTCGACGGCCTGCTGTGGCAACGCCGCCTCCGGCGCCTGGGTGCCCACAGCGGTCTGCCCTAACGCCGGTTGCAGGGTCAGGCCAAGGACCAGCGACAGGACGCACAACACCCAGCGGATCATGTCACGGGCAGGTCGGGCGTCCAACGGCGGATGTATATCAAATTGCACAGAAGATGTCATCCTTTCCCCATTATCTGCAAATTATAACGCAAAAGGCTGGAAAGACCAACTCTCCCATGATTTTCGCAATGCCATCCTGGCAAAAGGGATGCCAGCACGCCCATCGGGATGCCATTCTTGCAGACCTTGGCCTGCCGTCGCGGATCGCAAAGGTCAGCGCCGTGATTTCATACGTTGGTCTGGTGGTCCGAAACGGCCCTGCCGCGCAAACGCAGGACAGCGAGCCAGCTTGCACCCGACATGGCTCCTGCCGTGGCAAGGCAGAGGGCTAGTCCGCCAAGCTGGAAGCTGATGCCAGACAAAGCCGTGCCGAGCAGGCGCCCGGCGGCATTGGCCATGTAGTAGAACCCCACATCCATCGAAACCCGATCAGCAGCGGCGAACGCGAGGATCAGGTAGGAATGGACCGAGGAATTCACCGCAAAGACAAAGCCGAACACCAGCAATCCGGTGACCAGCGTCAGAGAAAACCACAAGGCAGGCACCGGCACGATCAGCGCCAATCCCGCCAGCACCAACGGTATCGGCGTCAGGATTGCCGCCCAGCGGACCGCTTTGTCGATGATTGTGGCTTCAGCCAAGCCCCTGACTTTCAACAGCTTCGGCGCGAAAGCCTGAATGCCGCCATAGGCAATGGTCCACAGCGCCATGAAACTGCCGATGAGGAAGAAGGCGGCACGGCGGCTGTCTGTGCTGCCATCGGACAACACGGCCTGAAAGTAGACCGGAACGCCAACCACGAACCACACATCCCGCGCCCCGAACAGAAACATCCGCGCCAGTGACAGTTGGTTGATCCGGCGGTCCCGCGACCAGATTTGCGAGAATCTGGCGTTCTTCCTGCCGGACGGAAGACCGTTGGGCAGGAACGCCATCACCGCCAGCAGGATCAGCGCCAGGATCGCCGCCATCCCCCAAACCGACCCTCTGAACCCGACCAGCGCCAGCAACGCCGCACCAAGAAAAAAGCCGACGCCCTTTACTGCATTCTTTGACCCGGTCAGCACCGCCACCCAGCGAAACAGCGTGCCGTCACCTTGGGGGGCCAGCAACTTGACCGCCGATTTCGACGACATCTTGGCCAGATCCTTCGCCGCCCCTGACGCACCCTGTACCGCCATCACGAAGGTGACCGAAGCGGACACGCTCCAGCCTGGATCCAATTGAGCCAATGCGACCAAGGCCCCGATCTGCACACCAAGGCCGAGATACAGTGTCGTCGCCAGCCCGAACCGCGCCGCCAGCCATCCCGCCGAAAGATTGGTCACCACCCCGGCCAGTTCATACAGCAGGAACAGCCACGCCAGTTGGACCGGCGAAAAGCCCAGCCCGTTGAAATGCAACAGCACCAGCATCCTCAGCGCACCGTCCGACAACATGAACGCCCAATAGGCCGCCGTCACTGCCGCATAGGCCCGCAATCCGTTGACGGGAGGCCTGCCCGTCGTGGCAGAACGACGGCGACTGCCGATTGCCTTACGGACCAACTTGACCACAGGGGAGCATCGCAAAGGTCTGATTGCCATGAGACATGAATATTGGATTTATTCGAATGTCCAAGTGAAGGTTTTGCGACAGCCTTCCCCGTGAGCTAAAGCCCCTTGCGTCACAGCACCAGTATATTGGCCGCCGAAAGGTTGGCATGGTTTGCCAGCACCGCGAACACCACGGCGTGGCCGGCCCCCGATCCGTCGGCGTCATACGACAGGGCGCCGGTCACTTTGTCGTACAAGATGCGGTCATTGGCATCGAGCGGGGTCCCCTTCAGTTTGAAATAGTCCGGGGCCAACCAGCCTTCTGTCAGCGTTGTGAAGAGCCCTGCCACGCTGTTTTCCAGCACAATCACATCCTCGGCCGCCGAGAAATCAACGATGATATCCCGGCTCCGCACCAGACTGCCGGTGTCGAACACGAAGAAATCCACCCCATTGCCGCCGGTCAGCACGTCATGGCCGGTAGCGCCGTCAGGCACGTCACGGCCATCGCCGCCGCGCACACTGTCATCGCCGGCATTTCCCACCAGTTCATTGTCCAAGGCGTTGCCGATCAATGTCGTTCCGTCGCTGTTCAACGCATACAGTTCCTCCACGCTGCCCGGCAGACGGTATTTTGTCAGCGTGGTCAGCACGCGGTCGCTGTCGTCATTCCAATCAACTTCGCCCACCACATCCCCGGCATTGTCGACATAGAAGTAGTCCTTGCCCGCACCGCCAATCATCACATCGGCACCCGTGCCGCCTGCGAGTGTGTCGCTTCCGATGCCGCCATAAATCGTGTCATTGCCGCTGCCACCGAAGAACGCATTGCCTTCGAAATAGGCGTCGGCGTACTGGGTCGACAGAAGGTTGTTCAAGTCGTTGCCGAACAGACCAATCCCGTTGCCCGCAGCCACACCATTTTCGACCTCGGCATCCAGGTGGTATTCCTGGGCCGTCGAAATCACTGTGTCGGTGCCTTGCCTGGCGATTTCCTCAATCCGGTCGTCAATGTTGTCGACATGGTAGGTGTCGTCACCCTTGCCACCGGTCAGCGTGTCAATCCCGCCGCGACCATCTAGCGTGTCGTTGAAGGCTGTGCCGGTCAGGTGGTTGCGCAAGGCGTTGCCGCTGATCGTCGACGCGATGGTTGCCAGCCCGACGGCATCTTCGACATAGACGCTGATCGTGGCCAGATCGATCACCGTCGCCACGAACCTGACCTCGTCCCTGCCGCCGTAGTCGACCTCGGTCACCGTGTCGAACTCATCCATGATGTAGATGTCGTCGCCGTAGCCGCCGATCAACTGATCCGCTCCAGCGCCGCCAACCAGACTGTCATCGTCGGACCCACCAATCAGCACATCATTGTCCGCAGCACCTATCAGCGTGTCGTTGCCGCTGCCGCCCGATCCGCTACAACCGTTGACATGCAGCACATCATTGCCGTTCCAGCCGAACAACTGGTTGGCCCCCTGACCCCACAGCACATCATTGCCGCCCCCGCCGTAGACAGAGTTGTCGCCGTCGCCGCCATAGATCAGGTCGCTGCGGTCGCCACCCCACACGCTAAGCCCGCTTGACCCAGCCGCAATTTCAAACCGCTCGATATTGGCAAGATCGGCCGTGAAGGTATAACTGGCCCGCAGCACCGCCTTGTCGGTGCCCCCGCCCGCCGCCTCGATCACCCGGTCGCCCATGTCGTCGACGTAGTAGATGTCATCGTCAGCCCCGCCGCTCAGCGTGTCTGCCCCCGTGCCACCGTCCAGCACCTGATTGCCCGCCCCGGTCCGCACTTCATCCCGCCCGGCTCCGGCATCCACCGTCCCGGCGGTCTTGTAATTCAGCACCACCGACCCGTTAAGATCGACGACATCGTCAAAGTCTGACAACACCACCGCCTCCCAACTGAACCGCTCAAAATCACTGATCAGGTCGCCGGACGCAAAATGCACCGCGCCGCCCGCCGACATGGCGCCGTTCAGAATGAAAAGGTCCGAACCATCCCCGCCAAACGCAGTCCCCGCCAGACTGCCATGCACGGTGTCATTTCCATCGCCGCCGTAGGCTTTGACAGCGTTCACGATCAAATCGTTTCCGGCCCCACCATAGGCATTTGTCACGTAGAACAACCGGTCCGCCCCGGCCCCCGCCTGCGCCAGGTTGACGGCCCAGATCTCGTTCGCACCGTCCGATCCGATCACCGTGTCGCCCGCGCCGCCATAAACCGCGTAATCTCCATGCAACGCCCGAAAGTAGTCGTCATGGCCCGCCAACGACGCTTGCCCGGTAAACCGTGCATTCCCCAGATCGAACACCGCGTTGTGCCGGCTCGCCGCATCCACGAATGTGCCGTACACCGCTTCGATGGATTGCCCCTCGGTCAGCACAAACCCCGGCATATCCGGCCCGCCATAAGGCCCGTCCATTACCAAGGTGTCGAAGCCATCTCCGCCGTAGACGGCAATGCCCGCCGCAATGTCGAATTCCGAAACGGAGAACGTGTCGTTGCCAGTGCCGCCGTAAAACGCGTCGCCCCCAACCGTGTCGCCCCATACCGTGCTGATGTAGTCGTCACCCGCCCCGCCATACAGGACATCGCGCCCCGTGCCGCCGAAAAGCACGTCATTTCCCGCCCCGGCCACCACCGTGTCATCGCCGCTTGACCCATGGAACACCACCGCCACCGGCCCCAGTTGAGTCGTCAAATCGACCGACCCCGGCGCTGACAGACCCAATTGCAGGACCGTGGTCAGATCGCCCGGTTCGGCCCTGATCTCGCTATAGCTGGCGAATTGGGCGGCGGTGCGCAAGACGGCCTGTCCGTGCGTGTAAAGCGATGCCACCTGAAAATCCCCCACCAAACCAAGAGCTGCGGGGTCTTTCTGGCGGAACCCGGACCTGCCGACATGCCCCAATTGGCGCGCGGATTGCAAGCAAGTTCGCCTGGTCTCGCTCGCCGGTCAAGCCCGTTGGGCGGTTGGACCACCGGGCCAAACACCCTCACCACCAGATGCACTTTCGCCGTCTCACGGAACACCTCACCGAGATGGTCAGGGATGGCACCTACTGCCGCGCGGCCAAGGTCAGCGATTGGCTGCTGGAGCGTCGGAGTAGGCGGGCGTTAAGGGCAGATCAAGGCGCGGGCTGCTGGCTCATCCCATCGCCCGGCCGGTCGTCGAGCCCCACCAGAACCTCAGCCACCTGATCGCGCAGCCACGAATGGGCGCGGGACGTAGAATTGCGGTGGTGCCATGTCATGCCCAGCAGCGTCGGCGGCAGCACGAACGGCAAGGGGTGCAGGACAAGTCCGGCCGCTTCCGCGACCCGCAGCGCCATCCGGAGGGGCAGGATGCCGACCATGTCGGTCGCCGCAACGCTCCGCCACACGGCGGTATAGGTTGGCACCGACAAGCCGACCTGACGCGTCTGTCCCATGGCCGCGAGCGCCGCCGTCTCGCGGTCCATGGCCTGTTCGATGACCCGGAATGCGGCATGGCGCAACTGGCAGTACAGGGCGATCGGCATCGGGTTCGCCGGTGTCACGCCTGCGGCCACCAAAGCCGGGTGATCGTGCCGCGCGACCAGAACATAGCTGGACCGAAAGGCCGGGCGCCACGCGACCCAGGGCGCGAATGGCGCCTCGGGCAGCAGATGCAGGTCGACCCGACCCTCGCGCAGGTCCTCGACAGTCTGCAGGCTGGGGCTGTCAGTATAGCGCAGGGAAACGCCGGGCGCCTGACGCTCCAGCCGCGCCATCAGGTCCGGCAGCATCATCTCGGTAAAGAAATCCGACGCGGCAATCCGAAAGCTCTGGACAGCGGTGGCCGGATCGAAACTGGCCGGGTTCAACAGCCGTCCGCTGTCGGCAAGCAGCTGGGTCAACGGGGCCGCCAGCCCAAGTGCGAACTCTGTCGGGCGCATCTGCTGTCCATCACGCACCAATAGCGGGTCGCCAAAGGCCGCCCGCAGCCGCCCCAACGCTGACGAAACCGCCGGCTGCGACAGGCCGACGCGCTCGCCTGCCCTGACCGTCGACCGCTCGCGCAGCAGGGCGTCCAGCACTTTCAGCAAGTTGAGGTCGAAGGTCGATAAATTCATGCGGTCAATTCAGTCGATATGATCATTCAATTTAACAGAATCTCTGGCCTGGTCCATATCGGCGGCGTTCCCGATCAACCTCACATGAAAGACCTGACTCATGAACGCCCATAGCTTGCCGCAGCCCACGCACCACTGGAACGGCACCACCTATCGCACCCTACTGTCAACCGCCGAAACCGCTGGCCTGATGTCCATCGTCCACGGGGTCGCCGGCCCGCTGGAGGGACCGCCGCTGCATGTCCATGCCGATGAGGACGAAACCTTCCTCGTGCTGGACGGCGTGATCGACTTCGAACTGGACGGAGCGCGATTCCGTTGTGGTCCGATGGAGGTGGCCTTCGTCCCGCGCGGTGTGGCGCACAGCTTCCGCACCGGGCCTGAGGGCGCGACCTGTGTCACCGTGCTGACCCCCGGTGGTTTTGAAGGCTTTTTCGAGGAAATGGCGGCGGGTGGCTTCGAACTGCCGCGCGACATCGCCGCAGTCGCCGCCTGTGCCGCGCGCTTCGGCTCGCGGGTCACCGGCCCCGGTCTTGCACAGCGAGGCCAGGATGCGTGATATCGCCTTTGTCTTCTTCCTCGCCGCAGTGACCTGCGTAACCCTCGGCATGGCTTGGGGTATCCAGATGGCGATCAGCGAGGACCATCTGCTGGCCCCGGCCCATGCCCATCTCAATCTGGTCGGCTGGACCACGCTGGCACTGTTCGCGCTTTACTATCGGTTGACCCCCGCTGCCGCCAAGGGTCTGCTGCCCCGGGTCCACGCCGTTCTGGCAATCCTTGGCGTCGCCCTTATCGTGCCCGGCATCGCCATGGCAATCAGCGGCGGGTCACCCGCCCCTGCCGCCGCAGGCTCACTGCTGACCCTGGCCTCGATGCTGACGTTTCTTGTCACCGTGCTGCGCCACGGTTTCGGGCCGGCCACATGATTGCAGACCGCGGGCGTTGACGGCTCACGGTCGCAGTCCAGCAAGCCCGCTAGCAGATCCGCGGTTTTTCTTGCCATGCGCGCTGTGCTACAGGGTGCAGGACAGATCAAATCGCCCCGGCAACAGGGCAGGCAGGAAGGACCGGATGATGCGCAATGGCGGGCAAGTGTTGGTGGAGTCTCTGGTGGCGCTCGGGGCGAGGAAAGCCTTTGGCGTGCCGGGAGAAAGCTATCTGGCGGTGCTCGACGCGCTCTATGACACACAGGGCCGGCTTGATTTCGTGGGCTGTCGGAATGAGGGCGGGGCCGCTTTCATGGCCGCAGCCTGGGGCAAGCTGATGGGTCAGCCCGGCATCTGCATGGTCACCCGGGGGCCCGGGGCGACCAATGCGTCGATCGGCATCCATACCGCCATGCAGGATTCCGCGCCGATGCTGGTGTTTGTCGGTCAGGTCGGCACCGACATGCGGGGCCGGGAGGCGTTTCAGGAAATCGACTACCGCGGCGTCTTTGGCACGATGGCGAAATGGGCGGTCGAAATTGACGATGTGAACCGCATTCCCGAGATCCTCGCCCGCGCCTGGACAACTGCCCTGACCGGTCGCCCCGGCCCTGTCGTCGTTGCCCTGCCAGAGGATATGTTGACCAGCCAGACCGCCGTTCCGCCCCTTGCCGCCGCCGCGCGCATCCACGAACCCGCGCCCAGCCCCACCGCCGTGGATGAGGCCTTGGCATTGCTGAAAGCGGCCAGCCGCCCGCTCCTGCTGATCGGCGGAGTGAACTGGACCGAGCAGGGCCGCGCCGATCTGCAACGTTTTGCCGAAACCTCCGATATGCCGGTGCTGGCAGCTTTCCGCTATCAGGACCGTTTCGACAACTTCTCGCCGGCCTATGCCGGAGAGGCCGGGGTCGGGATGCCAGCCCATGTCAAGACGCTGATCCGCGAGGCCGACGTGATCCTTGCCATCAACGCCCGATTTGGGGAAATGACGACCGACGGCTACACCTTGCTGGACGTGCCGGTGCCCAGGCAGACGCTGATCCATGTCCATGGCTCGGACCGCGAAATCGGCAAGATCTATCAACCGACCCTCGGCATCCAAGCCGGGCCGAATGCCTTTGTTGCGGCGCTGCGCCCGGTGCAAGGCCATTGGGCCGACTGGCGCGCCACGGCCCGGGGTGGGTACGAGGCCAGCCTGAAGGCCCCGCCGCAACCCTCGCCGGTGGACATGATGGCCGCGACCGAACACCTGCGTGAGGTGCTGCCGGATGACGTGATCCTGACCAACGGCGCAGGAAATTTCAGCGTCTGGCCAAACAAGTTCTTTCCCTTCGGGCCGAAATCGCGGCTTCTGGCACCGCAATCCGGCGCCATGGGTTACGGCCTGCCGGCCGCCATCGCTGCCAAAGTCGCCTATCCTGACCGGACGGTCGTGTGTTTTGCCGGAGACGGCGATTTCCAGATGAATTGCCAGGAACTCGCCACCGCCGCACAAGCCGGGGCGCAACCCATCGTACTGATCCTCAACAATGGCATTTACGGCACGATCCGCGCGCATCAGGAACGTAATTACCCGACCCGCGTTTCCGGAACCGACATGGTCAACCCCGATTTCGTCATGCTGGCCAAGGCCTACGGTTTTCACGCCGAACGGGTTGGCGCCACGGCGGACTTCCCCGCCGCCTTCGCCCGTGCCCTGGCCTCGACAACCGGCGCCGTGCTGGACCTTGACATCGCAGCCGAGGCGCTGACACCGCGCCAAACTCTGTCCCAGATGCGCGCCGCTGCCCTTGCCGCGAAGGACCAGCCCTGACCTAGGCGACCGGCAGCACAAGCCGGGCCGTGGTGCCGGGCTGGCGGTCGACATAGTCGATCTGGCCGCCCAGACTGCCGGCCATCGCGTTGACCAGCTTGGTGCCCACGCCGGTGCCCTGCGCTTCCTCGTCGTCGCGTCGCCCGACACCGTCATCTTCGACCCGCAGTTCCACCGCGTCCTTGTCGGCCGTTTGCAGCGATACCCTGATCTCGCCCGCCCCGTCGGGATAGGCGTATTTGAAGGCATTGGTCACCCATTCCGCGACGATCACCCCAAGGCTGACAGTGCGGTCGGTCGGCAGGGTCAGTGCCGCGATATCCGCCTTGACCTGCGCCTGATGCCCGGCGTCCTGCATCGTGACCTCCAGCTGTTTCAGCAGGCTGGTCAGAAACTCGCTCAGCGCCACCGAGCGGACATCGCCTGAGCTGTAGAGCGTCTTGTGAACCAACGCGATTGCGCCGATCCGGGTTTGCGCCTCCGTCAACGCATCGCGGGTTTCGTCGCTGTCCGCCGATCTTGACTGCAGCCGCACCATCGAGGCAACCAGCGCCAGAGAGTTTGCCACCCGGTGGTTCACCTCGGACAGCAGGATCTCGGCCCGGTCACGTTCGGCGGCCAGTTCGACCGTTCGCAGTTCGACGCGGCGTTCCAGATCGGCATTCAGCGCCGTCACCGTATCCCGAGCCCGCCCGATGTTGCGCGAAAAGCCGGTGATCATCCAGACGGCAATGGCGACCACCGCAAGAATCATCCCGGCCGCCGCCGCAACGGTCCGGCGCAGGCGGAACAGACCATCCTTCTGGATTGCCACCTGGTCTGTCAGGGCCGAATTGGCGGAGAAGATGGTTTTGGACAGGAAAGCATTCGCCTCATCCATCAATAGCTTGCCACGGTTGGTACGAACCACACCTAGCGCAGCGGCGTCCTTGCCGGCGCGCTTCAGATCGATGGTCGCATCCAGTTCATCGAACTTGTCGTTGACCAGAACTTCCAGCCGCTTGACCGCCGGGCTGTCCTTCTGATCCGGCGCCATCAGGTCGATCATCTGTTGCAATTGCTGGAATGACAATGCCTTGGCCGTCCCATAAGGCTCAAGGTAGATGTCATTGCCGCTGACGATATAGCCGCGTTGACTGGACTCGGCGGCCTCCAGTCCGTGGCGCAATTGCACCGCCGCCGTGGCCAGATTGCGGGCCCCGATGGCGCCGTCAAGGTCGTCCTGCGCCCCCTGGACCAGCAAGAAAGTCATGGCGACAATCACCAGCAGCGCTGCCAAGCCGACGGCCAGCAAAATGGCCGACGCCCAGATGACCCGCAGACCGGTTTTCACAGTCGTCCTCCAGCCCATGTCTGGGCAACACCCCCGCAAGACGCACCCATCCGTCCACCCATTCCCAGTCCAGTCAGCGCGATTCTACACGCTCCAATCCGACATTGCACATGTTCCCGAGGTCAGGGTCAAGGATAGCCATGCTCCGGTCAAATTCAACCGGATTGCCCGCCAGCAGGGGTGGAAGCCACATTCAGCCGGACCGACAGGCCATTGGTCTGAAATGGCCTCCACGACGCCCTGACTGCGCTTTTCAGGTCGGGTCGCGCCAGCGGTTCACAATCGGATAGCGCCGGTCCATCCAGAACGCCTTGTTGGTCAGCCGGGTGCCCGGTGCCGCCTGAAACCGCTTGTATTCGGACAGATACAGCAGATGTTCGACCTTCTTCACCACATCCCGGTCAAAACCCATCGCGACGATCCCGGCGACCGACAGCTCCTGTTCGACCAGCCCATTCAGAATGGCATCAAGCACGGGATAGGGCGGCAGGGAATCCTCATCCTTCTGATCCGGCCGCAGTTCCGCCGAGGGTGGTTTGTCGATCACCCGCCCCGGAATGACCCCGCCCGCAGGCCCCATCATCCAGGGCCGGTGGTTTTCATTCCGCCAGCGACAGGTTTCAAAGACCCGGGTTTTGTAGAGGTCCTTGATCGGGTTGTAGCCACCGTTCATGTCGCCATAGATCGTGCAATAGCCCACCGCCATTTCCGACTTGTTGCCGGTGGTCAGCAGCATCTCGCCAAACTTGTTCGAAAGCGCCATCAGCAGCAACCCGCGCAACCGCGACTGCACATTCTCTTCCGTGATCCCCGGCTGAGTTCCGGCGAACAGATCGCCCAACGCCTCCCCCACCGCCGCCTGCGGCCCGGAGATTGCCACCGTATCCAACCGGCACCCCAAGGCCCGCGCCACCCGTTCGGCATCTTCCAGCGAAGGTGCCGAGGTATAGGCCGAGGGCAGCATCACGCAGCGCACATTCGCCGCCCCGATCGCATCCACTGCAATCCCCGCCACGATGGCCGAGTCAATCCCACCGGACAGCCCCAGCAGCACCTTCTTGAACCCGGTCTTGCCGAGATAATCCCGGACCGACAGCACCATCGCATGATAATCCGCCTCATGCGACACCGGCAGCAGGTCGAGCACCCCCGGCCGCGCCCGCCAACCATCTGCGGTCAGCACAAAATCCACATGGGACACGCAGGTCTCGAACTGCGGCAACTGCACCATCAGCGCCCCGCCGGGGTTCAGCACAAACGAGGCGCCGTCAAAGACCTGATCATCCTGACCACCCACCATGTTCAGGTAGACCAGCGGCAACCCGGTCTCCACCACCCGCGCCACCATCAACCCGATCCGCACCGCAGGCTTGCCCCGGTGATAGGGCGAGCCGTTGGGGACCAGCAAGATCTCGGCCCCGGTCTCCATCAAGGTCTCGCAAACTTCGGAATGCCACGCATCCTCACAGATCGGCGTGCCGATCCGGATCGGCCCCACCCGGTACGGCCCGGAAATATCCGCCACCGCATAGACCCGCTTTTCGTCGAAAACCCCATCATTGGGCAATTCATGCTTCAGGATCACCGCCGCAATCCGCCCGCCCTCCAGGATGTAATAGCTGTTGTAAAGCTGGCCACCCCTCACATGCGGCCCACCAATTCCCAGCACCGGCCCATCCGCCACCTGCCCGGCCAGGGTTTCGATTGTCGCCATCGCCGCCGCCACAAATCCTGGTTTCAGGATAAGGTCCTGGGTCTGATAGCCGGTGATGAACATCTCTGTCAGCGCGACCATCTGCGCGCCCGCAGCCTTGCCCTCTTGCCACGCCCGCAGCGCAAGGGCCGCATTGGCCTCCAGCGCGCCAAGGACGGGGTTCAACTGGCCAAGGGTCAGGCGAAAGCTATCGGTCATCTGGGGTCTCCGCTGATCTGCCGAAGGTTCTAGCAGGTTGCGCGGCGAGGGAAAGCCTGACCCCATCCCTCCCGGACCACAACGCTTGTCAGGCGCGGAGGCGGCGGCTAGGTTCGGGACCAAGCAACTGGGGATGCACGTCATGGTCGGACGGATCGGGATTATCGGACTGGCACTCGGGCTGGGGCTCGGCAGTGCTGCCGTGGCGCAGGATGTGGTGACCAAGCAATATGATGACGGCTCGGTCTATGAGGGCACCTTCAAGAATGGCCGCCAGGACGGCACCGGCACCTACACCCTGCCCAATGGTTACAGCTATACCGGCGACTGGGTCGATGGCGAAATCAAGGGCAAGGGCGTCGCCCATTACCCCAACGGCTCGGTCTACGAGGGCGAATTCGACAAGGGCAAACCCATCGGCAAAGGCAAGATCACCTTCCCAGATGGCGGCACCTATGAGGGCGACTGGACGGCCGGGGCGATGACAGGTCAGGGTGTCGCGACCTATGCCAACGGCTCGGTCTACACCGGCGCCTTTGTCGACGGCAAGAACCAGGGCCAGGGCGTGATGGCTGAACCCGGCGGCACCAAATATGACGGTGAGTGGGTCGCGGGCGTCAAGCAGGGCAAGGGCAAGATCACCTATGCCGACGGCACGGTCTATGACGGCAGCCTCGCCGACGGCAAACGCGCCGGGGCCGGCAAGCTGACCATGCCGGACGGGCTGACCTATGAGGGCAACTGGATCGATGGCCAGATCAACGGTGCCGGCAAGCTGACCCAACCCAACGGCGATGTCTACGAAGGCAACTTCAAGGACGGTCAGCGGGACGGCGCGGGCAAGGTCACCTATGGCAACGGCGATATCTATGTCGGCTACTTCATCGCCGACAAACGGCAAGGCAAGGGCGCGTTCACCGCCAAGGATGGCTCGCGCTATGAAGGGCAATGGGTTGACGGCCGGATGGAGGGCCAGGGCCAGATGACCTATGACGACGGTTCGCTCTACATCGGCAACTTCAAGGCCGACCAGCCCGACGGACAGGGCAAGATCACCTATCCCGACGGCTCGACCTATGAGGGCAACTGGACGAGGGGCGAGATCACCGGCAAGGGCCGTGCGGTCTACGCCAACGGGCTGGTCTATGACGGCGACTTTGTCGCCGCCAAGCCAGAGGGCATGGGGGTGATGACCTATCCGGACGGCTACAATTACAGTGGCCAGTGGAAAGCCGGACAGCGCGAAGGCGAAGGCACCGCGATCTACAAGGATGGCTCGGTCTATACCGGCCATTTCAGCGCCGGCGTCCGCGAGGGCAAGGGCAAGTTGACCGCACCGGACGGCTTTACCTATGACGGCGACTGGAAAGCCGGGGTGATCGAGGGTCAAGGCGTGGCGAGCTATCCCGGAGGCGATGTCTATGAGGGCAGTTTTGTCGCGGGCAAACGCGAAGGTCAGGGTAAGCTGACCTACAAGAAAGGTCAGTTGAGCGAGGGAGTGTGGAAGAACGGCATCTTGACCGCCCCCCTGCCCGCCCCCCTGCCCGCCCCAGACCCAGCCGCTCCTGCACCCGATCCTGCAGCCCCGGCGACCGGGAGTGGTGGTTGAAAGCGTCCAGATCCGGACAGTTTTCAATAGCTATATAAGTCGACGGGTTGCGACAGCCGGAACGCCGGCGTCGGGCGCTATTCCTCCTTCTCTGTCGTGAACGCCAATGGAAAGCCGTTCATCCGGCCCATCTCGGTCGCCTGCTCGGCCTTGGTCTCGGCCACGTCCTTGGTATAGACCGCCACCACACAGGCACCTTTCTTGTGGGCAGTCAGCATGACACCCAGTGCCTCGCTCTCGTTCATCCGGAACACCGCCTTCAGCACCGACACCACAAAGTCGCGCGGGGTGAAGTCGTCGTTCAGCAGAATGACCTTGTAAAGCTTGGGCCGTTCGGAGCGGGTCTTTGGCCTCGTCTTTGGGGCGGTAATGATTTCGGGCATGGATCGGCCTTCATGTCGGGCTGGCAAACCAGCGCAACCAGACTACCACGGCACAGCATCGCCCCGCCAATCATAAAAGCCGCCGCTGTGCTGTGGGCCAAGACTTGCCAATACATTGATCAGATGCGCCGCCGCCTCTGCTGGCGAGACAACCGGATGCGAACCGCGATGGCCCGCGGTCAGCCCGGTGTCCACTGTGCCTGGATGAAGGGCGACCACCGACGCCAGCGGATGGCTGCGCGCCACCTCGATCGCCGCCGTATGGATCAGCTGGTTCAGCGCAGCCTTGGCGGCACGGTAGCTGTACCAGCCACCCAGGCCATTGTCGCCGATTGATCCGACCCGGGCCGACAGCGCGGCAAACCGGCACGGCCGGTCGCGTGGCATAAGACGCATTGCGTGCTTCAAGACCAACAGGGGCCCGGTGGCGTTCAGCGCAAACTGGCAGGCAAGCGCATCGGGCGTCACCGCGCGCAGAGCCTTTTCCGGGGCGTGCGGTCCGATCTGCAACCCTCCGGTCGCGACAATCAGCGCATCAAACGGACCAACCAGTGCCCCAAGAACCCGGGCGATGCTGGCCTCATCCGTCAGATCCAGCCCGTTCAAGCGCCGCGAAAGGCCGGTGACCGTGGTGCCTTGCCGCGCCAATGCAGCCGACAGCGCCGCCCCGATACCGCCAGACGCACCGACGATCAGGACATGTTGCATGGTCATCCTCCTCGATTTGCACTGCGCCGGACTCGTATCCGGATGACGCTAACATGGATCAAGTCCACTGTGGCAGGTTCATTCGATCGGCGGCCAATCCGGGTGTTCCTCAGCAGCCGCCGACACAGCCCGGATTTTCTACGAAAATTCCACGCGCCCCCAGTCAAATTCCATCTTCCCTTCCGCAATTTCCTGCCTATAGTCGCCCACATGACCCAAGGAACCATCATTGCCGGCACGATCCGGGGCATTTGCCCCTCGGCTGCGCTTGACCTGGGCCTGCTGCTTCTTAGCCGCCTCTGAGCGTGCCCCCTGGGTGCGACCGCTCGGAGGTGACCTGCACCCGGACCAGCTGAGAAACATTCCCAAGGATATCCGAGATGAGCGACCAATCCCGAAGCGCTGCGGCGCAAGCTGCCCAACCCCATGTCTTGATTTTCGACACCACCCTGCGTGACGGCGAACAAAGCCCGGGCGCCACCATGAGCCATGGTGAAAAGCTGGAGATTGCGACGCTCTTGGACGAAATGGGCGTCGATATCATCGAAGCCGGTTTCCCGATTGCCTCGGAAGGCGATTTTGCCGCGGTGTCCGAGATTGCCAAGCTGGCCGAAACCTCGACGATATGCGGGCTGGCGCGGGCGAATTACAAGGACATCGACCGCTGCTGGGAGGCGGTGAAACATGCACGCTCGCCGCGCATCCACACCTTTATCGGCACCTCGCCCCTGCACCGCGCCATCCCCAATCTCGACATGGACCAGATGGCGACGCGAATCCACGACACCGTCACCCACGCCCGCAATCTGTGTGACAATGTGCAATGGAGCCCGATGGACGCGACCCGGACCGAGCATGACTATCTGTGCCGGGTGGTGGAGATTGCGATCAAGGCCGGGGCCACGACGATCAACATTCCCGACACGGTGGGGTACACGGCGCCGCGTGAAAGTGCCGCGCTGATCCGGATGTTGCTGGAGCGGGTGCCGGGGGCCGACAGCATCATCTTTGCTACTCATTGCCACAATGATCTGGGCATGGCGACGGC
The DNA here is from genome assembly GCA_039932095.1 of bacterium. Classification (GTDB taxonomy): domain Bacteria; phylum Pseudomonadota; class Alphaproteobacteria; order Rhodobacterales; family Rhodobacteraceae; genus Stagnihabitans. The sequence goes on along the minus strand of JBDTQR010000010.1, from coordinate 12,031 downwards.
CAACGCCCTGGCGGCAGTCGAGGCCGGGGCGCGACAGATCGAGTGTACCATCAACGGTCTGGGTGAGCGGGCGGGCAATACGGCACTGGAAGAGGTCGTGATGGCGATGAAGGTCCGCAATGACATCCTGCCCTATCAGACCCGGATCGACACCACCCGGATCATGAACCTGTCGCGCAAGGTGTCGTCGGTGTCGGGCTTTGCGGTGCAGTTCAACAAGGCCATCGTCGGCAAGAACGCCTTCGCCCATGAAAGCGGCATCCATCAGGACGGCATGCTGAAGAACGCCGAGACATTCGAGATCATGCGGCCGCAGGACATCGGGCTGTCGGCCTCATCCCTGCCATTGGGCAAGCACTCGGGCCGGGCAGCACTCAGGGCCAAATTGCGCGACCTCGGCTATGACCTGGCCGACAACCAGTTGAACGACGTCTTTGTGCGGTTCAAGGCCCTCGCCGACCGCAAGAAAGAGGTGTTTGACGATGACATGATCGCCCTGGTGCAGGATCAGGGCGCGCAGGAGACCCACGACACTTTGGTCGTCAAGCGGTTGCGGGTGGTTTGTGGCACCGAGGGTCCACAGGAGGCGGAGCTGACGCTGACCATCGACGGGGTGGATCATTCGATTGACGCCACCGGCGACGGTCCGGTCGATGCGTCGTTCAACGCCGTCAAGATGCTGTATCCGCACAAGGCGCTGTTGCAGCTTTATCAGGTCAGCGCGGTGACCGAGGGCACTGACGCGCAGGCCACGGTTTCGGTGCGGCTGGAGGAGGATGGCCGGATTGCCACTGGCCAGTCGGCCGACACCGATACGGTGGTGGCGAGTGTCAAAGCCTATGTGAACGGCTTGAACCGTCTGATCCAGCGCCGGCAGAAATCGGCACCGGATTCGGATGTGAAGTCGGTAAACTACAAGGATCTCACGTGAATCGTTATAGCTGGCGCCCCTAAAAGTTGTGAAATGACAATCGCTTGCATGGCGGGCACCATTCCGCCCGCCATGCCAACAGGCCTTTCGCTTGGGGGTGGTTCCTCTTATATGAAGGCGCTCGCCTCGGCCCAACGCTGAGTCGCGGGCGTTTTCTTTTGCGAACACGAAGGTCACCATATGTCGCTTCTTACCAGCCTCTTCTCGTCAGACATGGCGATAGACCTCGGCACGGCCAATACGCTGGTCTATGTCCGGGGCAAGGGCATCGTGCTGAACGAACCCTCGGTCGTCGCCTACCATGTCAAGGACGGCAAGAAGCAGGTGCTGGCGGTGGGCGAGGACGCCAAACTGATGCTGGGCCGGACACCGGGGTCGATCGAGGCCATCCGCCCGATGCGCGACGGGGTGATTGCCGACTTCGACACCGCAGAAGAGATGATCAAGCATTTCATCCGCAAAGTGCACAAAAGGTCGACCTTCTCCAAGCCCAAGATCATCGTTTGTGTGCCTTATGGCGCGACCCCGGTGGAAAAGCGAGCCATCCGGCAATCTGTGCTGTCGGCGGGTGCACGGCGAGCCGGGCTGATATCGGAGCCGATTGCGGCGGCGATTGGCGCGGGGATGCCGATCACCGATCCCACCGGCAACATGGTAGTGGATATCGGCGGTGGCACGACCGAAGTGGCCGTGCTCAGCCTTGGCGACATTGTCTATGCCCGCTCGGTCCGTGTCGGCGGCGACCGGATGGATGAGGCGATCATCAGCTACCTGCGGCGCCACCAGAACCTGCTGATCGGCGAATCGACCGCTGAACGCATCAAGACCACCATCGGCACCGCACGGATGCCCGACGACGGCCGTGGTGCCTCGATCCAGATCCGCGGACGCGACCTGTTGAATGGCGTGCCGAAAGAGACCGAGATCAATCAGGCGCAGGTCGCCGAAGCCCTGTCCGAACCCGTGCAACAGATCTGCGACGCGGTGATGCAGGCGTTGGAGACCACGCCGCCCGATCTTGCCGCAGATATCGTTGACCGCGGCGTGATGCTGACCGGCGGCGGTGCCCTCCTAGGCGATCTGGACCTCAGCTTGCGCGAACAGACCGGCCTTTCCATCTCGGTCGCCAACGAACCTTTGAACTGTGTTGCACTGGGCACCGGCAAGGCGCTGGAATATGAAAAGCAATTGCGGCACGTGATTGATTACGACAGTTGACCGGTCACGGTCGGCCTGAAGGCGACCCATGTCAAAGACGCGCAGCTATGGACCCGAGGAATACTCACGCCCGCTAAGGCGGGTGCTCGTGGGGCTATTGGTGCTGCTGTTGCTGGCCATATTCGCAGTGTGGAGCATTGACAGCCCCCGGGTCGAACGGTTCCGTACCGCCCTCGTTGACGCCGTGGTGCCGTCGTTCAGCTGGGCCATGGTGCCGATCACCAAAGTCGCGGCAATCGTCGACAATTTTCAGTCCTACAGCCGGCTTTATGAACAGAACCAACAATTGCGCGACGAATTGCAGCAGATGAAAGCGTGGAAAGAGGCGGCGCTGCAGCTGGAACAGAAGAACGCCCGGCTGCTGGACCTCAATCAAGTGCGGCTCGACCCGATGCTGACCCATGTGACCGGCGTGGTGCTGGCCGACTCGGGCAGCCCGTTCCGCCAGTCGGTTCTGCTGAATGTGGGCGAGCATGACGGCATCCGCGACGGCTGGGCCACGATGGACGGTATCGGGCTGGTCGGGCGCATCTCTGGCGTCGGGCAGAAGACCTCGCGGGTGATCCTGCTCACCGACAGCAACAGCCGGGTGCCGGTGGTCGTGCAGCCGTCGGGCCAGAAGGCCATTCTGTCGGGCGACAATTCCATGCAGCCGCCGCTGGATTTTCTGGAAAATTCTGACAAGGTGCAGCCGGGGGACCGGGTGGTGACATCGGGCGATGGCGAAGTTTTCCCGGCAGGGCTGCTGGTCGGATCAGTGGCGCTTGGCAGTGACAAGCGGCTGCGGGTTATTCTGGCGGCCGATTTCGAACGGCTGGAGTTCTTGCGCGTGTTGCGCAGCCAGCGGGCCGAACCGATCACCGATGCGGGGGCCCTGCTGGTCCCCGAACCGCCGAAGCCGCTGCCGCAAGGCTATCAAGGCCCGGAACTGCCGCCCGATGCGAACAGCGGAAGCGGCGGCAATGGATAGGGTCTGGATCAACTCGCTATGGCTGCACCGCCTGTTGTTCATCGGGCTGGCGGTGGTGCTGACCTTTGTCCGACTGTTGCCGCTGAACAGCATTGCAGGCCATCTGCCGGGGCCGGACATTCTGCTGTGTCTGATCTTTGCCTGGACAGTCAGACGCCCGGAGTATCTGCCCGTGGTGATGATCGCCATTGTGGTCCTGCTGGAAGATTTGCTGCTGATGCGCCCGCCGGGCCTGTGGACCGCGCTGGTCATCCTCGGCTCCGAATTCATCCGCTCACGCGTGGCACTGACCCGGGAATTGAGTTTTGGCGTCGAATGGCTGCTGGTCGCCGGGCTGATGCTGGCGATGTTCCTGACCTACCGCACCGCATTGCTGATGGTCTTTGTGCCGCAACCCAGTTTTGGCTACGCTCTGGTACAGGTCACATGGTCAGTTGTGGCCTATCCCGTCGTGGTGGCGGTGTCGCGCTATGGGCTTGACCTGCACAAGCCTGCTATGGGCGAACTGGATGCTTATGGGAGGCGGCTATGAGACGCACGCAGCGCGATGCCGATGAGAGCGCCAGGAAGCTCAACCGCCGCAGCCTGTTCATGGGCGGCTGCATGGCGGCGACGATGGCGGTTCTGGGCGCGCGGATGCGGTTTCTTGGCGTCGAAGAGTCCGACCAATACCGCCTGCTGGCAGAAGAGAACCGCATCAACATTCAACTGATCCCGCCGGCGCGTGGATTGATCTTTGACCGCAATGGCAAGTTGATCGCGGGGAATGAACAGAACTACCGGGTGGTGATTACCAAGGAAGGTGCCGGCGATGTGCAGCAAGTGCTGAACCGCCTCAGCCATCTGATCCCGATGACTGCCGAAGACATGAGCCGCATCACCAAGGATGTCGCGCGCAATTCGGCATTTGTGCCGATCCCGGTCTCTGACCGTCTCAGTTGGGATGACCTGTCGAAGGTCGCGCTGAACGCGCCTGCCCTGCCCGGGGTGACACCGGATGTCGGGCTAAGCCGGGTCTACCCGCGTGACACTGATTTCGCCCATGTCGTGGGCTATGTCGGCCCAGTGTCCGAGCGCGACCTTGAGGCGCTCGACAACCCTGATCCCTTGCTGCACATACCGAAATTCCAGATCGGCAAGATCGGTGTCGAACGCTGGATGGAAGACAGCCTGCGCGGCTCGGCTGGCAACAAGAAGATCGAGGTCAACCATGTCGGCCGGGTGATGCGCGAGTTGGAGCGGACCGATGGCATTGCCGGGGCGGATCTGCGCCTGACGATTGACGCCGACATCCAGAACTTTGTGCAGGCCCGGTTGGGCGACCAGTCGGCCTCGTGCATCGTGATGGATGTGAACAATGGCGACATTGTTGCCGCCGTCTCGGCACCGTCGTTCAACCCCAATCTGTTCGTGCGCGGGATTTCGACCCGCGATTATTCGGCCCTGACGGAAAATGACCACCGCCCGCTGTCCAACAAGGTGGTGCAGGGTGTGTATCCTCCAGGATCAACCTTCAAGGTGGTGACGGCCCTTGCGGCACTGGATGACGGGCAGATCGACACCGACACCATCGTCCGTTGCCCTGGCTATCTGGAAAGCGGCGGCCGCAAGTTTCACTGCTGGCGGGCGGGCGGCCATGGCAAGCTCAGTCTGGTGGGGGCGCTGCAGCAAAGTTGTGACGTGTATTTCTACGATATCGCCCAGCGGGTCGGAATCGACAAGATCGCCTTGATGGGCCAGCGGCTGGGTCTGGGGCAACGCCACGATCTGCCGATGTCGGCCATTTCCGAAGGCAACATGCCGAACAAGGCGTGGAAGAAGGCGCGCTACAAGCAGGACTGGCGGATCGGCGACACCATCAACGCCGCCATCGGTCAGGGCTATGTGCTGGCCTCGCCCCTGCAACTGGCGGTGATGGCGTCGCGGGTGGCGACCGGCATGATTGTCGAGCCGCGCATCATCAAGGAGATCGATGGCAAGCCGGTGCCGCACAAAGATCAGGTCCCGATCGGCATCGACACTTCCAAGATGGTCGCGGTGCGCGAAGGCATGGCCCAGGTCGTCAACTCCGCCCGTGGCACCGGCTACTCGGCCCGGATCGTCAATGCGGCGATGCAGATGGCGGGCAAGTCCGGCACCAGTCAGGTCCGCAACATCTCGGCCGCCGAGCGGGAAACCGGCGTCGTCGGCAACAATGACCTGCCGTGGGAACAGCGCGACCACGCCCTGTTCGTGGCCTTCGCCCCGGTCGAGGCGCCGCGTTATGCGGTGGCGGTTGTGGTCGAACATGGCGGCGGTGGGTCGTCCGTCGCAGCCCCCATCGCGCGGGATGTTCTGCTGCGGGCGCTGACAGGCACCCTGCCCGACCCCAACGACTACCCGACCAATCAGCGCGGCCGGATTGACTCGATGCTGAATGCACTGCGTCTGCGGCAGGACGATGGCACCTATGCCGAGGACCAGAAGGTATGAGTTTTCTTGAATACCGCGTCAAATTCGCCCCCACCGGCTTTGCCAAGGTGCTGTATGTCAACTGGGGCCTCTACCTCTTGATCACCGCGGCCGCCGCCATCGGCTGGTTGATGCTCTACTCCATCGCGGGCGGCAACATGAACACCTGGGCCCGCCCGCAGATGGAGCGCTACGGCTTGGGCATGGTCCTTGCCCTGTGCGTCACCTTCACCCCGATCTGGTTCTGGCGCAGCATGTCGGCGGCGGCCTATATCGGTACCTTCGTCCTGCTGCTCATCGTGCAGTTCTTCGGCCATGTCGGCATGGGCGCGCAACGCTGGATCGACCTTGGTTTCATGAGAATCCAGCCGTCCGAGCTGATGAAGGTCACGCTGGTGATGATGCTGGCGACCTATTACGACTGGCTGGATGACAGACGGGTCTCTCGCCCGCTCTGGGTGTTGATCCCGGTATTGCTGATCGTGGTGCCGACCATCTTGGTGATCCTGCAACCCAACCTCGGCACCTCGCTGATGCTGGTGATCGCCGGGGCAATGGTGATGTTCGCGGCCGGGGTGTCGCTGTGGTATTTCGGCGCGGTGGTGGCGCTGATTGGCGGTGGTGTGGCCGGGGTATTCCTGTTGCGCGGCACACCGTGGCAGTTGCTGCATGACTATCAATACAAGCGGATCGACACCTTCATTGACCCCTCCGCCGACCCGCTGGGCGCCGGGTACAACATCATGCAGGCCAAGATCGCCTTGGGCTCGGGCGGCTGGACCGGCAAGGGCTTCATGCAGGGCACCCAATCGCGCCTGAACTTCCTGCCTGAAAAGCACACCGACTTCATCTTCACCACTTTGGGGGAGGAGTTCGGCTTTGTCGGGGCCATCTCGTTGCTGGCGCTGTATGCCGCGATCCTGGTGTTCCTGTTCTGGGCCGCGGTGCAGAACAAGGACCGGTTTTCGTCGCTGCTGATCGTCGGAATCGCGGCCAACTTCTTTCTCTACCTCGCTGTCAATCTGGCTATGGTGATGGGTCTGGCCCCGGTGGTCGGCGTACCCCTGCCCTTCCTGTCCTACGGCGGCTCGGCCACCCTGGTGCTGCTCCTGGCGGTGGGACTGGTGCAGAGCGCCATTGTCCACAGGCTACGCTGATGCACCGCGTTTTCGTGCGGCACGCGCGGTTTCTGGTGGCGTTCGGGATCGGTCTGATGCTTTGGTTCGCCTCACTTCTGGTCACGCCGGACCCGGTGACGCGCGCGCTGTCGGCGGTGAACGGCGGCTATGTCGTTTATCTGGCGCAGATAGTCTGGCTGGCAGCAACCTTGAGCCGCGAGGATCTGCGGCGCCATTCCGAACAGGAGGATGAGGGCTCCACCCTGATCTTTCTGCTCGCCCTCGGCGCCGTCGCCATTGGTTTGACCGCGATTTTCATGACGCTGAACCGCAAGTCGAGCGGCCTTGGCGAGGCGTTGTTCGCCCTATCCGCCGCACCGTTGGGCTGGGCCCTGTTGCACGGGCTGATGGCATTCCGCTATGCCCATCTCTATTACAAGCCCGATCCCGATGCCGGGCTCGATTTTCCCGGAGCGCAGAAAGCACCCGGTGTGATGGATTTTCTGTATTTTTCCTATGTCATCGGCATGACCGCCCAGGTGTCCGATGTCGAGGTGACCACCATGCGGATGCGCCGGACCGTGCTGTTGCACTCGGTCCTGTCGTTCTTCTACAACACCGTCATTCTGGCCCTTGCGGTCAATGCCGGTGTCACCCTGACCAGTTAGGCCCCCGATGCCCACCATCTTCTTCGCCGCCCCGACGCTTTGGCCAAAATACCGCGATCTGCTGCCCGGTCTGCTGACCGAGGCGGCTATCGACGCCATCCTGCTGACCGAGGCGTCTGACCCGGCGACGGTCGATTACATCATCTACGCCCCCTCGGCCCCATTGCAGGACTTCACTCCGTTCACCGGTTGCAAAGCGGTGCTCAGCCTGTGGGCCGGGGTGGAGCGTATCGTCGGCAACGCGACCCTGACGCAGCCCTTGTGCCGCATGGTGGATGAGGGGCTGACCGAGGGCATGGTGGAATGGTTGGTCGGTCACACGTTGCGCCACCATCTCGGCATGGACCGTCATATCGTCAACCCCGGCCATGTCTGGGACCCGACCTGCCCGCCCTTGGCCCGCGAACGCCCGGTTACGATGCTTGGCCTCGGCGAATTGGGTCAGGCCTGCGCCCGCGCCCTGACTGCCCTGAATTTCCCGGTCACCGGGTGGAGCAGGTCTGCGAAAACCGTCGATGGCATCCGCTGCCTGCATGGCGACACTGGCCTGCAAACCGCCCTCGGCAGCGCGCAGATCGTCGTCACCCTGCTGCCGAGTACACCTGAGACCGAGAACCTGCTGGATGCCACCCGCCTCGGCTGGCTGCCCAGGGGATCCGTGATCCTGAACCCCGGACGCGGCGCGCTGATCGACGACGATGCCCTCATTGCGGCGTTGGACGCCGGCCAGATCGGCCATGCCACACTGGACGTGTTCCGCACCGAACCCTTGCCGCCGGATCACCCGTATTGGCGCCATCCCAAGGTCACCGTCACCCCCCATATCGCCGCCGACACCCGCCCGACCGGCGCCGCACAGCAACTGGTCGAAAACATACGCCGCGGCGAGGCCGGTCTGCCCTTCCTGCATCTGGTCGACCGAAAACTGGGCTACTGACCCGCACGGCGACAGTTAAAATGTGGTAACCAGCAAAACGTGTCCACATGCGGACACCTTGCCCTTTCATCTGTCCACAAATATCCCACGGGGGAAGCAGCCTTGCGCCAGCAAGGCTGCGCGGGGGTGTGAAACCCCCGCCCTACCGATGCCGCCGAAAGAACCGCGTCCGCGCATAAAGCGCCTCCAGCCGTTTCATCCGTTGCTCCGTGACCGCCCAGGATGCAGTCTGCACCGCCCCAAGCAAGGTTTCGACCAGCACCATCAGCACCGCATTGCTGTCCCATGCCGACGGCGCCTCGATATGGCAGCACAGTGTGTGGCGGGCATGGGCCGCGGCAGGCGATACCCAGCGGTCGGTGACCAGCACAATCTCCGCCCCCATCTCCTCCGCCATCTCGGTAACCTGCAGAACGGCATTTTCATAGCGCCGGATATCGAACACCAACAGCACATCCCCCAACTTCAGGTCGAGCAGGACCGGCGGCCAGCTGGCGGGATTGTCCGACAACAAAGTCACCCCCGGTCGCACCACATGCATCAACGAGGTGAAATACTCGGCAATCGACTGGGTGATCCGGCCGCCCAAGGCAAAGACCTGCCGCGACGGGTCGGCCAGCAGGGTGGCCACGGCGTCAAATTCGGCCGGGTCGATCTGGTTCAGCGTGGCCTGCAAATTCGCCACCACCGCCTCGGCAAAGCGGTTCAATATATGCCCGTCCGGCACCCCGGCCGCCCAGCGGTCATGCTTGGTCAGCAGCGTCGCCAGCATCGCCTCGACTTCACCGCGCAGCGAGAGTTGAACATCCGGATAACCCTTGTAGCCCAGTTTCTGCGCCAGCCGCACCACTGTCGGCGTCGACACCAGCGCTGCCTTGGCAAGCTGGGTGATGGACCCGAGGGCGGCAACTGGATAATGTGCCAGGATATGGGTGGCCAACTGCCGCTCAGCCGGCGTCAACCCCGACAAGGCGGCGCGCAGTTGTTCGTCCAGCGTCAATGACTTGTCCATGCTCGCCCCTTTCGGCTCCCAAGCTGGCGGTATTCATACAGAAATTATCGTAACAGGAAAGCGTAAGTAGAAATAATCTTGACAGGCTCGCACCAAACCGCCAGCGTCGGGCAAACCAGGGAGATGACTCGCAGATGCGGGCTGAGGCACAAGAGACGCAATTCGCGCTTGTGATCGAGAATGAGGCCGCTGCGGGCCGCCTCATTCTGGTCTGCGAACATGCTTCACATCATATCCCGGCGGAATGGGGTGGTCTGGGGCTGACGGCAGAACAACAGACGGCACACATCGCCTGGGACCCGGGGGCATTGGGGCTGGCGCAAGGATTGGCCCGACAGCTGGATGCGGTGCTGATCCATGCCACGGTCAGCCGTCTGGTCTATGACTGCAACCGCGCGCCGGACATGGCGGGTGCGATGCCTGCCCGGTCGGAGGTCCACGACATTCCCGGCAACGCAACACTCTCCCCTGCCGATCGGCTGCGGCGGACCGAGGCGGTTTATCTGCCGTTCCACGACGCCCTGCACGGCCTGATCGCCCGGCGGATCGCTCTTGGCCTGCGCCCGGTCATCATCACCATCCACTCTTTCACCCCCGTCTATTTCGGCAAACCCCGGGCCGTCGAATTCGGCATCATCCATGACGCCGATCCGACGCTGGCGGTGGCAATCCACCATGCTGCCCGGTCCACTGCACTAAAAGCCGCGCTGAACCAACCCTATTCCGCCGCCGATGATGTGACCCATACCCTGCGCGTCGCCGCCACGCCCTACAGCCTGCCGAATGCCATGCTGGAAATCCGCAACGACCTGATTGCCAGCCCCGAGGCGGAGGCAGCGATGGCCGACCAGCTGGCCCAGCTCTTGAACATGGGGCTGGTGGAAATTCAGCGGCAGGCCAAAGCCGGGTAGTGCCATATCCGACCGCAAATAACGGCCCGGATCACGGGCGACATCATTCAAGGAGACACCGGATATGGCCGGCAACATGACATTGGACCAATTGAAGGACGCCGTGGCTGCGGGCCGCATCGACACCGTTCTGGTGGCGGGCATCGACATGCAGGGCCGCCTGATGGGCAAACGATTTGAGGCGCATTTCTTCTGTGACACCGGTTACAAGGAGACCCATTGCTGCAACTATCTGCTGGCAGTGGACATGGAGATGAATACGGTTCAGGGCTACAGATCGTCAAACTGGGCTGCGGGCTATGGCGACTATGTCATGCAACCCGACATGGCCACCTTGTGCGTGTTGCCGTGGTTGCCCGGCACCGCCCTGGTGCTCGCCGACCTTTTGGACCATCACCATGAGGTGGTGCCACACTCGCCCCGTGCCATGCTGAAAGCCCAGGTTGCCCGCGCCCGCGCGATGGGGTTCGAGCCGATGATGGCGACGGAACTTGAGTTCTATCTGTTCGAGAACAGCTACGAATCCCTGCGCGACACCGGGTTCCGCGACCTGAAACCCGTCAGCGCCTATAACGAAGATTACCATATCTTCCAAACCACCAAGGAAGAGGACGTGATGCGCGCCATCCGCAACGGGCTGTATGGCGCGGGCATCCCGATCGAAAACTCCAAGGGTGAGGCGGATGCCGGGCAGGAAGAGGTGAATTATCACTATTCGGACGCTCTGGACACCGCCGACAACCACAGCATCGTCAAGCATGGCATCAAGGAGATTGCCTGGACCAAGGGCCGTTCGGTCACGTTCATGGCCAAGTACGATCACCGCAAGGCAGGCTCTTCTTCGCATGTCCACCAGTCGCTGTGGACCAATGACGGCAAGCCGGTGTTCGCGGACAAGACCGATGTCCACGGCATGTCGGACGTGATGAAGCACTATATGGCCGGGCAACTGGCCTTTGCCCGCGACATCACGGTGTTCCTGGCCCCCTATGTCAACAGCTACAAGCGCTTTACTGTGGGGATGTTCGCCCCGACCAAAGCAGTGTGGTCGGCCGACAACCGGACCGCAGGGTTCCGGGTCTGCGGCGTGCAATCCAAGGCGATCCGGGTGGAATGCCGGATCCCGGGGTCGGACGTAAACCCCTATCTGACCTGTGCGGCCCTGCTGGCCGCGGGGCTGGAGGGGATCGAGCAGAAGATGGTGCTGGAGCCCGAAATGAAGGGCGACATGTATCAGGCGGGCAGTGTCCGCGAAATCCCGCACAATCTGCGCGAGGCGGCAGATCTGCTGGAGGGCTCGGCCATGTTGCGCAAGGCCTTCGGCGACGATGTGGTGGAGCACTATGTCCACAACGCCCGCTGGGAGATTTCCGAGACTGACCGTGTGGTGACCGATTTCGAACTGCAGCGCCTGCTGGAACGCGCCTGAACAGGGTGCGCCTTCAGGGCGCACCTTCCGCCAGACACAGCTGCGCGATAAATGCGCACCCTACGAGGACAAGATGAAACCGATCCAACTGATTTCCCCTGTCGATGGCTCTGTCTTTGCCGAACGGATGCCGCTGACCCCCGATGCCGCCACCGCCATGGTCGCCCGCGCCCGGGCCGCGCAAAAGCCCTGGGCCGCGCGCCCTCTGGCCGAACGGATTGCCCTGGTCAAAGCCGGGGTGGCCAAATTGAATGAGATGAAGGATCAGGTTGTCGAGGAAATCGCCTGGCAGATGGGCCGCCCGACCCGGTTTGGCGGTGAGTTCGGCGGGGTCAACGCCCGCACCGACTACATGGCCGAGATCGCCGCCCAGACCCTTGCACCCA
>JBDTQR010000009.1:0-43602 GCA_039932095.1 bacterium | reverse complement strand
GGGTGATGGAGGTGGCGATGAAGAGGCCGGCGAACACCCAGGTGATCTTGCCAAGGGCCGTGGCGGCCGAGCGGCCCGACACCACGCCACCCGTGGACCCCATGCCAAGCCCGCCGCCTTCCGACCGTTGCAACAGCACAACCCCGATCAGGAGCAGAGCCAGAATAAGGTGGATGGCGAGGATGACGTTTTCCATGACAGGCGGCCTTTCGGGGTGACGCGCCTACTTAGGCGGAAGGCGGACGGTCTGCAAGGGCTTGGCGCCCTGCGGTTGGGGATTGTGCAGATTGGGCGTTTACCTGGGATCGGGCCGGATTTCGGGGCAATTCCCGGGTTGATTGACCGTCAGCGCCTATTCGTCAGTGTCGTCCACCGTGGCCTGACCGGAGAGCCGCTGTTTCAGAATGCTCCACGACAGGCCGATGCCGAGGATGAAGGACAGGGCCAAGAGGCCAAGCCAGGTGTTCAGGCTGGAATTGGTCAGCGACAGCACGCCCCAGTCCAACAGGACCCAAAGGCCCGAACCGAAGATCGCGGCAATCAGGATCATGCCCAGCATGCCGATCGAGCGCAGGGTGGCCAGCAGATAGACGAGGAACCCGACCAGCAACAGCAGGCCGAGGAACAGGGTCAGCGGCAGCTGCGAATTGCCGTTCGCTTCGGCCCATTTCAAGTAATTCCATTGCGTTGGATTGAAGGTTGCGGCGAGCAGGATGAACGCACCGAGCCAACGAAGCAGAATTCCCATCATATCCTCCACAATCTGTGCACCAGCCGTGCCAAAGGATCGGTCCGCTGTAAAGCCTGCTGTAATCCCGAGGCGGCAATTGTCAGGCGGGGCGGGCGTTTTCGGCTCGATCACTGACGGCAGAGAGTTTGTTGCCATCGGGGTCACGGACGTAACAGGCATAGAAGGTCGGCGAATAGCGCAGGCCGGGTGCGCCGTCGTCCGTGCCGCCATGGGCAAGGGCGGCGGCGTGGAATGCGTCGACTTGCGCCGGGGTTGCGGCGGTCAGGGCCAGCATGGTGCCGTTGCCATGGCTCGCCGGTTTGCGGTCAAAAGGGGTGGTTACATAAAGGCCAGGGCCGTTGTCGCCGAGGTGGCCATAACCGATCTCGGTGGCGTTCGACATCAGGGGGATCAGGCCGAGTGTCGCCATCACAGGGTCATAAAAGCCACGGGCACGGGTCAGGTTGTTGGTGCCAAGGGTCATGTAGTGGATCATCCGGTCCCCTGAAATGCCTCCAGAAATGAGGGTGTGACTGTGCGCTGCAGGAGGTGTTGCAGGCAAGCGGTTTCGGCTAGGCTCGGCAGATGACCGAAAGGAGGTCACCATGCGTCTGACCAAGGACCTTGTCGCGCGTCTGCCGTGCAGCGTTCCCGATCCGGGGCCGATGGCGCGGAACGATGTGCCGGACAGCTACTACGCAGCGACCGGTGCCGATATTCTGGCGCAGCGTCCGACGGATGGTCAGCTTTGGGTATTCGCCTTCGGCTCGATCTTGTGGAAGCGGCGGTTCGAGGTGGTGGAGGAGCGGGCGGCCATGATCCGTGGCTGGCATCGCAAGTTCTGTCTGGGGCCCGACACCCGCTATCGCGGCAATCCGGAGGCGCCGGGGGTGATGCTGTCGATGGACCGTGGCGGGCAATGCCGGGGCATGGTGCTGCGGATGAACCCGGACGGGCTGGAGGTGGCGCTGGACGATCTGCTGCGCCATGAGCCGCCGCTGCCGCCGGTCTGGGTGCGGGCGCAGACGGCGGACGGCGAGGTCAGGGCGATTGCCTTTGTGTCCAAGCCGGACTTTGCCGGCTATTGCGGTGATCTGTGCGAAACCGTGGTGGCGGACCGGCTGGCCTCGGCGGTGGGCATGTGGGGCTCGATGGCGGAATATCTGTGCAATACCGTGCAGCATCTGGAGGCGATGGGGATCCGCGATGCCTATCTGTGGCGGATGCAGGCCATGGTCGCCGACCGGTTGGAGCGGTTGCCCGCCCCAGGCTGAATTGCCGTCTGATCTGCCGTTGCCTTTTGCCGCAGACAGCATATGACATGGGACCGAATTGGAGGCTCTCATGGCGCAATCTTCCCCTGGCCGCGTGCGGTTTGCCGGGCTTATCATGGCCTTGGGCACGGCGGCCCTGCTGGCGATCGGGCTTTACCTGACCCATCTGGCGCTGCACTGGCCGATGCCGGGCTGGGTTCCGGCGGCGTTCCGGGTGGTGCCCAAGGACCCGGCCCTTGGCCTGCACGCGTTGTCGTTCAATTTGCTGGGTCGGGCGGCGGCGTTCCTGCTGGTGTTTTCGGCGCTGGCCGGGATCAACGCGCTGTGGATGCTGATCTTCGGACAGCGCAACCGGCTGCTGGTCGGGCTGATCCTGGTGATGTTCCTGCTGTTCGTCGGGTTCAGTTTCTGGGTTGCGATGGGGAACGTGTAACTCTGGCTGCGGCAGATTGGTTGCCGTGCAATTGAGTGGTTTCGCTTGCGGCCCCCAGCGTCTATACCGACGCGGGTTTGAACGCGGAAAGGTCCGGTCATGGCGAATGTGGTGGTCGTTGGCGCACAGTGGGGCGACGAGGGCAAGGGCAAGATTGTCGACTGGCTGAGCGAGCGCGCCGACATCGTGGCGCGGTTTCAGGGCGGTCACAATGCCGGGCACACGCTGGTCATTGACGGCAAGGTCTACAAGCTGTCGCTGCTGCCCTCTGGCATCGTGCGGGGTGGCAAGCTGAGTGTCATCGGCAATGGTGTGGTGCTGGATCCGTGGCATCTGGTGGTCGAGATTGCCAAGTTGCGCGAGCAGGGAGTGGAGATCAGCCCCGACAACCTGATGGTCGCCGAGAACGCGCCCCTGATCCTGCCGATCCATGGCGAATTGGACCGGGCGCGCGAAAACCAGAATTCGGTTGCCAAGATCGGCACCACCGGGCGCGGCATTGGTCCTGCCTATGAAGACAAGGTCGGCCGTCGGGCAATCCGGGTGGCGGACCTTGGGGATGAGGCGACGCTGGAGGCCCGGGTCGACCGGCTGATGGGCCATCACGACGCCTTGCGCCGCGGGCTGGGGATCGAGCCGATTGACCGGGACGCCTTGCTGGACGCGCTGCGAACCATCGCGCCGCAGGTGCTGCCCTATGCCAAGCCGGTGTGGAAAGTGCTGAACGAGGCGCGACGGGCCGGCAAACGCATCCTGTTCGAGGGCGCGCAAGGCGCGCTGCTGGACATCGATTTCGGGACCTATCCGTTTGTCACCTCGTCGAACGTCATCGCTGGCCAGGCCGCGACCGGAACCGGCATGGGGCCCGGAGCGATCGATTTCGTGCTGGGCATCGTCAAGGCCTATACCACCCGGGTCGGCGAAGGCCCGTTTCCGGCCGAGTTGAAGGATGATGATGGCGAGCGGCTGGGGGTCAGGGGCCATGAGTTCGGCACCGTCACCGGGCGCAAGCGGCGTTGCGGCTGGTTTGACGCTGTGCTGGTGCGGCAGACCTGTGCGACCTCGGGTGTGTCAGGCATTGCGCTGACCAAGCTGGACGTACTCGACGGGTTCAAGGTGCTGAAGATCTGCACCGGTTATTATCTTGACGGCAAACTGCTGGACTATCTGCCAACCGCCGCCGACCAACAGGCGCGCTGCACGCCGATCTATGAAGAGTTGGAAGGCTGGGACGACAACACGGCAGGCGCGCGGTCGTGGGCGCAACTGCCGGGGGCGGCGATCAAATATGTCCGGCGGATTGAAGAGCTGATCCAGTGCCCGGTGGCCCTGCTGTCGACCAGTCCGGAACGCGACGATACGATTTTGGTGACCGATCCTTTCGCGGATTGAAGGGACCGGAGCGCCGTGACCGGAGCACGGGGACCGGAGCACGACGAACCGGGAAACCGGGCGCTCATCGCTCCCTTGCGGGCGCTCTTCGCGGCAGCGGGGACCGACCGGCAGGGAAAGACGAGCGGCCCATGGGAGGACTGATGGCTCTGGCTTACAAGACCCGTCGACGGCTGGCATTGCTGGTGCTGTGCATCGGCTTGCCCGGCTATATCATTGTTGCGGTCACCGTGGTCGGCCTGTTTGACCGACCGTCGGTCCTGCTGGAACTGGCGATTTATCTGGGTCTGGGCATTTTGTGGATCGTACCGCTGCGGCCAATCTTCCTTGGCATCGGCCAACCCGATCCCGAACTGGCCGGTTCTGATCAATCGGAGCGCTGAAATGGAAACGGCGGAGGGTTTCCCCTCCGCCGGATCTGGCGAACCTGTGGCGGGCCTAGCTGGCCATCTTCTTGGCCTCGGTAAACAGGGGCGAGGTTTCCGACATCATGAACTGCCCGCGCACCGATTTCTGGATGCGGCCATCGCGCAGCAGTTTGCCAAAGCCGCGCAGGCTGTCTTCGCGGTTCAATTCGGCCAGTTGCGGCATCGTCGCCATCTGATTGAACAGTTGCGGCCGGGTAAAGCTGGGCTGGTCGAGGATCAGAGTATGATAAGCCCCTGCCGCCTCGATCAGGTCGGCCACCTCTTCGACGCCGAGGCTATCGGCAAACTCGGCGAAGCTCAGCTTTCCGCCGGCGAAGATATTGTCGAGCGCGTCAGGCGGTAGCGCCTCATCTTCGGGCGTGCTGTCGGGTTCCATGGCATGGGCGAGGCTGCCGGACGACACCCGGCGCGGCCGGACCGACTGGCCATTTTGCGGTTGCGAGGCCGCGGTGGGCATGGCGGGCGAACTGGATTGCGCCACGATCTGCGGCACCGGGCGCTGGGCGTCGGCGGCAGCGTCGCGTTTGCGGTCGATGCGCTGGGCCGAGACCAGAACCAGCGGGGCCGGGCGATCACTTGGCGGCATGGTCGACGAAGGACGCACCACGGCGCTGAGGTCGTTGCGGTAAGGGTCCATGCGGACCGTCGCCTCTTTCTTGCTGGCGTCCGGGTTGTTCTTGCGGTCGGCCACCGTGGCCAGGACTGCCGCCTTCAGATGGGCGATGGCCGAGCGGCGGCGCTTGGTTTCTGGCACTTCCAACTGGCTGTTGGTCTGGGCCAGCAGGCGGTCCACGGCTGCGTCATCCGCCGCGACCCGCGGCAGTTTGCTTTCGGTGGGCCGGCTGGGCGTGACGGCAGCCAGCGGCGTTGCCGCAGTGTCTTCTCTCGGGGCGGACAGCGGCCGTTCGCTGACAGCTGCAATTGGCTCATCCGCCAGGGTCGGGTCAGGGGCGATTTCCGCTTCGAGTGCCGCCAGTTCGTTCATCAGGTCGGACTCGGCCTCTGGCGTCAGTTCGACAGTGACCTCGGTTGTCCGGAGGGTTGCCCTCGGTTCCACGGCCGGATAGGCGGGCAGGTCGCCAAGCGGCGAGGCCACGACGGTGGCCGGGACGTCGGGTTTCTTGTCGAGACGGCGGATCTTGATGACCCGGGCCCGGGCGCGCTGAATCTTCTCGGGGACAACAGGCGGCTCGTCTGCCGCGTCGGCCTCGGCAGTTTCCGGCGCGGTCGGTTCGACTTCAGGCTCGAGGATTACGGCCTCATCTGCATAAGGCGCGGCGGCTTGGAAGTCCTGTTCGTCTTCGGGTTCCGCCTCGGCCGCAATCTCTGCCGGGGCTTCGCCGTCGAGTTTCGCCATATAGTCCAGATCGGTATGATCGGTTTCTTCGATCTCTTCCGGCGTGACTTCGGCTGTCGCGAAGTCTTCGGGCAGATCGTCCGGGGTGGCGACCAAAGCGGGTTGGTCCGCCGCAGCCGACATGTCGGCGGCAAGCTGATCGTCTTGGCCGATCAGACCGGCGAGGGTTTCGCGGACCGAGGCCAATACGTCATCGGTGAAAACCGGAGCGTCGGCCTCTGGCGCGGCAGCGGCGTCTGGCTGGACGGCAGTTTCGAGCGACGGTTCGTCGGCGGCCTTGGCGATTGTTTCCAGTTTGTCAACAACTGCGGCGGAGGACTCGGTCTGCGGTTCCGGTGGGGTTGCGGCGGCGGGTGCCTTGGCGGCAGGTGCCTCGGCAACCGGTGCCTTGGCGACCGGAGTTTGAACGGCAGGGGCGTCTTCATCCTGATCTTCGCCATAAGCCTCGACATCGGCAAAGCGGCTGCTGATGTCGGAGCGCACCTGTGCTGGCGCCAGAGGGGCCAGGATCTGGCCTTGGGCAGCGCGCAGACGTGACAGCCGGGCAGCGGCGGATTCGATGGCGGGTTCGGCCGCTGTCGATTGGGCCCCTGTCGGTTGGGCCCCTGTCGGTTGGGCTGCAGCGGGAGACAGTACGGGGACGGGCGGTGGAGTGACCGGCTGTGCCGCGGGCATCGACACCTTTGGTGCCAGATCCTCGGCCCGCAGGGTCACCGCGTTGCCATCGATCTTGGATTCGACCCGGCGCTGAATTTCGCGTTCTGCAATCTTGTGCAGCATCGCGGCGTCAGGGGTTGCGGGCTCGGCACCGAAATAGCGGTCATCAGCGGCCAGATCGCGGAAATATTCTGCAATAGCCTTCATGGTGTTGAACGGCTCTTCAAAGCCCTCCAACGTGCAGGAGAAGGTTCCATACGAAACCGTTAGAATTTTACTTGCACCGATCATCGGATGGTCGCCTTCTGCCAATTCGATGCAGTCACCATGCGTCAGCGAATGTTCGTTTCCGTGGACAAAACACGGTGTTTTCGAGGATTGATTGTGTCCACAGAACCGCAGCATTGCCTCAATTGAGAGAACAGTATCGAGATGAATTTGCCCATTGTCCAATCAACTGAGGGGGTGACACTGGCCGGAGGCAGCATTTTTTCGCTAAAATTGCTGGATATCGCGAGGTTACACGCCCCTCGGGTCGTTGCGGCGGATGGTGGGGCGGACCGGTTGTTGCGGCTGGGGGTCGAGCCGGAGGCAGTGATTGGCGATTTCGACTCGATTTCCGCCACGGCCCGGGCGCGATTGGCCGGACGTTTGTTTCCGATTCGCGAACAGGTGACCACCGATTTCGACAAGGCGCTGCGCTCGATTGTTGCGCCCTTCGTGATCGGGATCGGGTTTGCCGGGGCGCGGCTGGACCATGGGCTGGCGGTGTTGAACGGGCTCGTCAGCCAAAAGGACAAGCGCTGCCTGATCTTGAGCGGGCAGGATGTCTGTTTTCTGGCCCCGCGTGAGATGGTGTTGCGGCTGCCGGTCGGCACCCGCCTGTCGCTGTTCCCGATGGGTCCGGTCGAGGGTGAGAGCGCGGGGCTGAAATGGCCGTTGCAGGGCTTGCGCTTTGCCCCGGCGGGGTTGATCGGCACCTCGAACGAGGTCAGCGCACCTTTGGTGCAGTTGCGGTTCGACGCCGATCTGATGCTGGTTATATTGCCTCGGTCGGCATTGGCGGCGGCATTGGATGGGCTGCTGCCGTCCGGTGCTCTCGGGCGATGATGTAAAGGCCGGAGCCGACGATCAGCGCGATGCCGACCCAGGTCAGGGCATTGGGGAAGTCACCGAAGATCGCATAGCCGAGGAATACCGCCATCGGCAGTTCAAGGTAATGCAGCGGCGCCAGGGTGGAGGCGGGGGCGTATTTCATTGCGACCGTCATGCACAGATGGCTGAGCGCGGCCCAGAACCCGACACCGAACAGCCAGAGCCAGTTCAGCATGTCAGGCGCGACCGGATCCAGTTCCGCGACGCCCGAGCCGTTGAACAGCCACAGGACCGGCAGGCAGATCAACGATCCGGCGATAGAGGTGTGCAGTTGCATGGTCACCGGATGGACCCGGTTGGACATCGCCTGGGTCGCCATTTCGTAGAACGAAAACGACAAGGCACAGCCGAGCGGGAACAGTGCAACGGTGCCGTAATGGCTGAGCGAAGGCTGGATCACCAGAAGGGCGCCGCCAAAGCCGACGCAGGATGCCAGAATGCGGCGCGGGCCGATGGCGTTGCCAAAGATCGCCCAGCCAAGGAACATCAGGATGAAGGGCATGACAAACACGATGGCGATCGCGTCGGCAATCGGCATGAACTGGACCGAGGCGACAAAACAATAGGTTGACAAGATCAGGCAGACCGCGCGGACCAACAGCAGCCCCAGATCGCGCCGACCGGCTGACCAGTCCAGCCGCATCAGCAGGATCACCGGCAACATGCAGGCGCCCTGAAAGACAAAGCGCATCGCGGTGATCTGGCCGACCGGAATCGCAGTGGTCGCCAGCTTGGAACAGGCATCCAGCAGCGGGGCGAGGATGCAGAAGGCGACCATCAGCAGGACGCCGCGCAGGGTTTGATTGGGTATCATGGTGGTTCGGTAGCCGGGGTAGGGACGGGTGTCTGTTCTGAATGCGACGGGCGATGCCGGGCACAGCGGCCGTCAGCCTGCGGTCTGATGGTGGTCCAGTGCGAAATTGCCTTGAACCGATCAAATGACACCATTTCGGCCCTGCCCGTCTTGCCAGTTCAACAGTTCGGCACGTTCACCGCCAGCCCGCCGAGCGAGGTTTCCTTGTACTTTTCATGCATGTCGCGGCCGGTCTGGCGCATGGTTTCGATGCAGACATCCAGCGAAACCAGATGCTGGCCGTCGCCGCGCAGGGCGAGGCTTGCGGCTGAGACTGCCTTGATGGCCCCTAGACCGTTACGCTCGATGCAGGGCACCTGAACCAGACCCTTGACGGGATCGCAGGTCATGCCGAGGTGATGTTCCAATGCAATCTCGGCAGCGTTTTCCACCTGTTCGACAGAACCGCCCAGCACGGCGGCCAAAGCCGCGGCACCCATGGCGGCGGCGCTGCCGACCTCGGCCTGACAGCCGCATTCGGCACCGGAGATCGAGGCATTGTGTTTGACCAGCCCGCCCACGGCGGCGGCGGTCAGCATGAAATCGGCAATGCGGGTGGTCGAGGCCCCCGGCACATGGTCAAGGTAGTAGCGCAGAACGGCCGGGACCACGCCCGCAGCGCCATTGGTTGGCGCGGTGACGACCTGACCGCCGGCGGCGTTCTCCTCATTCACCGCCATCGCGTACAGGCTCATCCAGTCGTTGATGGTATGCGGCGGCGTCTGGTTCAGCCCGCGTTCGGCCATCAGGGCGTCATGGATGCCCTTGGCGCGCCGGCGCACTTTCAGGCCCCCAGGCAGGATGCCGGTTCCCGCCATCCCGCGCGAAATACAGGCGTTCATCACCTCCCAGATCCTCATGATGCCTTGGTCCAGTTCGGCTGAAGTGCGGAATTTCAGTTCGTTGGCGCGCTTCATCTGGGCGATGGTCAGGCCCGACACCTTGGCCATGGCCAGCATCTCTTCGGCGGTTTCAAAGGCATAGGGCACGTCGGCGCGGACCTTGGCCTTCTTGTCGGTGGTGGCGGCCAGTTCGCCCTCGGTCAGCACAAAGCCGCCGCCGATGGAATAGTAGGTCTCTTGCAAGGTCACGTCGCCCTGCGCGTCGGTCGCCTTCAGCACCATGCCGTTGGCATGGCCGGGCAGGGCAGGGCCGTAGTCGAAGGTCAGGTCGCGCTTGGGGTCGAAACTGAGGTCGGGCAGGCCGGGCGGGCTGACCTGATGGGTCTGCGCGATGGTTGCAAGGGTGGCTTCGGCGCGGGCGGCGTCATAGGTCGCGGGCTCAAACCCCGCCAGCCCGAGGATCGTCGCCCGATCGGTGGCATGGCCGACGCCGGTAAAGGCCAGCGAACCGTGCAGCGAGGCCTTGACCCCGTAGAACCGGAACGGCGAGGCGCGCATCAGGTCAAGGAAACGGGCCGCGGCAATCATTGGCCCCATGGTGTGCGAGGACGACGGGCCGACCCCGATCTTGAACATATCAAAGACGGACAGGAACATGGCGCCTCAACTGGGTTGGGTGAAAGGGGTGGGGCCAAGCGCCTCGGCCTCGGCGCAGCGCTGCGTGGCGGGGCGTTGCTCCAGAAAGACGAGGATGCGGTGCAGGGCGGGATAATTGGTGCTGGGGAAATCATTGGCGATCCAGCGCATCAGCACGGCGAGGTAATAGCCGAGCAGCGTAGGCTGCTGGTCAGACAGGAAATTCGGGGCATCGGTGTCGACCAACTGGTTGAGGATGGTCAGGTGGTTAGCTACTTTCGCGGCGGCATGGGAGACGACGGCGGCGGTGTTGTCGGGGCCGGCGGTGCGTTCGGGGTAGAAGAGTTGCAGCACGTTCGTGTGGAGGTTGGTCGAGATGAAGAACAGCCATTTCAGGAATTGGGCGCGGTCTTTGGCAGCAGGGCCGAGGCCGTGGCGTTCGCTGAGATAAAGCAGGATCGCGGCGGTTTCGAACATCATGCCGTCGGGGGTTTCAAAGGCCGGAATCTGGCCCAGCGGGTTCATCGTGCGGTAGGCCGCGCTGGTCAGTTCGCCGCCCTCGCGGTCGATCAGCCGGGCCTCATAGGGCAGCCCCAGGTCTTCCAGCACCAGCCGGACCATGGTCGAAGCGGTGTCGGGCCAATAGTGCAGAACATACATGGCGGGCTCCTTTCGCAGCACTATGCCGTCAAGGTCGGGGAAAAGGCGATGAAAACCGACAATCCCGAGGACAAAATGCCAAGGATTCCCGAATTCCGCCGGTCGGGGTGGTTCCGGCCAAATGTGCGGACTTTGTTTACGGGGCATTAACACTGGGCTGCGAGTCTGGCGGCAGGACAGGAGGATGTCATGCGGTGGATTTTGAGCTTGGTTCTGGTCTGGCTTGGGACGGCGGCGACGGCGACGGTGACGCTGCCGGACGCGCTGTCCAAACGGATCAAGCGCGACCCTGCCGCCTATCTGGACGAGGTGGCGGCGCTGATTGCGGGTCATGGTGCCGCCGGGGCGATTGATGCGGACGGACTGGATGATGTGGTGCTGCTGGCGCGGGCCTCGGCGCGGGCGCGGGCCCTGGCAAGGGTCTTGACGGCCGATCTGGACGGTGACGGCGCGGTGACGGCGGCCGAGGTGGCGGTGGTTTCGGCGGCCGCCGCGGCGGAGGATCGTGGCAAGCTGGCAGTGCTGTTCGTGCGGGCCGACAGTGATGGCGACGGGGTGATCAGCGGTACAGAGGCTGCGGCCTTTGCCGGGGCGGCGGGCATGGCGGCCTACGGCGATGTCAAGGCCGGACAGTTGCGCGCCGTGATGGCGTTTGACCGCAACGGTGACGGCAGGGTCACGTTGGACGAGGTGCGGGCGGGTTTGACCGAGCTTGGCCTAGCCTAACGCGAAATCGTAGATCAGTTTCAGGTTCAGCGCGATGATCACCACGGCGATCAGGATGGCCAGTACCACCACCCAGCGCGGGGCGGCAAGCGCACCCATCTTGGCGCGGTCGGCGGTGAACATCACCAGCGGCACCACGGCAAAGCTGAGCTGCAGGCTGAGCACCACCTGGGTCAGGATCAGCAGCTCTCCCATGCCCTGCGCGCCATAGAGGATCGTCACGACCGCCGCCGGGATGATTGACAGCGCGCGGGTGATCAGGCGGCGCAGCGCAGGCGGCAGACGCAGTTGCAGGAAGCCTTCCATCACCGCTTGCCCGGCCAGCGTGGCGGTGACGGTGGAGTTCAGACCGCAAGCCAAGAGGGCGATGGCAAACAGGCTGGGGGCGATGCCCTCCCCCAGCAGGGGGCCAAGCAACGCATGGGCCTGGCCCAGATCGGCGACCTCGTGCTGACCGGTGACATTGAACGTGGCCGCCGCGAGGATCAGGATCGAGGCGTTGACCAGCAGGGCAAAGGTCAGGGCAACGGTGCTGTCGATGGTGGCAAAGCGCAGCGCCTCGCGCTTTTCCGGCAGGGTGTCGCCGTAGGCCCGGGTCTGAACGATGGCGGAATGCAGGTAAAGGTTGTGCGGCATCACGGTGGCACCAAGGATGCCAAGGGCCAGATAGAGCATTTCCGGATTGGTGACGATATCGGTCGTCGGGGCAAAGCCACGGATCACGCCGCCCCAATCTGGGCTGGCCAATGCGATCTGGATTGCAAAACAGGCGGCGATGACGCCGAGCAGGGTGACGATGAACGCCTCCAGCCAGCGAAAGCCCTTTTTCTGCAGCCACAGGATCAGGAACACATCAAGCGCAGTGATCACCACGCCGAGCTCCAGCGGAATGCCGAACAGCAGGTTCAGGCCGATGGCCGTGCCGATCACCTCGGCGATGTCGGTTGCGATGATTGCCAGTTCGGCGGCGAGCCATAGCGGGATCGAGATGAACGCCGGATAGGCGTCACGGCAGGCCTGCGCCAGATCGCGGCCGGTGGCGATGGCGAGCCGGGCACACAGCGCCTGCAACACCACGGCCATCAGGTTCGATACCAGAGCCACGACCAACAGCGCATAGCCGAATTTCGAGCCGCCGGCCAAGGACGTCGCCCAGTTGCCGGGGTCCATGTAGCCGACCGCGACCATATAGCCCGGCCCGAGGAAGGCCGCGAACCGCCGCCATGCGCCGGGCGGCAGCACGACCGAGCGGTGGACGTCGGACAACGATGCCTCACCCCGTGCGGTGCGCCAGCTTTTGCCACCGGTTTGGCGAAGGTCGAACGGGCTCTCTATCATGGCAACCTGCAAATGAGAATTATTCGCAATATGAATTGCCGGCGGGGGAAGTCAAGGGTCGGGGAGCAGGCGGTGCACAACTTTTCGGGACCTGTGCCAGTCAGTCGGCCAGTCAGTCTGCCGGTAAGGCGGCCAGTCAGCCTGCAGCGTCGATCAGGATGGCATTGCTCTGCACCGAGGTCAGCCGGAGTGGCACGATCGCCCGATATGCGGTCGGGGTCATGGCAACCCCGTCGCTGCCAATCGCCAACCGGGGCAGATCCAATCGCCGTGACCTGCGTTTCCCCCTCGCCCCGACCCACCGCTTTGCCTATAAGTGGCGGCGTTATCCAAGGAGAATGCCATGGCCGCCGAACTATCACCGATCGACAAAGCCAAATTCGTCGCCGCCAAACGCGCGGTGGATTTCGTGCAGACCGGGATGAAGGTGGGGCTGGGCACCGGGTCCACCGCCGCCTGGATGGTGCGCTGCCTCGGTGAGCGGGTGCGCGAAGAGGGGCTGCGGATCGTCGGCGTGCCGACGTCGACCCGCACGGCAGAGTTGGCGCGGCAGGTCGGCGTGCCGGTCACCTCGCTGGACGATGCCAAATGGCTGGACCTGACGATTGACGGCGCCGACGAGTTCGACCTGAATCTCGCCCTGATCAAGGGCGGCGGGGCGGCGTTGTTGCAGGAAAAGATCGTGGCGACGGCCAGTGACCAGATGATCGTGATCGCCGATGCAGCCAAGTCGGTGGCGCATCTGGGGGCGTTTCCCTTGCCGGTGGAGGTGATCCCGTTCGGATGGCAGACCACCAAGGCGCTGATCGAGGAAACGCTGGTCTCGCTGGACGTGATGAACCGCGAAGTGACGCTGCGGATGAACGGCGACCGGCCTTTGATCACCGATGAGAGCAATTATATCATGGACCTGCATCTGAAGCGGATCGGCAATCCGCGGCAGGTGGCGATGGTGCTGAACCAGATCCCCGGTGTGGTGGAAAACGGGCTGTTCATCGATATCTGTGATGTGGTGGTGATCGGTCATCCCGACGGGCGGGTGACGGTGCGCGACATCAATGCCGGATCGGAACATGACGACAAGATCGAATTTGCCCCGGCCGACAACATATTCCGCGACTTTGGAGACTGAGATGACCTTCGACTATGACCTGTTTGTCATCGGTGGCGGTTCCGGCGGGGTGCGCGCGGCGCGGATTGCGGCGTCCGAAGGCGGTGTCCGGGTCGGGCTGGCCGAGGAAAGCCGGATGGGCGGCACCTGTGTCATCCGGGGCTGCGTGCCGAAAAAGCTGATGGTCTACGCGTCAGAATTCGGCGAACTGATGGAAGAGGCGCGGGCCTTTGGCTGGAATTTGCCGGAGCCGGAGTTCGACTGGACACGGTTTCGCGGCCAGCTGGAGGCCGAGCTGGACCGGCTGGAGGCTGCCTATCGTCGCAATCTGACCACAGCCGGTGTCACGATCCATGACAGTCGGGCGGTGCTGGAAGATGCCCATACCGTGCGGCTGTCCAACGGCGAGAAATTCACCACCAAGCACGTGCTGGTTGCCACTGGTGGCTGGCCCTATCTGCCGCCGGTGGCGGGGGCCGAACTGGCGGTGACCTCGAACGAGATGTTCCACCTTGAGACGCTGCCCAAACGGGCGCTGGTGATCGGAGGCGGGTTCATTGCGTCGGAATTTGCCTGCATCCTCAACGGGTTCGGTGTTCAAGTCACGCAGTACTACCGCGGCGAGCAGATTCTCCGCGGTTTTGACCGCGAGGCGCGTGACCATGTCGCCGAAGGAATGACTGCGCATGGGGTCAACATTCGCTGCAACATGGATGTGGCGCGGCTGGAAAAGACCGCGACCGGGATCAATGCGGTTGGACTGGACGGCAAAGTGGCGGAATTTGATCTGGTGCTTTATGCCACCGGGCGCCGGCCCAATACGACGGGCATCGGGCTGGAGGCGCTGGGGGTCAAGCTGGGCCATAATGGCCAGATCGTCGTCGATGGCTGGAGCCAGACTTCGGTGCCGTCGATCTATGCGGTGGGTGATGTCACCGACCGGATCAATCTGACCCCGGTTGCAATCCGCGAGGGCCATGCCTTTGCCGACACGTTGTTTGGCAACAAGCCGCATCAGCCTGACCATGACCGGGTGCCGTCGGCGGTGTTTACCCAGCCGGAACTGGGCACTGTGGGTCTGACCGAGGAACAGGGGATGGCCGTCGGGCCGGTGGACATCTATACTGCCAGCTTCCGCCCGATGCGCGGCGCCTTTGCCGGACAACCCGACAAGGTGCTGATGAAGCTGGTGGTGTCGGTGGAAACCGGCAAGGTTCTGGGCTGTCACATCGTTGGCCCTGATGCGGGTGAGATGATCCAGCTGGCGGCGATTGCCGTGAAGATGGGCGCGACGAAAGACGACTTTGACCGGACGGTGGCGGTGCATCCCACGATGGCAGAAGAATTGGTGACGATGCGGAAACCCGTGCGGCGTGCTTGAATTTGCGCGTGAAATACACAGGTTAAGGCTGATCCAGACAGGAAGGAAGAATTTATGGCAGGCAGCGGTGGTCCTTGGGGCGGTGGTGACGGGCCGGATGACGACAAGCGTGGCTCGGATGATCGGCGCAAGAACGGGGATCGGCGCGGGCAACCGCCGCAGTTGCCGGATGTCGACCAGTTGATGAAGAAGGGCCAGGAACAACTGCGCGTCCTGATGGGCGGCGGTGGTTCGGGCGGCAAGAACAACGGCGCGGGCGGTGGCGGGTCGGGTGGCTTTGTCAACCGGCAGACCGTGTTCTTTTCGGTGATCGGTCTGGCGCTGATCTGGTCGTGGATGTCGTTTTACCAGCTGAAGCCGGAAGAACGCTCGGTCGAACTGTTGTTCGGCAAGTTTCACCGGATCGGCGAAGAGGGTCTGAACTTTGCCCCATGGCCGTTCGTGACGGCCGAGGTTTTGAACACCTCGCGGCAGAACACCACCTCGATCGGGACTGGCGCTGCGGGCGATCTGGACAACGGGCTGATGCTGACCGGCGACCAGAACATCGTTGACATCGAGTTCGAAGTGGTCTGGATCATCGACGACCCGAAGAATTTCCTGTTCAATCTGAAGGAACCTGAAGGCACGATCCGGGCGGTCGCGGAATCTGCGGTGCGCGACATCGCGGCGCGGTCGCAACTGATGCCGATCCTGAACAAGGAACGCGGCGCGATTGCCGATCTGCTGATGCAGGAAGTGCAGACCAACCTCGACAGTTACGCCAGCGGCGTCACGGTGGTGCGGGTCAACCTGTTGAAATCCGACGCGCCGGCCGAGGTGATCGACGCCTTCCGCTCGGTGCAGGCAGCCCAGCAGGAACGTGACCAGTTGCAAAAGGTCGCCGATGCCTATGCCAACAAGGTGACGGCAGCGGCGCGCGGCCAGGCGGCACAGACCGCGCAGGAGGCGCAGGCCTATTCGGCGAAGGTGGTGAACGTGGCGCAGGGTGACGCAGCGCGCTTCCTGTCGATCTATGCCGAATACATCAAGGCGCCGCAGGTCACGCGCCAGCGGCTTTACATTGAAACGATGGAACGGGTTCTGGGTGGGATGACCAAGGTGATCATGGACGGTGTGTCGGGCGGGCAGGGCGTGGTACCCTATCTGCCGCTGAACAACCTTGGCAGCCTTGCCAGTGGTGCCGCCAAAGGAGGGAGCAACTGATGCGTATGCTCTATGTCATTCCGGTTCTGGTGATCCTTGCCGCCACGGCCCTGTCGTCGGTCTTTACGGTGGATGAGCGCGAAAAAGTGCTGGTCCTGCAGTTCGGCGAGATCAAGCAGGTCATCGACAAGCCCGGTCTTTACGTGAAAGTCCCGTTCATTCAGGATATTCTGCGCTATGACGACCGCATTCTGGGCCTGACGACCGAGCCGCAGGAATTCACGCTGGGTGATCAGCGGCGGTTGGTGGTTGACGCCTTTGCCCGCTGGCGCATCGTCGACCTGCGGAAGTTCCGTCGTGCGGTGGGCTCGGGTGGCATCGATGCCGCGCAGCAGAACCTTGGCAAGATCGTGAACCCCGAGATTCGCGATGTGCTGGGGGTGGCGACACTGGAAACCGTGCTCTCGAACGAACGCGTCGTGCTGATGAACAAGATTCGCGACAACGCCAGGCTCAAGGCCGCCTCGCTGGGAATCGACGTGATCGACGTGCGTCTGACCCGCACCGACCTGCCCAGGCAGAACCTCGATGCGACCTTCAAGCGGATGCAGGCCGAACGCCAGCGTGAAGCGACTGACGAGGTGGCACGCGGCAATGAGGCGGCGCAGAAACTGCGGGCCGAGGCGGATCGGTCGGCGGTGGAAATCACCTCTG
Organism: bacterium; assembly: GCA_039932095.1. Lineage (GTDB taxonomy): Bacteria > Pseudomonadota > Alphaproteobacteria > Rhodobacterales > Rhodobacteraceae > Stagnihabitans. The sequence goes on along the minus strand of JBDTQR010000009.1, from coordinate 26,769 downwards.
CGGCCAACAAGGACGCCGAAATCGTTCGCGGTCAGGCCGATGCCAAGCGGATTGCGATCTATGCGGCTGCCTATGGCAAGGACCCGGAATTCTTTGCCTTTACCCGGTCGCTGACTGCCTATGAGAACGCGCTGCCCGCGACCAACACCTCGATCGTGATGGCGCCGGACAGCGAGTTCTTCCGCTACTTCAAGACGGAGAGTTCCGCAACCCAGCCGGCAGTCCCGGCCCAATGACCGGCCTCACGCAATGCACGCCGCTGGCTCACGCGGCTTTGAGCCGTGGTGACAGGCTGTGCATTGCAAAAGGAAGCGCGGGGGCGATTATAGCGCCATGAATCGTCGGGCCCTGCAAGTCGCGGGGCCCCGCACATCGAGAGGAGTTCGAAAGTGCAGACTGCCAACAACATCGTACCATTCCGCCCCAAACCAAAATCAAAATCCGGACCGAAGCGCGCACTGATGGCGCTGGGCCTTGGCCTGTCGCTGTCGCTGTCACAAGTGGCACCCGGCTTTGCGCAAAGTGCAGCACCGTCCAGCTTTGCCGATCTGGCCGACAAGTTCAGCCCTGCAGTGGTGGACATCACAACCTCGTCCGTGGTTGCCGCCCCGGCGGACGGCCAGCCGCAAGTGCCACCAGGCTCGCCGTTTGAAAAGTTCTTCCAGGACTTCATGGATCAGAACGGCCAGGGCGGCACCGGGCCCAAATCGCAGCAGCCCGAACGGTCTGAAGCGCTGGGCTCGGGCTATATCATCTCGGCCGACGGCTATATCGTCACAAACAACCATGTCATCGACGGCGCTGATGACATCCAGATCGAGATGTTCGGCACCGGTCACAAAACCTTCAAGGCCAAGTTGGTCGGCACCGATCTGAAGACCGACGTGGCGCTGCTGAAGATCGAAAGCCCCGATCCGCTGCCCTTCGTGTCATTCGGCGACAGCGACAAGATGCGCGTCGGCGACTGGGTCATCGCGATGGGCAACCCGCTGGGTCAAGGCTTCTCGGTGTCAGCCGGGATCGTTTCGGCCCGCGGGCGCGAACTGAACGGCACCTATGACGACTTCCTGCAAACCGATGCCGCGATCAACAAGGGCAACTCTGGTGGCCCGCTGTTCAACATGGACGGGCAGGTGATCGGCATGAACACCGCGATCCTGTCACCGTCGGGCGGCTCGATCGGCATCGGTTTCTCGATGGCGTCCAATGTCGTCTCGAAGGTCGTCGATCAGCTGAAGCAATATGGCGAGACCCGGCGTGGCTGGCTTGGCGTTCGCATTCAGGACGTGACGCAGGACGTGGCTGACGCGATGGCGCTGGCCGATGCCAAGGGTGCCCTGGTGACGGATGTTCCGGACGGTCCGGGCAAGGACGGCGGCATCCTGTCGGGTGACGTGATCCTGACCTTCAATGGCAAGGACGTGAAGGACAGCCGCAATCTGGTCAACCTGGTGGCCGATGCGCCGATTGGCGAAACGGTGCCGGTGTCGGTGATGCGGGCGGGCAAGATGGTCGATCTGGAGATCAAGCTGGGCCGGCGCGAGGATGCCGAGGCCAAATCGACTCCGGTGGCGCAGAAAGGCACGCCAGCCGAGCCTGCAACTGCCGATCTGCTGGGCCTGACCCTGATGCCGATGAGCAATGACATGGCCGAAGGACTGGGCATGGCGGTCGGCGACAAGGGTCTGGTGATTTCCAAGGTCGACGTGTCGTCTGAGGCCTATACCAAGGGTCTGCGCGAAGGCGATGTGATCACCGAAGCCGGTCAACAGCCGGTGGCGACGCTGCAAGACATCCAGGACCGGCTGAGCGAAGCCAAGGATGCCGGGCGCAAGTCGCTGCTGCTCCTGGTGCGCCATGGTGGCGACCCGCGCTTTGTGGCCCTGACAATTCAGTAGGCTGATGATTCAGTAGACTGATGATCCATCAATGGGATCACCTGAACCAAGGGCGGCGGGGCAACTTGCCGCCCTTTTGCTATCGCAATTCGGCCAGCAACCGGGTGCGGAACGACGCCATCCATTCGGCATTCGCCTCTGCCATCGCGCGCCCGGTCGCGGTCTGCATGGTGCCGGGCAGCTTGAAGAGCTTGGTCTCCAGATGGTCAAGCGCAAAGCGCCGGTCGTCCAGGGGGCGGCGCCGGGCCAAAGGGTCGTCAGGGTCAAACAACTGTCCGCCCATTGCACCCGCCACATAGAACATCCGCGCTAGACCGATGGCTCCCAACGCCTCCAGCCGGTCGGCGTCCTGCAGGATGCGCGCGTCGACCGTCTCGGGCGGGATGGCGGCGGAAAAGCTGTGGGCGGCGATGGCATGGGCCACGGCGGGCAGTTTGTGTGCCGGGAAATCGCTGGTCGTAAGATAGGCCAACGCCGCCGCTGCTGACAAGGTCGACGCTTTGGCCCGGTCTGCGTCGGATTTCGGCAAGTTGACCAGATCGTGGAAGGCGGCGGCGGCCTGCAGCACCTCAAGGTCCGCACCAGCCTCATCCATCGCGATCAGCCGGCAATTGGCCCAGACCCGGCGCAGATGACCCAGGTCATGGGCGCCGTCACTCTGCCCTGCCCAGTGGCGCAGCACTTCCGCCTCATATTCGGTCTGAGGGTCCGTCAAAGCTGGTCCAGCGCCGTGGCTGACAGGCCCAGTTGCCGAGCGGCGGCGAGCGACAGTTCCGGGCTGTCCAGCCCGTGATCGGCCTGATACGTCCGTACCGCCTCGGTCGTGGCGGCGTCCATTTCGCCAGTCAGGGGCAGAGTGTAATAGCCGCGCGCCTTCAGGGCCCGTTGCAGGGTGGCGAGGAAATCCACGGTGATCAGGTCGGGGCAGGGTGCCTTGAACCAGATGTCGTCGTTGTCATGCACCATCCGCAATTTGGCGACGGACCGGTAGGTTGCGGGTGACACCACGGCGCCGTCAGCATCAAGAACCTCGGCACTGACCAGGCTCTGTTCCGTCTCGGTCTCGAATACCGCCGGGATCCGGTCATGCGCCCAGCAGGTGCCTTCGGGGCCGGGCGGCGGGCCGTTGCCCTTGACATGCACTGCCTCGGTCGAAAGGTCGATGCCGCTGGGCGCTGCCACCGGAATGGGGCTGTCGCAGGCCGCAAGGCCGGCCATCACTGCAAGACCCATCAGGGATCGTTTTACCATCTGCGCCGACGCCTCTGCTGGCCGGGTGGTCCCGGCACTGTTCTATCTGTATCATAGGGCGAAATCGCCCGGTAGGAAAGCCGTCAGGGCTGATCCCCGGCGCGCGTCCCGTCGGCCCGGAAATCGGCGCGTAGCAGAGTGTCGAGCAAGGGTGACAGATCCTCGATCTGTTCGGCCACCACATGCACCACCCCGGCCTCACGTTGCAACCGCCCGGTGACGCGCAGCAGGCGGCCCGAAATCACCGCGCGGCGAAAGCGTTCATAGACATTGGCCCAGACCACGACATTGGCGGTGCCGGTCTCATCCTCCAGCGTGACAAAGATCACGCCCTTGGCGGTGCCGGGCCGTTGGCGCACCAGCACCAGCCCCGCCACACAGACCCGCGCGCCGCCGGAAGGCTCATTCAGCCGCGCCGCCGGAATGGCGGACGGTGGACGCGGCCAGGAATTCGGGCGGGGGGTTGGGGTCAGCCAGTTCGACATGGAACGAATGTAGAACGACGGAGCCGCCGTGACAAGCCGCGGGAAGGGGTGGCAGCCCGGGCAGGCTTGGGCTAAATAGCGCAGAACGATGCAAAGGGGGCGTACGATGGCAAAGATCACCTATGTGGAGCACGGCGGCAAGGAACATGTCGTGGACGTGGCGAACGGCCTGACCGTTATGGAAGGCGCCCGCGACAACGGCATTCCGGGGATCGAGGCCGATTGTGGCGGTGCCTGCGCCTGTTCGACCTGCCATGTCTATGTCGACCTGGCCTGGGTTGACCGGTTGCCGAAGAAGGACGCGATGGAGGCTGACATGCTCGATTTCGCGTGGAACCCCGACCCGGTCCGCTCGCGGCTGACCTGCCAGTTGAAGGTCTCGGCAGCGCTGGACGGGCTGAAGGTGCAGATGCCTGAAAAGCAGATCTGATGCGGCGGGGGCCCGCGCTGTGCTGGTGATTGTCGGCGCAGCGCTGGTCACCGGCCGATGGGCCGCGACTGTGCCGGCGTCCGGGCCCAAGACCTGCGCTAATTGACCTTGCGGACCGGCATGAACGGCAAGGGTGCCACCGGCACGCCGTCTTCCAGGAGTTTGATCGCCTCTTCCGGCCGCGCCTCGCCATAGATCGAGCGTTCGGGCACGTCGCCCTGATGCATCGCCCGCGCCTCGGTCACAAAGTTCACCCCGACATAGTCAGACTTGGCCTCGACCTCGGCCCGCAGGGCAGCGAGGGCGGATTCGCGGTCATTGGCGGGTGTGGTCAGCGACGGCACCTTGTCGCGACCCAACTGCACGGACGGGGCCATCAGGGACTTGCTGACCGTCCCCGAACCGCAGACCGGGCAATTGACACAGCCGGCCTGCACCAGCCCGTCGAACGCCAACGCCGACTGGAACCAGCTTTCAAAGCTGTGGTCACTGGCGCAGGTGAGGGTGTAACGGATCATGGTATGTCATCTGTGCTGGGTGGCCAACGGAACGTTGGCCCATCCCCATCTAACTGGGCGGTTTGAACAAGAAGTCAAGCGGTCGGCACAGATTGCAAGATCTGCGGCTGCCGGCCGATCAGCGCCATCAGATCGCGCAAGTCGGGTTCGGCCACCAGATCCGCCGCCTCTGACGCGCGGTGCCATGCACGACGGCGCTCTTTGGCTTCGGGGAATTTCGACTTCAGCTCTTTCACCCGCAGGGGAAACACCTCGACCGCGCAGCGCAGCGCCTTGGCGGGCAGGATCTTGTCATAAACGAACTGGCCGAGCGCCAGATCACCGACCACACCCTGCACCCCGGCTTCTTCCCAAGCCTCTTGCGCGGCGGCGGAGGCGGCGGACATCCCGTCCATCGGCCAGCCCTTTGGAATGACCCAGCGTCCGGTTTCGCGTGAGGTGATCAGCAAGACCTGGACCTTGCCCTTGTGCATGCGCCAGCACAAGGCGGCAACTTGCCGGGTGAATTTCGTTGATCCTTCGGTCGCCAAAGGCGTTGAATTCGACATATCCATTCTTGCCTGCCCAAATAGCCGCCCGTCTGTTGCGGGATTGGTAACAGGCAAATGATGACATATCGTGACCGCAACGCAAAGCGGGAACCGACGTCTTACAGACGCGAATGCGTGAGGATTTGCGTCAAAAGGCCTGTTTCGTCACCTTTGCTCTGCAAAATCGCCTTTGCCCGCAACGCCATACGGTCCTGCGCGGCTGCGGTCATCGTCGACAGCGCCGGAGCCAAGCTGTCCGCTGTCACCGGAAACGCCGCGCCGGCAGCGTCCAGCGCCGTGAACAAGGCGCCGAAATTCCATGTCGAGGGTCCATGCAGCAGCGCACAGGCAAAGCGGCTCGGCTCCCACGGCGTATGGCCACCCTTGTCGGCAAAACTGCCGCCGATGATGCAGGCCCCGGCGTGGCGATACCATTGGTCCATCTCGCCCATGCTATCTGCCAGAAATACCGTGGCCTCGCCCGGCATGGCCCCGGTGGAGCGCCGGTTGAAAGTCACCTTGCGGGCGGTCAGCAGTGCGGCCACCGCGGCGGCGCGCGCCGGGTGGCGCGGGGCGAGGATCAGTTGGCGGAATTGGGTCTGTGCGGCAAAGGCGTCCAGCACCATGGCCTCCTCCCCGTCATGGGTTGACGCCGCGAGCAACCAGCCGGCGCGCCTCTCACGCGGGGGCAGATCGGGTGCGGGCAGGCGGGCGACCGACGCCGCCTTCAGATCGAAATCAGCGCCCAGGGTGCCAAGCCCAAGAGCTGCCAGGTGGCGGCGCGACCCGTCATCCTGCGCCGAGGCAAAGCGGACAAAGCCCAAGGCCCGGGTCGGGAAGGCCGGCAGCCACTGCCAGCGCCGGAAAGACCGTGGCGACATCCGCGCCCCGATCAGCAGCACCGGCAAACCGCGCCCGGCACAGGCGGCAAAGCGGTTGGGCCACAGTTCGGCCTCCAGCGAGATCAGGGCCACCGGTTGCCACCGGGTCAGCAAGCGCTGCGTCGGCCATTGCAGATCGACCGGGGCCAGCGCCGCCACCACACCCGGCAGGGCCCAGTCCCGCACCATCTGCCGCGCGGTCCGCGTGTTGCTGGTGATCAGGATTTGCAGCCCGGGTCGCGCCGCCAGCAGATCCTCGATGAGCCAGCGCGCCGAGGTCACCTCACCATTGGACGCGCCATGCAGCCACAGCCGCTGATCCCCCATCCCGCGCGGCGCAAGGCCCAGCCGCTGACCCAGATCGGCCCAGGTTTCACCGCGCAGCAGCCGGATCAGCAGCAGCACCGGCAGCAGCAGCCCAAGGATCACCCTGTATAGAACCATCGCCCCTCCACCGGCCGATCCATAAGCGGGATGCCGCGGGCCAGCAACCCGTCAGAGCGGCGGCGGGTGTTTGCCCGGCCAGTCGGTTGCCAGATGATACTGCTGTCCCATCGCCAGCACCCTGGCGTCCGCGCCGACCGGCCCGGCCAGTTGCATCCCCATCGGCAGACCCTGCGGGCCGAAGCCCAGGGGCAGCGACAGCGCCGGGAGGCCGATCAGGCTGACGGGAATGACCACCTCCATCCAGCGGTGATAGGTGTCCATCTTCTGCCCGTTAATCGTTTGCGGCCAGCGCCACTCCACCGGAAACGGCCAAACCTGCGCGACCGGCAACACCACGGCGTCATAGGACCGAAACAGCCCGGCTATCGCGACGTGATAGCGCGACCGGGTCAGCGAGGCGGCATAGACCTGATCGGCGCCAAGCTGCAGGCCTTGCTCGATCTCCCACACGGTCTCGGGTTTCAACAGGGCGCGCTGCGCCGGATCGTCATAGCGCGCCCGCCGCTCGTTCGCATTCAGCATGGCCCGCAGCGTCGTCCACGACTGCCACAGATCCGTGGCGGGGAAGGGCGGTGCCACCGGCTCCACCACAGCACCCAGCGCCTCAAACACCCGCAACCCGGCCTCGCACATCGCCACTATCCCCGGCTCTACCGGATAGGCCCCACCCCAATCGCCAAGCCAGGCAATCCGCTTTCCCCGCATGTCGATGTTCAGCAGATCGGCAAACGGCGCAGTCGGCCGGTCAAACGGCACCTCCGGCTGCGGCCCGGCCTGCACCTGCAACAGCAGCGCGACATCCTCGATGGTCCGCGCCATCGGCCCTTCGGTTGCCAGCGTGTTCAGATAGGTATCGCCGTCGGCTTCCTGTGGCACCAGCCCGAACGTTGGGCGGAAGCCATAAACATTGCAAAAAGCCGCCGGATTGCGTAACGACCCCATCATGTCCGAGCCATCGGCAATCGGCACCATCCGCGCCGCCAGCGCCGCTGCCGCCCCGCCAGACGAGCCGCCCGCTGTCCGGCTCAGGTCGTAGGGATTGCGCGTCACGCCATGCACCGGGTTGAACGAATGGCTGCCATGGCCCCATTCCGGCGTGTTGGTCTTGCCGATGATGATCGCCCCCGCCGCCCGCATCCGCGCGACCAGCATGTCATCCTTCTGCGGCACGAATTCCGCCAGCAAGGGCGAGCCCTTGGTCGAGCGCAGCCCCTTGACCATCAACAGGTCTTTCACCGCCAGCGGCAGACCGTGCATCCAGCCCTTCGGCACCGCATCATCTGCCGCCAGCGCCTCGGCCATCAACACATCGCGGTCGCGCAACGATACCACGGCATTGACCCTGCCATTGACCTCGGCGATGCGGTCCAGATGATCCGCCATGATCTCGGACGGGCTGGCCTGCCGCGCCGCAATCAACCGCGCCAGATCCGCCGCCGACCGTTCTGACAGCTGCATCCCGACCCTTTCATCTGTCCACAAATATCCTAGGGGGTGCAGGGGGGCTAGCCCCCCTGCTCGGGCGACGCCCGCAAGGGCGGCGCCATCCCGTCTCTCTCATCGCCCGCAAAGGCGGTGCAGATCACTTCTGCAGTTCGGTCCAGATTGCAGTGATGTATTCCTGGGCCTTGGGCGGGCAGGTCGGGATGAAATGCCCGGCCGCCTTGAACTCTTCCGGGATCACCACTTCCGGCGCGGTCTTCATGTCGTCGGGCATGAAGGCCTCCGAACCCGAGATGCCATTGGCATAGCGCGCAAAGGCCGAGATCAATGCAGCGTTTTCCGGCACCATGATGAAGTCGAGGAACTTGTACGCCTCGTCGACATTCTTGGCGTCCTTCAGCAGGGCCACCTGGTCCATCCAGACGATGTAGCCTTCCTTGGGATAGCCGTAATGCACGTCGGGATTGCGCAGGCGGGCGCGCAGGATCGCGCCGTTCCAGTAAAGCGAGGCCGGAACGTCATTGGTCGCCATCTTCTCTTCCATGCCGTAGTCCATGCTCATCCACATCGGCTTGGCCTTCAAGAGGTCGTCGCGCACCTTCTTCATCAGGGCGGCGTCTTCCGAACAGGGCTGGCCGCCTTCATACATCGTGGCCAGCGCCAGCACGTCGCCCATTTCCGGTGTCACGTTGACCTTGCCTTGCAGTTCCGGCGGCGGGTCCATGAAGATCGCCGAGGTGTTGATGTCGCCGCTGTAGACACTGGAGTTCACGGCCATGCCGGTGGTGCCCCATTGCCACGGCACCGTGTATTCGCGGCCCTTGTCATAGTCGACATTCATCCATTCCGGCGCGATATTGTCGTGATGCGGCAGTTTGGTCAGGTCGAGCTTCTGGATCAGACCTTTCTCGATCCAGATCGGCACGAAATTGGCCGACGGCACCACCAGGTCAAACCCGGCGCCGCCGGCCTCGATCTTGGCCAGCGCGGTGTCGTTGCTGTCATAGTCGGTCACCGTCACCTTGATGCCGGTCTCTTTCTCGAATTTGGCGAGCAGGTCCGGACTGGTATAGTTACCCCAGTTGTAGAGGTTCAGCACGCCGTCCGCCTGTGCCATCACGGCAGAGACGAGGGTCATGGCCGTGGCCATCATCAAAAGCTTCTTCATTCATGGTCTCCCTTGGTTGGTTTAGGTGCGGGTTAGTCCCGCTTTCTGGTCAGTAGGAAAAATCCGGTCAGCAGCACGACGGTCAGCGCCAGCAGGACCGTGGAAATCGCATTGATCTCGGGCGTCAGACCGCGCCGGAACTGCCCCAGCATATAGGTTGCCAGCGTGTCCTGACCACCTGATTTCACAAACTCGGTGATCACGACCGTATCCAGTGAAGTGATGAAACACAACATCGCGCCTGCGATGATCCCCGGCATCAGCAAGGGCAAGGTGATGCGCCACAAGGTCTGCCAGCGCGAGGCGTAAAGATCGGCCGCGGCATTCTCCAGGCTCAGATCCATGCCCTCCAGTCTTGCGCGGATCGGCAGATAGGCCAGCGGAATGCACCACATGACATGCGCCAAGATCAGATAACCCAGCCCCTGATAGCCGGTCTGGATCTTTATGGCGGCAAAGAAGATCAGCAGCGCCACGGCGGGTACGATCTCCGGCACCACTAGCGTCTGGTTGATCATCATGTAGATGAAGGTCCGGCCCGGAAATTTGGCTGTCCGCGTGGTGGCCAGCGCCACCGGCGTCGCCAGCAGCACCGAAATCAGCGTCGCCCAACTGGCGATGATCAGGCTGCGGATCGCGGCCCCCTGCACCTCGGTATTGGCCCAGGCAATCTCATACCAGCGGAATGAAAAGCCCTGCCAGTCCGAGATCGCCTTGCCGGCGTTGAAGCTGAAGGTGGCGATGGTCAGGATCGGCAGATAGAGCACTGCAAAGGCACAGATGGCGATCAGGGCAAAGCCCGGCATCGTGGTGACCGAAAAACGTTTCATTGTGCCGTCTCCCGGCCCGCGCGCCGGATGATGATCAGCATGGCGACCAGTGTAATCACCGCCAACGTGATCGAAATCGACGCCCCCAACGGCCAGTTGCGGCCCTGACCGAACTGCATCTCGATCAGGTTGCCCAGCATCATGGTCTTGCCGCCGCCCAGCACGCGGGGCGTCACATAGGCCCCCAGCGCCGGGATGAACACCAGCACGCAGCCCGCAATGATCCCTGGCCGCACCACCGGCATCACGATCCGCCACAGCACCGACAGCCGTGAGGCGTAAAGGTCATAGCCCGCCTCCAGCAGCCGCATGTCAAAGCGGTCCATCGCGGCATAAAGCGGCAGCACCATCAGCGGGAAATAGGCGTATCCCATGCCCAGCAGTACCGCACCGTCGCTGTAGATCATCACGATGGGTTCATGGATCAGTCCGGTCCGCATCAGGACGGTGTTGATCAGCCCCTCGTTGCGGATCATCTCGTTGATGGCAAACGTGCGGATCAGCAGGTTGGTCCAGAACGGAATGGTGATCAGGAACAACCAGATCGGCCGCGACCGCTGCGGCCTTGTGGCGATGAACCAGGCGGTCGGAAAGCCGACGACAAAAGTAATGATGGTGGTCGCAAACGACAGTTTCACCGAACGCCAGATGATTGTCAGATGGGCGTCGGCCCAGCCCAGAGTGTCGTCGAACACGTCGCGGGTCATCACCAGCCCGACCCAGCCGTCAGTCGAGAACTTCCACACCACATTGCCATATTGGCCCGGCGTCAGAAAGGAATAGACCAGCACGATGACGAACGGCAGCGTTGCAGTGAACACCAGCACAACAAGGGCGGGTGCCGACAGCAGCCAGTTGCGCCTCGTGGTTTCGCGGACGACCTGCTCCTCTGCCGCAGCCATCTAGTCCTCCAGCACTTGCACGGCACCGGGCACAAAGCGCAAGCCAACATCCTGCCCCATCGCGGGCCCGGTATCGCCGCTCGCCAGGCTTTGCAGCCGCGCCACCACTTCCGCCCCATCGGGCAGCATCAGGTGGTAATGGGTGTCAGTGCCGAAATAGACCAGATTGGTAACCTTGGCCGGGATGGTGTCACTGGCGTCCTTAGCTTCCAGCCGGACCTGCTCGGGCCGGACTGTCAGCGTCACCCGCTCGGCCTTGCCCAGGGGGGCGGCAACCTTGATGCCGCAGTCCAGCCGGTAGCCGTCGCCGTCGCGGGTCGCGGGCAGGAAGTTGGTCTCGCCGATGAAACTGGCGACAAAGCGGTTGACCGGCTGGGTGTAAATGTCCTTCGGGGTGCCAACCTGCTGCAACTTGCCCGCCGACATCACGCCGATCCGGTCGGACATGGTTAACGCCTCTTCCTGATCATGGGTGACAAAGATGAAGGTGATCCCGGTCTCGGTCTGCAACCGCTTTAACTCGATCTGCATTTCCTTGCGGAGTTTCAGGTCCAAGGCCGACAGCGGCTCATCCAGAAGCAACACCTTCGGGGCAGGGGCCAAGGCCCGCGCCAAGGCCACCCGCTGCTGTTGCCCGCCCGACAGTTGGCCGATCTTGCGGTCTGCCAACGGCTCCAGCTTCACCAGCGCCAACATCCGCGCCACTGTCGCATGCACCTCGGCCTTGGGACGACCCTGCATCTGCAGACCAAAGCCGATGTTTTCAGAGACCGTCAGATGCGGGAACAGCGCATAGCTTTGAAACACCGTGTTCACCGGGCGCTTGTTGGGCGGCAGATAAGTAATGTCCTGACCGTTCAGCAGGATCAGCCCGGAGGTCGGCATTTCAAATCCGGCGATCAGGCGCAACAGCGTGGTCTTGCCGCAGCCGGACGGGCCGAGCAGGGTAAAGAACTCACCCACCTTGATGCTGATCGACACATCATCCAGCGCGCGGACCGCACTGGGACCTGACCCGAACTCCTTGACCGCGTTGCGCGCTTCGACAGCTATCGCCTCTGCCACTCTGACTCGACTCCTATCATTTTGATCATATTGCGCGGCAGTTTCACTGTAGCGCAACAAAAATCATCCCCGCTATACCAATGGCGGTCGACGATGCGCCCACGGTTGCGCCCGTTCCAGTTCTGCACACAGTGCGATTAATTCTTCATCATTTCCGAAAGGCGCCGCCAGATGGATGCCAATCGGCAGCTTGTCCTGCGACATCGCCAAGGGCACCGAGGCGGCCGGTTGACCCGAGGCGTTGAACACCGCGCAGAACGGCGAATAGGCAAAGATGCCCTTTGGGCCGATGCGGAAATCAACATAGTCCGGGTTGGTATGGGCGAACCGCCCGACCTCGGCCGGTGGTTCCGCCAGCGTGGCCGACAGCAGGATATCCGGCCCGTTGTCGAAATAGCGCGCCATCTGGCGGCCGAAGCTATGTATCTGCCCCACCGCCTCAAGATAGCGCAGCGGCGACAGGCTTTCGGCATAGGTCGTAGCCCCTTGGCCCACGGCCTCCACCAAACCGTCCATCGCGCGGCCCTTCAACGCGCCTCTGATCGACAGCGCGCTGCCGACGGCCACGATATCGGTCCAGGCGCGCATCATCATGCCGATGTCCGCCTGCTCGGGCCGCCCCGGTTCAACGTGATGACCAAGGCTTTCCAACAACTTGCCAGCCTCTCGGACTGCGGCAGCCACTTCAGGATGGATCGGCTCGCCGCTCAGCGTGGTGTCGCACAGCGCCACGCGCAGGCGGCGCGGCGGTCGGCTGATGGCGTCGGCGTGGGACCGCAGCAAAGGCGGTGCGGCATAAGGTGCACCGAGGTCCGCGCCCGCGCAACAATCGAGCATGGTCGCCGTATCGCGCACCGATTTGGTCAGAAACCCATCAATTGCCATGCCAGCCCAGCCTTCACCCGCCGCCGGGCCATCCGGCAACCGGGCCCGGGTCGGTTTGAAGCCGAACAGACCGCAACTCGCCGCCGGGATCCGCACCGACCCACCGCCGTCCGAGCCATGGGCAAAGGCCACGATCCCCGCCGCCACCGCCGCGCCTGACCCACCGGACGAGCCGCCGGACGTGCGATCAAGGTTCCACGGATTGCGCGTTGGCCCGCCATAAACCACAGATTCGGTCGCAGCCCCGACGCCGCCCTCGGGGCTGGTCGTGCGGCCAAAGGTCACCACGCCGGTCGCCTGCATCCGTTCAAAAATCGCGCTGTCATAGCTGTAGCGCGTATTCTGAAACAGGCGGGAGCCGTTGTGCGACGGAAACGCTACCGCCTCACAGCCCAGATCCTTCAGCAGGAACGGCACGCCGCGGAACGGCCCGGCCGGCAGACCGCGCGCAATCGCCGCCCGCGCCGCACCCTCTTGCACTAGCACCACCGCGTTCAAGGCCGGGTTCAGCCGCGCCACTTGCGCAAGGGCATGGTCCAACAGCTCGGTTGGGCTGACCTGACCGCTGGCCACCAATGCGGCCTGGGCGGTGGCATCAAGGGTCGACAGGTCGCTGGCAGGTTTGGTCATCCGTGATCTCCGCTGTGAACCGGGCGGAGTTGACCCGGCTTGCGGCCCGGTGTCCAGCCCTGACCGCCCCGCGCCAGACCGCGTCAGGTATCCGGCCGCTGAACCTGCACGGTCTGCCACAGTCTGCCATCCGCGCCAAAAACCAGAATCTGGTCCTGCGAGGTGACCACCGCAATCCAGCCCGTCCCCATGGTGACAGCCATCGCCGTGGCCCCCTCGGGCAGCGTCAGGTTGGCGGGCAGCACGGGGGCGGTCGCCCGCAGGTTCGGCATCCGGGTGACAAGCACCGCGACCACCGCTATGACACCGACAATCATCGTAAGGGTGAGCGCGGTCACCAGCCGTTTCAAAAAGCGCAGCGAGGGCGGCAGCTCTGGCTCTTCCAGCGGAGTTCCGGTCATGTTCCCCCCATTTGTTCCTGACGAGGACATGTTGATCCTGACCATCGGCCCGGACGCGCCCCAACGTCTTGATAAGGCGTTGGCCGCCCTTGTGCCAGAGGACGCCGCCCTGTCGCGCAGCCGGTTGATGAAGATGATCGCCGAAGGTGCGGTGGAGCGCGACGGCGTGGCGGTGACCGACCCCAAGACCAAGGTGGCCGAGGGCCAGGTCTATGCCATCCGCCTTGATCCGGCGGTCGAGGTTGAAACGCTGGCCGAAGCGATCCCGCTGACCGTGGTTTTTGAGGACGGCGACCTGATCGTCATCGACAAGCCCGCCGGCATGGTGGTGCATCCCGCGCCCGGCACGCCCAGCGGCACACTGGTCAATGCCCTGCTTGCCCATTGCGGCGATACGCTGTCGGGCATCGGCGGTGAAAAACGCCCCGGCATCGTGCACCGCATCGACAAGGACACCACTGGCCTGCTGGTCGTAGCCAAGTCCGACCGTGCCCATCACGGCCTCGCCTCGCAGTTCGAGGATCATTCGGTCAACCGCCGCTATCTGGCGCTGGTGCAAGGCGTCCCCTCTGCCGCCGATCCGCGCATCCGGGGCCTGAAAGGCGTCAGCTTCGAGACCGGCGGCATCCTGAAGATCGCGACCCATCTGGCACGGCACAAGACTGACCGTCAGCGTCAGGCTGTCGTCTGGGATCAGGGCCGCCATGCGGTCACGCGCGTGCGGGTGGTCGAGGATTTCACCGGGGCGGCCCTGGTCGAATGCTGGCTGGAAACCGGCCGCACCCATCAGATCCGGGTGCACATGGCCTATACCGGGCATGGATTGCTCGGCGACCAGACCTATGGTGGCAAACGCATCCTGTCACCCAAACATGTGGGAGAGGCTGCCGCCGACCTTGGCAATGGCTTTCCCCGTCAGGCCCTACACGCCGCCACATTGGGTTTTGACCATCCCGTCACCGGTGAACGGCTGGAGTTCAACTCGGCCCTGCCGCCCGACATGGCCGCCCTGCTTACTGCGTTGCGCGTGCCAAGGGTCTGACAGCCTGCCAGACCAGATAGACCGCCAGCACCAGTTCGCCGCCAAAGGAATAGATGGCAAGCTTCACCGTCATTTCGGGCAGCAGCACATAGGCGATGCCGTCCACCAGATAGCCGATGCCCGCCAGCGCCACAAACGCGGCGACCCAGGCCGGAACGCCATTGCCCTGCCGCAACGCCGCCGCAAGCGCCAGCAGGTGCAGCGCAAAGAAGATCAGCGCCATCTGAAACCCGTCGTGAAACTGGGTCAGCGCCGCCCGGATCGCCGGGGCAACCGCTGCATCCTGCATCCCGCCGATCTGCGCCGCATCGAACAGATGGGTGACCATCACCGCCAGCATCCCGGCATATACCAGCCGCAACCACGCGGCCAGCCGCATCACCTCTTCGGCCCCGGCGCGGAACGCCACGAACAGGCCCCAGGCGACCAGAATGTCCAGCACCGCCGTCCCGATGAAGGCCAGAACCGCCCAGCGAAACCCCGGCAAACCAGCGGCGACCATTCCAGCCAGATCCTCCGTGGTGGCGCGGCGCAAGGCCTCAACCGGCAACAGCCCCAACGGCGCCAGCACTGTCATCACCAAAAGGCCAAGGCCCGCCACAAGGGCTGCGGTTCTCTGTGTCATGATGTTCCCTCATCGATCCATGTCCAAACAGGGCAAATGATCGCCAGCGCCATGGCTATCTCCGCCACATAGAACACCTTCCGACGCCGCGTCGCCCCGCCGGCAGGATCCGGCGACGGTCCGGACGCGGTCCAAACCCAAGTCCCTTGCAATCGTCCATATTCCTCGGGCGACAGGCTAGGCGACCCGTCGTTGCCAGGCAACCACCCCGATCGATTCAAGACCGTTCGCTGTGCGCTCACGCACAATAACAGGCGCGTGAAGCGTGTTACACCGGTCTTTTATAGCGACGGAAACGAGTTCATGCTTCGTTTACCGCTTGATGGTAGTCGAGTCGCCGATGCTACGACAGGCCCGGTCACTTGAATTGACCGTTGGCTATCCATAAGTGGTCAGATTCCCGGGGGCGCGACTGCACCGGGCCAACAAGGGGCGTCATAGATGAGCACCTACGCAAATCTTCCGGCACCGAGCCCAGAACAGGGCCTGAACCGGTATATGCAGGAAATCCGCAAGTTCCCGCTTTTGGAACCGGAAGAAGAATATATGCTGGCCAAAAGCTGGGTCGATCACCAGGACAGCAAGGCTGCCCACCGCATGGTGACGTCTCATCTGCGACTGGCGGCGAAAATCGCCATGGGCTATCGCGGCTACGGCCTGCCACAAGCCGAGGTGATTTCCGAGGCCAATGTAGGTCTGATGCAAGCGGTGAAACGCTTTGACCCTGACAAGGGCTTCCGGCTGGCGACCTATGCGATGTGGTGGATCCGCGCCTCGATTCAGGAATATATCCTGCGCTCGTGGTCGCTGGTGAAACTTGGCACGACCTCGGCGCAGAAGAAGCTGTTTTTCAACCTGCGCAAGGCCAAGGCCAAGGTCGGGGCGCTTGAGGAAGGCGATCTGCGGCCCGAAAACGTGGCGCAAATCGCCAAGGACCTGTCGGTCAGCGAATCCGAGGTCATCGACATGAACCGGCGGCTGGCGGGCGGTGACGCCTCGTTGAACGTCACGGTCGGGGCGGACGGCGAAGGCTCGACCCAATGGCAGGACTGGCTGGAAGACGAAGACAGCGATCAGGCCGGCGACTACGCCGAAAAGGACGAGTTCGACACCCGTTACGCCCTGCTGACCGAGGCGATGTCGGCCCTGAATGACCGGGAGCGTGACGTGCTGGCCAAGCGCCGGCTGTCCGAAACCCCGGTCACGCTGGAGGAGTTGTCGGAAAACTACGGCGTCAGTCGTGAACGGATTCGCCAGATCGAAGTGCGGGCCTTTGAAAAGCTGCAGGAACGCATGCGCGAACTGGCCCGTGGCAAGGGCATGGTCGTTCCCGCCTAAGGCGACGGCAGGCAGGCATGACGGTTGAACTCCGCGCCCTGCACGGCTATGACCGATGCTTGCCTGCCCGACCGGAGACGTCCCCATGCGCATGCGCGACACTTTTCTGAAGCCCATGCACCCCGAAGGCTACCGCTTTGTCGGCATCTTTGCCGCGATCACGGTGGTCTTGTTCCTGATCTGGCATGTGCTGGGCTGGATCGGCATCGGTCTGACGATCTGGTGCTATTACTTCTTCCGCGACCCCAGGCGCAGCGTCCCGCTGAATGACGACCTGGTGCTCAGCCCGGCCGACGGTGTGGTGTCCCTGATTGAACCCGCGGTTCCGCCCGCCGAACTTGGCATGGGGCCAGAGCCGCTGACCCGGGTGTCGGTCTTCATGTCGGTTTTCAACTGCCATATCAACCGCATGCCGGTTGGCGGCCAGATCACCGCCATCGCCTACCGCCCCGGCAAATTCTTCAACGCCGCGATGGACAAGGCCAGTTCCGACAACGAACGCAACAGCGTCGCCATTGCCCTGCCCGATGGCCGCAAGGTCGCCGTGGTGCAGATCGCCGGTCTGGTCGCGCGCCGCATCGTCTGCTTTGCCAAGACCGGGCAAAGCCTGCGCGCCGGTGACCGGTTCGGCCTGATCCGCTTTGGCTCGCGTCTCGATGTCTATCTGCCCCCGGGTGTCGCCCCGATGGTGGCGCTGGGCCAGACCATGATCGGCGGCGAGAGCGTGATCGCCGATCTGACCTCGACCGACCCAGCGCGGTTGGCCCGAGAGGAATAGCGCATGAACGATCTGCCGCAGAAACCCCGATCCGAACTGTATCTGGCACAACTCTTGCCCAATTTGCTGACGATTTCGGCAATGTGCGCCGGGCTGACCGGCATCCGCTTTGCGATTTTCGGCGAGTTTCACAATGCGGTGGCAATGATTCTGGTGGCGGCGGTGCTTGACGGGCTGGATGGTCGCATCGCGCGGCTGTTGCGCAGCGAAAGCGAGATTGGTGCCGAACTGGACTCGCTGGTCGATTTCGTGAATTTCGGCGTCGCCCCGGGCTTGATCATCTATATGTGGGGCCTGCACAATCTGCAAAGTGGCGGCTGGATTGCGACCCTGATCTATGCCTCTTGCGGCCTGTTGCGTCTGGCGCGGTTCAACATCGGCAACCGGCCCAGCCCGGACAAACCGACCGCCACCAGCTTTACCGGGGTGCCGTCGCCTGCCGGGGCGATGCTCGCCCTGTTGCCAACCTATGTTGCGTTCATGGCACCGAACGCCCCGCAATTGCCGCCCGCGCTGTTGGCCCTGTACATGGTGGCCATCGGCGGGTTGATGATCGGCCGCTTCTCGACGCCCTCGTTCAAGACGGTCAAATTCTACGCCGAGAATGTACGCTACGTCATCGTGGGCTTTGTCGCACTGATCGCGGCGCTGCTTTCCTTCCCGTGGGAGACCATGGTGATGATCTCGCTCGGCTATGTCGGGATATTGGTGGTCTCGCTGTGGCAAGGCCGCAAAAAGCCCCCGACGGTGGACCCGATCTGATCAATAGCACTTGCCGGTTTGACCCGGAGTTTCTAGCCTGAAGTGACTCTGGGGAGGCTGCAGATGAAGACGATGAAATGGGGCGTTCTGGGCGCGGCCAAATTCGCCCGCGAACATATGGCACCGGCGATCCACGCCGCCAGCGGTGCCGAACTGTATGCACTGGCCACCTCTGACCCCGCCAAAGCCGCCGGGTTTCAGGAGTTTTGCCCGGGCCTGAAGTTGCACAACAGCTATGATGCCCTGCTCGCTGACCCGGAAATTGACGTGGTCTATGTGCCCTTGCCCAACCATCTGCATGTGCTGTGGACGCTGAAGGCGCTGGCGGCGGGCAAGCACGTGTTGACCGAAAAGCCGATTGCGCTGCATGCGCGGGAGATTGACCAGATCATCCACGCCCGCGATTCTGCCAAGAAACTGGCGGCCGAGGCGTATATGATCGTCTTTCATCCGCAATGGCGCCGCGCCAAGGAACTGGTCGATCAGGGCGCCATCGGCCGGGTGCTGCATGTCGACGCTGCCTTCTCCTATGACAACCGCGCCGACACCGACAGCATCCGCAACCGTCCCGAAACCGCAGGTGGCGGGGTGCGCGATATCGGGGTCTACACCTATGGTTCGGTCCGTTTCGTGACCGGGGCAGAGCCTGTTGAAATCCACGCCAAGCTGAAACGCGAAAACGGGGTGGACACCTGGGCCCATGTCACCGGCGAACTCGCCGGGCCCAAAGGCCGTTTCACCTATTCCGCGATGACCTCGATGCGGCTGTTCCTGCGGCAAGAGGTGGTGTTTCAGGGCGAAAGCGGCATGATCCGCGTCGCCAACGCCCCGTTCAACGCCGGTCTGCACGATCAGGCGCAACTGGAACTGCATCAGCCGGGCCAGAAGGTGACCGTGGAACGCTTTCCCGGCGTCAACCAGTACAAGCTGCAGGTCGAGGCGTTCTCGCATTCGGCCAGCACCGGCGAGCCCTACCATTGCCCGCTGGAATTTGTCCGTGGCACCCAGGCCATGATCGACATGGTCTTCGCCGCGGCCCGTTGATCGCGTGGCACCGCGCGCCGGGGCCGAAGTAAGGCTGCACGTCCCGGCCCATATGCTGCGCGACGGCACCAGCCATGTGCCATCATTCTACCTGCGTCTGCTGGAAACCCTGCGCAATCTCGGGGCCACGACCACCGTTCATCCGCGCGATTATGACCGCCTGCGCGCCGGGCCGGATGGCGCCAGTTTCGAACTTGTCCACAATGGCGGACTGGACCGGGTTCAGGCGCTGAACCTCGCCCCGGCCTATCTGGCGGGCTATTACTATCTCGACCCCAAGGGCATCTATTTCGAAAGCTCGATCACCGACAAGACCTTCAACCCTGCCAGTATCGAGGCAAGATACGCCGCCCCCTTTGCCGCCCAGTTGCGCCGGACCTGGGTGGAGGCGCGCCGCAGCCGCTATCCGCAGCCCGACGAAAGGGAAACGTTCGGCCAAGGTCATATCGCGGTCTTCCTGCAGGACTGGTCCGATCCGGTCGAACGCGCGCGCTACATGACGGCGGATCAAATGGTCAAGACCGTGGTGCAGAACGCCGCTGGCCGCGCGGTCATCGTCAAACCGCATCCGCGCAATTCCGCCCGCGAAACCCAGAAAATCCGCCAGTGGCTGTCGCGCAACCACCCCGAGGTCCGCGTCACAAAGGCCAATATCCACGACATCATGGCAGGGGCCTGTGCCACCGTCTCGATCTCTTCTTCGGTGGCGCTGGAAGGCATGTTGCACCGGGTTCCGGCGATCTTGTTTGGCCGCTCCGACCTGCGGCACTGCGCCGAAACCGTCCGCAACCCCGAGGACTGGCCACAGGCCCTGACCCGCGCCCTGACCCGGGACTGGCCGTTCGACGCCTTTCTGCTGTGGTTCCTGCGCCGTCAGAACCTCGACGCCAGCCGCCCGCTGCAAGACAGACTGCTGGGCCGCATGGCCGACCAAGGTGCCGACTTCGCCGCCCTTGGCATCACCCGCCCCGACCCAAACCCATGATACCCCCTAGGTAACCCGGCAAATCTTGCTAAGATGTTCCGAGTCGCACAGAGAGAGCGCCAGAATGGACCCGATGCAAGATGACCTGCCAGAGCCTGACGAAAGCATGTGGCTCCGCTTGCTGTACATGATCCTGATCGGCATCATGCTCAGCATTGCCCAGACCATAGTGCTGACCGCAGCGGTGGTGCAGTTCGTGCTGATGCTGACCCGCCAGGGCCGCCCGAATGTCGAGGTGGCGTGGTTCGGCAAGCGCCTTGGCGACTGGCAGGCCAAGGCCGCCCGCTATCAGACCGCCGCCGACACCGAAAAACCCTGGCCGTGGACGCCGCTGGAATAGACCCGAAGGAACGCCCGATGCCCCCCACCATTTCTGCCTTTGCAACCTCTCCTGATCGCGGTGCCGGACTGGCGCGTGACAGCCGTGTCCGCTGGGCGCTGGAAGAGGTCGGCCAGCCCTACAATGTCCAACTGGTCAGCTTTGCCGAAATGAAACAGCCGCCATATCTGGCCTTGCATCCGTTCGGCCAGATCCCGACCTATCAGGACGGCGACCTTGTCCTGTTCGAGTCCGGGTCCATCATCCTGCACATCGCCGGGCAGCACCCCGGCTTGCTGCCGGACGACGCCAACGCCCGCGCCCGGGCCATCACCTGGATGTTTGCGTCGCTCAGCACGGTGGAGCCGCCAATCCTTGACCTGCAGACCGCCGTCATCTTGGAGAACAAGCAGCCATGGGCGGCGGAGCGTCTGCCACTGGTCCATGACCGCATCCGCGACCGGCTGACGCAACTGTCCAGCCACCTTGGCGATGCTGACTGGCTGGACGGCGCGTTCAGCGCCGGTGACCTGATGATGGTGTCGGTGCTGCGCCGGTTGCACCGCTCCGGATTGCTGAAGGAATATCCCAACCTCGACGCCTATGTCGCCCGTGGCGAAGCCCGCCCGGCGTTCCTGCGGGCCTTCGATGCACAACTGGCAGTGTTCACCGATCAGTCAGGAAGCTGACGCGGGGTGGCGGCACTTTTGCGCCAGCGATACTGTGACTGCCGGAAGATCTGACGCTGCGGACTTGAGCCAGATCAACGCAGGGTCTGCGGCCCATGGCTACCAAGGGAGCGACCCAACCCGAGGACGCCCCGATGAAACCGATCACCACCCTCTATCTTCTGGTCAGCGATGAAGACTACCGGCTGGTCCATACCCATGCCGACGGTCTGGCCGAGATCCCTCATGCCAAGGCCGCGTTGACGGCGGCAGGCGTCGCCCATGTTGGTGGCAGCAGCCCCAAGGAGGGCGCTGAACGGACCCATCTGGCCAGACACGCCGCCAAGATGCTCGCCGATGAATGGGCGCGCGGCCGCTATGACCGCATCGTGCTGGCGGCCGGTCCCAAGATGCTGGGCGAAATCCGCCATGACCTGCCCAAGCCATTGCACGACCACATCGTCGCCGAATTGCACAAGGATCTGATCAAGGTACCGCTGCATGACCTGCCGTCGCATTTCACCAGCGTCCCGGTGGTCTGACGCCAAAGGCGGTGGAGGTTACCCCTCCATCGCCTCCAACTCGTCGATGAAGCCTGCGATCATCGACAGGCCCTTGTCCCAGAATTTCGGGTCGCTGGCATCCAGACCGAACGGGGCCAGCAACTCTTTGTGGTGCTTCGAGCCGCCTGCCTTCAGCATGTCGAAATACTTCTCCTGAAAGCCCGGCAGTCCCTCGGCATAAACGGCATAAAGCGCGTTCACCAGACCGTCGCCAAAGGCATAGGCATAGACGTAGAACGGCGAATGGACGAAATGCGGGATGTAGGACCAGAAGGTTTCGTATCCGTCCATGAATTCGAACACATCGCCAAGGCTTTCGGCCTGGATCGACATCCAGAGCGCGTTGATGTCGTCCGGGGTCAGCTCGCCCTTGGCCCGCGCTGCATGCAGTTTGCATTCAAAGTCATAGAACGCGATCTGGCGGACCACGGTGTTGATCATGTCCTCGACCTTGCCCGCCAGCAGCGTCTTGCGCTCGGCTTGGGTCTTGGCCCCGTCCAACAGCTTGCGGAAGGTCAGCATTTCGCCAAACACCGAGGCCGTTTCGGCCAGTGTCAGCGGGGTGGACGACAACAATTCGCCCTGACCCGCGGCCAGAACCTGATGCACACCGTGGCCCAGTTCATGCGCCAAGGTCATGACATCGCGGGGTTTTCCCAGATAGTTCAGCATGACATAGGGGTGCACGGTCGTCACGGTCGGATGGGCAAATGCCCCCGGCGCCTTGCCCGGCTTTACCCCGGCATCAATCCAGCCCTTGGTGAAGAACGGCTCTGACAATTCCGCCATGCGCGGGTCGAACGAGGCGTAAGCGCCCTGCACGGTGGCCTTGGCCTCGGCCCAGTTTACCAGCCGTGGCGGCTCGATCGGCAGGGGCGCGTTGCGGTCCCAGACCTGCAGCTTGTCCAGCCCCATCCATTTGGCCTTCAGCCGGTAGTAGCGGTGCGACAGCTTGGGATAGGCGGCTACGACCGCATTCCGCAAAGCTTCAACCACCTCAGGCTCGACATGGTTCGACAGATGCCGGCCGGTCTGCGGCGTCGGCATCTTGCGCCAGCGGTCATGGATTTCCTTTTCCTTGGCCAGCGTGTTGTGAACCCGGGCAAACAGCTTCACATTCTTCTGAAATACCTCGGCCAGCGCATGTGCCGCAGCCTCGCGCTTCGCCCGGTCGGTATCGGTCAACAGGTTCAGCGTCGCCTCCAGGTTCAGCTCTTCCTCTTGCCCCGCGACCTTGAACATCAACCCGGCCATCGTCTCATCGAACAGCCGGTTCCACGCCGACGCACCCACGACACTCTCATCATGCAGGAACTTCTCCAACTCGTCCGACAGCTGGTAAGGCCGCATTGCCCGCATCCGGTCGAACACCGGTTTATAGCGCGCCAACGCGGCATTCTCGGCCAGCAGCCCGGTCAGATGGTCATCGTCCATCCGGTTGAATTCCAGCGTGAAGAACACCAGGGGCGTGGTGAAGTCGGTCACCTGATCCTGCGCGTCGGCCATGAACTTGGCGCGGTCGCTGTCCATGGTGTTCTGGTAGTATCTGAGGCCGGCATAGGACATGATCCGCCCGGCCACGGTGTCGATCTTCTCATAGGACGTCACGCAATCCAGCAGGCCATCGGCGCTCAACCCGGCCAGTTTGCCTTCATAGGACGCCGCAAACCCGGCGCAGGTCTGCTTCAGCCAACTCATGTCGCGGCCATATTCGGGCGAGTCTGGTGCCGGATAGAGGTCGGTCAGATCCCATTCCGGCAAGTCGCCAAATGCGCCCGAGGCGGCGTTGGCATCGTGAAACGGGCGGGGCAGGGGAAGCGTCATGGCAGACCTCATTGTTGGTTACCCCTATCTAGGGGCGAAGAAACCCAAAGGACAAGGCCAGCGCCATCACCTTTCGGCGTGAGAAGCGATCAGATCGTCCAACTGGCCCGCCGTGCCATCCCGGACCCAGGCCGTAATGCGTGGGGCGCCAAGTTCGATCCCGCTCTTGCGGCGGCGGTTTTCCGTCAGACCGGCATAGGCCACCTGAAATACCAGCTCCGGTGGAACCTGCCGCACCGGGCCGAATTTGCCCAGAGTGTTGCCACGGACCCAGGCCATGATCTCTGGCACTTCAGGCAGGGTCAGCGGCATCCGGCCAATCGGCACCGCCACACCGCCCTGCCACAGCGCCAGCGTCACCTCGGGTCCGGCAGGCTGCACCAGCACCATGACCGCGTACAGGTGATGCACCTCGCCGGTCGGCACTGGCCGTGGCTTTGGCACGGCCGTGCGAAAGCTGCCCGCCGCCAGACGGTTGACCACCACATTCGCCATCGCCGGCAACCGCGCCCACAGCCGCAACATCACCGCATGCGCCGTCACCGGCGTCGCCCGCGCCAGGGCGTCCACCACCTCGGCCAGCCCCAAAGGTTCACCCACAGGCGGCGGCAAGAGCAGCGCCGCCGTCTCGGCCCGGTCGCCTGACACTTCCATCGATGCGGCGAGCAGCCAATCCGGCACCGCCGCGACCTCGGCGGCCCAATGCATCAGCGTGTCCAGTGTCACCAGCCGTCTGGGACGCCTGCCGGTCAGCAAAGCCTCGGCCGCGACAAAATCCGCAGGTCCGACTTCGGTTTGATAGCGTGCCAGCGCATCCGGGTCGTGTTGCAGGGCGGCCAGCAGCGCCACAAACCGGATCATCCGACGATCCCCGCGTCATAGCCCTGCGTCTCCAGCCACTGGCGGAACGGCCGGACATAGCCATGGGTCGCGTAGACCCTCTCCGCCCCGGTTGACCGCACCGCCGCGTTCAGCCCCGGCCAGTCGGCATGGTCTGACAGCACGAACGCCGCCCCGAGGCCGCGCCGCCTGACCCCCAGCGCCATCCAGCCGGAGGCGAAGCCCACCGACATCGGGCCGAACGTGCTGACCCAATCGCCGTTCAGCACGTTCGGCGGCGCGATCACCAGCGCGTCGCGCGGCAGCGGCGTCAGGCCAACCTCACAGGTCGGTGGCAACGCATAGCCTTGCGCCCGCAAGACCGCTGTCACCGACTCGACCGCCGGATGGGTATGGATTGGCCCCTGCAACGGGATGCCGGCCATCAACCGCTGGGCCTTGCCAAAAGAATATGCCGCCAGCACCGAAACCCGCCCCTCCGCCGCATTCCGCGCCCACCAGGCGGCAATCTCGGCCAGCACCGTGGCCTCTGGCTGCCATTGGAAGATTGGCAGCCCGAAGGTGCATTCGGTGATGAAAGTGTGGCAGGCAACCGGGGCAAACGCTTCGCACAGCCGGTCGGCCTCGACCTTGTAGTCCCCCGACACCACCCAGACCTCGCCCGCCCGCTCAACCCGGATCTGCGCCGAGCCCGGCACATGGCCCGCCGGATGGAATGACACCTGAACCCCGCCAATCGTGCGGGCCTCGCCATATCCGACACCCTCAGCCGTGATCCGGCCCAGACGGTGGCGGATGACGGGTAAGGCCGCATCGGTACACAGATATGTCTTGTGGCCCCGGTAGGCGTGATCCGAATGGCCGTGGGTCACCAACGCCCGGTCGACCGCCTGAGTCGGGTCGATGTAAAAGTCGCCAGCCGGGCAATAGATGCCTTTCTTGGTAAAAGTCAGGACAGGTTCGACGCTCATCCCCCCAAGGTAGCGCAGCTGTGCCCTGACGTCAGGCACTCTTTCCGCCTAAAATCCGGGCTTCCGCCCACGGAATAGCAATTTTCGCCATTAACCCCCTATCGACCGGCGAAAAGCCGGGGTTAACTGGGGCAAAGCACCAGCGAGAAGACCTGATGAGCGCGAACTTCAACGAAATGTACCTCAACGATGCTGTTCGCACCCCCTATGTGCAGTTGGACGAGTGGATGCGCGCCATGTCACCCGCCCTTCGAGCGCAAAAACAAGCCGAGGCCGAGACGCTGTTCCGCCGCATCGGCATCACCTTTGCGGTTTACGGCGAGGGGGGCGACCCGGACCGGC
This sequence comes from bacterium, assembly GCA_039932095.1. GTDB lineage: Bacteria > Pseudomonadota > Alphaproteobacteria > Rhodobacterales > Rhodobacteraceae > Stagnihabitans. The sequence continues at coordinate 904 of JBDTQR010000009.1, read as the reverse complement.
TGATCCCGTTCGATCTGTTCCCCCGCGTCTTCACCCATGCCGAATGGGCCAGGCTGGAGCGCGGCATCAAACAGCGGGCACGGGCACTGAACGCGTTTCTGGTCGACGTTTACGGCCGGGGAGAGATCATCCGCGCCGGCCGCATCCCCGGCAAACTGGTCTATCAGAATGAGGCCTATGAAAAGGCGGTGGTCGGATTCACGCCGCCCAAAGGGGTCTATTCCCACATCGTCGGCATCGACATCGTCCGCACCGGCCCGAGTGACTTTTTCGTGCTGGAGGACAACTGCCGTACTCCCTCGGGTGTCAGCTACATGCTGGAAAGCCGCGAGATGATGATGCGGATGTTCCCCGACCTGTTCCGCGAAAACCGCATCGCCCCGGTTGATAATTACCCCGAGAAGCTGCGCCGCACGCTGGCCTCGGTGGCCCCCAAGAAATGCGACCGCGACCCGACCGTGGTGATCCTGACACCGGGGCATTACAACTCGGCCTATTACGAACACTCCTTCCTCGCCGATCTGATGGGGGTCGAGTTGGTCGAGGGTGCGGATTTGTTCGTCGATGGCGAGTTTTGCTACATGCGCACGACGCAAGGCCCCAAGCGCGTCGATGTGATCTACCGCCGCCTTGATGATGATTTCCTCGACCCGCTGTGCTTCCGCCCCGATTCGATGCTGGGCGTCGCGGGGTTGATGGATGTCTACCGCTCGGGTGGCATCTCGATCTGCTCGGCACCGGGGGCAGGGGTGGCCGATGACAAGGCGGTTTATGCCTATGTGCCGGAAATGGTGCGCTTTTATCTGGGCGAAGAGCCGATCCTGAAGAACGTGCCGACCTGGAAATGCGCCGAGGCGCAGGATTTCAAATATGTCACCGAGAATCTCGCCGAGTTGGTGGTCAA
>JBDTQR010000008.1:0-43990 GCA_039932095.1 bacterium | reverse complement strand
ATGATGACGAAGAACACATTGCCGCTCATCACCGTGGCGGTGAAGGCACCGAGATGCAGCATCGCGGCGCGACCGGAAAACACATGGACATAGAACCAGGCCATGGCGACGAGGATGACATACAGGAGGATCATCAGCCTTGTGTTGTCATCGCCGAACCTGCTTTTGCAGATCAGGTCATAGGCCACCCAGCCGAACGCCAGCGAGGCCAGCGAAATCAGGATGGCCTGCAACGGTGTCAGGTCCATCACCTCGGGGTCGATCAGGAAGAACTGCGCGCCGAGGTAGTAGACCAGCACCAGCATGGTGAACCCGGTCAGCCAGGTCGAATAGCTTTCCCATTTGAACCAGGTCAGATGTTCCGGCATCATCTCGGGCGCGACCAGATATTTCTGGATGTGGTAGAAGCCGCCACCGTGAACCTGCCACTCCTCCCCACTCGCGCCTGGCGGCAGATGCGGCACCTTTTGCAGACCAAGGTCCAGGGCGATGAAATAGAACGACGAGCCGATCCAGGCGATGGCGACAATCACATGGGTCCAGCGCATGGCGATCTGCACCCATTCCCACAGCACCACCCAGTCATACATCAGAACGCCCCTTCATTTATGGACCGCTTCCAGCCGGTGGCCATCGGCATCGATCACGAAAGCCGCATAATAGTCCGGCTCATACTGGGTGCGCAGCCCCGGCGCGCCATTGTCCCGCCCGCCATGCGCCAAGGCGGCCCGGTGGAACCCGTCCACCGCTGCCCGCGACGGTGCGGAAAAGGCCAGATGGAACCCCGGCCCCGCCGCCTGTGCGCCCTGAACCGCCTTCAGCGCCAGAATGTCCTGACCGTCCTCCAGCCCGAAGCCCGCAAACCCCGCCGCCTCGGCCACAAGCCGGTAGCCGAGGGCTGCCAACGCCGCCCCATACATCGCCTTGGCGGCAGGCAGGTCAGTGACCGGCAAAGAGATATGGTGCAGCACTGACGCCCCCCCGTTTCAGGCAAACCTATACCGCAGCGCACTTGTCTGTTAATCCTGTAAATCCCGGATCACTTTCAAATATCGCGCGAAACCCCGATGTCCTATGTCGCCACCCTGCAAATGTTCGTCCGTGTCTATGAATTGAGCAGCATGAGTGCGGCGGCACGCGATCAGCGGACCTCGCCCGCCGTCGCCTCGGCCCGGATATCCGAACTGGAGCGCCATCTGGGCGTGCGGCTGTTCAACCGCACCACCCGCAGCCTGCAACCGACCGAGAATGGAAGGCTGTTCTACGACGGTGCCCGCAGAGTGCTGGAGGCAATTGACGCGGCCGAGGCGGAGGTGATGGAGGTGTCGCAGACCCCGCGCGGTGTGGTGTTTGTGGCGGCTCCGCTGGGCATCGGGCGACGCTTCATTGCGCCCCATGTGCCCGCTTTCAAGGACCAGTACCCGCAGATCGACGTGCGTCTGCGGTTGTCGGACCGGGTGATCGATCTGACAGCCGAGGGGCTGGACATCGCGTTCCACCTTGGCGTCCTTGAAGACAGCGCGCTGAAAGTCCGCCAGATCGCCGACCTGCCCCGCCTCCTGTGCGCCGCCCCCGCCTATATCGCCCGGCGCGGGATGCCGCTGGATGGCGACGCCCTGCTTGGTGACAAGCATGATTGCCTGAACCTGCGCTTCCCCGGTGCGAAGGAGTTCCAGTGGACCCTGCACACCCCGGATGGCGCACGGCGCTTTGAAATCTCCGGCCCCTATGAAAGCGATGATGGTGAAGTGCTGACCGGCTGGGCGCTCGACGGGCGCGGCATTGTCCTGAAAACCCGGCTGGAGGTGGCGGATCACCTGCGCGCGGGCCGTCTGGTGCCGGTCGCCGAGGCCACCCCACCGCTGCCCAGCCAATTGTCGCTGATCAGCCAGCACCGCAGCGCCAAGGACAGCAAGGTCCGGCTGTTCGGTGATTTCATGGTGGCGCGGCTGCGTGACGAAATCCGCCGGGCCGAGGTCCAGAGCAAGTCCGCCTGAGCAGATCATGCATGACGACCGGCCCGGTGATGCCACGGGAGAACAGCAGACGGCCGGCGTCCTGTCCGTGTTAGAGATACGTCATGCCCTCAACTGCCCCGGTAGGTCGAATAGCCATAGGCTGACAACAGCAATGGCACATGGTAATGCGCCGCCGGGTCCTGAACGCCAAAGCGGATCGGGATGTCGTCCAGGAACAGCACCTCAGCCGCCGCCTGCCCGCTGGCGCGCAGATAGTCACCGGCCGAGAATACCAGTTCGTAGGTTCCGACCGCAAACCCCTCGCCTGCCAGCATCGGCTGATCGGTCCTTCCATCGGCATTGGTGTCCATCTCGGCGATTTGGTCCCGGCCGCTGCCGGTCACCCGGTACAGCGTGATCCTGATCCCAGCCGCCGGGCAACCCCGCGCGGTGTCAAGGATATGGGTCGATAGCCAGCCTGTTGACATTTTGCGCTCCTTCCACACCAAATTGCGCCATGCGTTGACCGTTGCCGGGACGATGCGCTTTTGCAGTATTGGATATTCTTCGGCTTTTACCAGATGAGACTGCAACCCGGGACGGTATTGATGAAGCGTGGTTTGGCATGACACAGGTCACCGTCGTCGGGCTGGGATTGATGGGGGCGACGCTGGCGCGGCTTCTGGTTGCAGCCGGGCATGAGGTGACGGTGTGGAGCCAGCGGCTGCGACTGGACTCGGTCCCCGGTGCCAAGGTGGCGGGCCATCTAGAAACCGCCGTAGCGGTCTGCCCGGTGATCCTGATCTGCATCCGCGATATCACGGCAGTCCGCATCCTGCTGGACCGCCCGAAGGTGATGCCGTTGCTCGACGCTCGCATGGTGGTCAACCTGTCCAGCGGCAGCCCGTCGGACGCCCAGTCTCTGGCGGATTGGCTTTGCGGGCGCGGTGCCAGTTTTCTGGACGGCGCAATCATGAACAACCCGGCGCAGATGGGTCTGCCCGGCTCGCGCATTCTGCTCGCAGGTGACGCCGGGACCCAGACGGCGGTTGCTGCCATCCTGAGCAGTCTGGCCGAGGATATCCGCAATGTCGGGCCCAGTTTTCGGGCCGCCAAGGCAATGTATCAAGCATTTGAGATGACCTTTTTCGGCCATCTGGCCGCGGCGTTGCATGCCGCCGACATCTGCCTGTCCGAGGGGATCGACCTGACCCATCTGCACGCGTTGCACAGCAAGGACCCGACCCATCAAGGTTTCATCCAGACCCTTATCGACGGCCATTTCCGCACCAGCGACATCACGCTGGAAACCTGGGCCAGCGACTTGGCGCTGATCCGCAAACAGGCGGTCGAAACCGGAATATCTTCGACCTTTCCCGATCTGCTGGCGGTGTATTTTGATCGTGCAATTGCCGCCGGCTACGGGCAAGACGATGTCATGGCAATCTGGAATACTCTGACATGAAAAACCGCTACCCTCGTGACTTCCGTGGCCACGGCCCTGACGCCCCTGATGCGGTCTGGCCCGGTGGTGCGCGTATCGCCGTGTCGATTGTGCTGAACTATGAAGAAGGCGGCGAGAACAACATCCTGCACGGCGACGGTCAGTCCGAGGCGTTCCTGTCCGATATCGCCGGGGCCGCGCCTTGGCCCGGTCAACGGCACTGGAACATGGAATCAATCTACGATTACGGCGCACGGGCAGGGTTCTGGCGGTTGCACCGGCTGTTTACCACGATGGAGATTCCCGTCACGATCTACGGCGTCGCCACCGCTTTGGCGCGCAACCCCGAACAGGTCGCCGCGATGCAGGCGGCCGGCTGGGAAATTGCCTCGCACGGCCTGAAATGGATCGAGCACCGCGACATGGCGCCTGAGGTGGAGGCCGCCCAGATCGCCGAAGCTGTGCGCCTGCATACCGAGGTCGTCGGTGAGCCGCCCCGGGGATGGTACACCGGGCGCTGTTCGGTCAACACGGTCGAGCTGACCGCCGCCACCGGCCAGTTTGACTGGATTTCGGATACCTATGACGACGATCTGCCTTATTGGCGCGAGGTCGGCGCACGGGACCAGCTGATCATCCCCTATACGCTGGAGGCCAACGACATGCGCTTTGCCACCGCGCCGGGCTATATCGAGGGCGAGCAGTTCTACCAGTACCTGCGCGACAGTTTCGACACGCTCTATGCCGAGGGTGAGGCGGGCCGCGCCAAGATGTTTTCCATCGGCCTGCACAACCGGCTGATCGGCCGTCCGGGCAAGGTTGCGGGTCTGAAACGCTTTCTCGACTATGCAAAAACCCACAATGGCGTCTGGTTTCCGCGCCGGATCGAAATTGCCGAGCATTGGGCAAAGGCCCATCCGCACAAACGCTTCCGCCGCCCCTCTCAGATGGAGCGTGAAGTGTTCGTTGCAACCTATGGTGGCATTTTCGAACATTCGTCATGGATTGCGGACCGCGCCTTCGATCTGGAACTGGGTCCAGCCCATGACTGCGCCACCGGCCTGCTGAACGCCTTCGCCCGCGTCTTTCGCAGTGCTACACCCGATGAACGCCTGGGCGTTTTGCGCGCCCATCCCGACCTCGCCGGCAAGCTGGCGTCGGCCAGACGCCTGACGGCAGACAGCACCGCGGAACAAGCCTCGGCCGCGCTGGACGCCCTGACCGACGCCGAACGCGCCAGCTTTGAACGGCTGAACACTGCCTATGTCGCCAAGCACGGCTTCCCCTTCATCATCGCGGTGCGCGACAACACCAAGGCCGCGATCCTCGCGGCCTTCCAGGCCCGCCTTGGCAATGACACCGAGACCGAGTTCAAGACCGCCTGCGCCCAGGTGGAACGCATCGCCCACCTTCGCCTGAAAGACCTGCTGCCATGACCAGCTATGCCTCGCCACTCGACGGATTGCCGCCGCAGACCAAACTGCACACCGGCCGCGCGATCTTCACCACGGCCTATGCCGTCATCCCGCGCGGGGTGATGACCGACATCGTGACCTCGATGCTGCCGGGCTGGACCGCCACAAGGGCCTGGGTGATCGCACGACCGATGACCGGGTTCTCGGAAACCTTCTCGCAGTATATTCTGGAGCTTGGCCCGAACGGCGGCTCCGACAACCCCGAGCCCGAAACCGGTGCCGAGGGCGTGCTGTTCGTCACCGATGGTCGCCTGACGCTGACCCTCGATGCCGAAACCCACGACCTCGCCCCCGGTGGCTATGCCTATCTGCCGCCCGGCCAGACCTGGACCCTGCACAACGCCGGCGATAAGCCCGCCCGCCTGCACTGGATCCGCAAACTCTATGAACCCGCCCCCGGTTGGCCGGTCCCAGAGGCTTTTGTGACCAACGAACAGCACAAGACCCCCGCCGCGATGCCCGAAACCCAAGGCCGCTGGGCCACCACACGGTTTGTCGCCCATGACAATCTGAGCCATGACATGCAGGTCAATCTGGTCACCTTCCAACCCGGCGGTCTGATCCCGTTCGAGGAAACCCACGTCATGGAACACGGACTGTACGTGCTGGAAGGCAAGGCGGTCTACAAACTGAACTCCGACTGGGTCGAGGTCGAGGCCGGCGATTTCATGTGGCTGCGCGCCTTTTGCCCGCAAGCCTGCTACGCCGCCGGCCCCGGCCCGTTCCGTTACCTGCTCTACAAGGACATGAACCGCCACGCCAACCTGCGCGGCACCCTGAACCGCTGATTTCATCTGTCCACAAATATCCCACAGGGGGGCCACATTGGTTCCCCGAACCAATGTGGTCGGGGGATGTGAAATCCCCCGGCCCTGGCCAAAGGCACCGCATGCAGATCAAAGCCCAACCCCTGACTGCCGAAGCCTTTGCCCGGTTCGGCGACGTGCTGGACGCCACCGGCGATTTCCGCCTGATCAACGCTGGCCTCTGCCAACGCCACCACGACCGCGCAAGGGTCGACACCGGGGCCGATGCCCGTACCGGCATCTCGATCTTCAAGGCCGTGGCCCGCGCCTTGCCCTACACCTTCGACCTGATCGAACGCCATCCCGATGGATCGCAAGCCTTCCTGCCGATGACCGAACACCGGTTTCTGGTGATCGTCGCCGAAAGCCCGGTCCATATACCCTGCGCCTTTCTGACCAATGGCGCACAGGGCATCAACCTGCACCGGGGCATCTGGCACGGCGTGCTGACCCCGCTGGCGGAACCGGGTCTGTTTGCCGTCGTCGACCGCATCGGCACGACGCCCAATCTGGAAGAATACCGCTATCCTGCAGCCTTCACCGTCACCGCCTGACAAACCCTGATCAAGCGTGACCGCTTTCTTCGCAGGCGTCAGCGGGGAAAGCGGTCACGCTTGACGAGCGCCGGCTTGCGGCCCTCAAACAGCAATCCCTCGGCAGTGCCGGCGGCAAATCCGGCAAATCCCGGGGCCAGATAACGGTCCATCGCCGCCTCATCTTTCAAATGCCGCCCGAGGAAAGCCGTCACGTAATGCTGGGCGATGTTGTTCATCCGCACCGTGTCCCACACGGCGTCAGCGTAATGCCCGAATGGCGCGAAATCGAGCCAGGGCACCCGGGTCCAGGCCTCTATCGGTGCCGGGATCGGGGCTCCGGCATTGTGGCCGGCACCTTCGAAGGTCAAGAGATGGCGCTCCACCAGGGCCTCGTCAAAGATCCTGCGCATCCCTGTCTCATACCCCGACACCTCGTCCCGACTGCCCGCGATGATCAGCAACGGCACCGACAACCGCGCCATCCCCGTCGCGTCCCACAGCCCCATTTGTCGACCCCATGGCCCGAACGTCACCACCGCCTTCAGCCGGGGGTCTGCCACCGCGTGGCAGTGCTGCTCCCAGTGGCGCGCCACATTCCCTGCCCGCTCGAGGGTCATAGCCGCCCGGGCCACCTGCGCCCCACCCGCAACCAGCGCGCCATAGCCGCCCATCGAATAGCCGATGATCGCCACCTCGGTTGCGCGGAACGCGTCCATCACACAGCCGATGTCCAATGGCCGGTTGACTAGAGTGGAGCCAAACGCCTGACCGCCAAGATAGGCCGGGTCGCCATAGGTGCTGTCGGGATGGTCGATGGAAACGACATGGTAGCCCCGAGACGCGAGGGTCTCGCCCAGATGGCTTAGCAGCATCCGGTTGCCGGGATAGCCGTGGCTCAGAATGACCAGCGGCAACACCGCCTCGGCCCCTTCGGCGTCGCGCCGCGCTGACCCGTGCAAGGCAACTTCGGTCCGCCCGTCGCGAAGCAGCGTCCGGTAGGGAAGCGCGGCGCCGGTCCCCGCCACGGCGGGATACCAATGTTCGACCACCAGCTTGCGGTCCCGCGTCGCATTTGCAGCCAGCACATCCGGTTGCCTCGGATTGATCAGCGTCAGCGTCCGCACGCCGACCGGGTCAGGGCCGCGCTGTGTCAGCGCTGGTGCGTCGGGGCGAATGAGGTCGATTCGGTTGTCATGCGACGCTGTCATGCCGGGTCCTTGGCGTGGGTGTGACCATTGTCCGCCGCATGGACATCAAAAGCATCGCCAAATGAAAAGGGGTGGCCGAAGCCACCCCTTTCCGCAATCTGCCCTGAGGCAGACAGCTTATGCCAGTGCGAGGTTGATCGCCGACTCACGACCGTCACGGCCGGATTCGATGTCAAACGTCACGGCTTGGCCGTCGTCGAGCTGACGGATGCCAGCGCGCTCCATGGCCGAAACGTGCACGAACACGTCTTTCTTGCCGCCTTCCGGTGCAATGAAGCCGAAACCCTTGGTTGCGTTAAACCATTTCACGGTGCCCTTGGCCATCGTGTATACTCCTAATTTAGTGCCATCCGCAGAGTGCGATGGCTTGGCTCAGTCGTTTGATGATCGAATACTGAAGCCGTAAGGAGACAGAGGGTCGACATTTCGCGTTTCGCCCCACGCAGATGCACCTTTTCTGCCCAAAATACAACCCCTTTTGGAATGTGATATTTTTTCCGGCTGTTGATCGCTTAGTGCCGGTCGCGGCGTACGCCATGCTGGGGACCGCGTTTTGCCGGTGCCGGCGGAACCCGCATTCAGCGCCATGCGCGCGGTCGGGCCGGGATTTGACCGCCACCGCTTTTCCCTCGCCCATTGGTCCGCAATCGGGGTTGCTGGCCAGGCCTACCTGGCGCCTAATCCTGCAAGGAGTCGGTATCCTGCAAAGAATCGGTGGACTGGGCACGGCGCAGATCTGCCATGACGCGGGCATTGGCTGGCAATGGAGGTGGTGCGATGATGCGGGTTGCGCTGATCGGTCTGGGCATGGTGTCGCACATCTATGCCGATGCCTTTGCCAATTCATCCACGGTCCGCCTGGCGCAAGTGTATGCCCGCAACCCGGCCAGCCGCGCGGATTTCCTCGCGCGTTATCCGAAACTGGGGGCAAGTTCCGCCGACAGCATTCAGGCGATTGCGAAGGATCCCACCATCGACTTCGTGATCCTGACCACGCCACCCAACGCGCGGGCCGAGGCGGTGGCAGTTCTGGCCAGGGCCGGCAAGCCGATCCTGATGGAAAAGCCGGTCGAACGGAGCTTGGCGGCGGCGCGCGATCTGGTGGTGCTGTGCGAGGCCGCGGGCGTGCCGCTCGGCATCGTGCTGCAACACCGGGCGCGGCCTGTTGTGGCCGAGCTACGCAAGCATCTGCCCAGCCTCGGACCCGTGCTGGCGGCAGAGGTCAACGTGCCGTGGTGGCGGTCCCAAAGCTATTATGACGAGCCGGGGCGTGGCACCCATGCGCGCGACGGCGGCGGGGTTCTGATCAGTCAGGCGATCCATACGCTGGATCTGATGCTGACCCTGACCGGTGCCGTGGCCGAGGTGACCGCAATGTGCGCCACAACCGGCCTGCACCGGATGGAGGCCGAGGATTTCGTCGTCGCGGGTCTGGGTTTTGCCAGCGGCGCTGTCGGGCAGGTCTTTGCCAGCACCGCCAGTTTTCCCGGCCGGGGCGAGAGCATCACCCTGCATTGCCGCCACGGTTCGGCCCATCTTGCCGCCGGGCTGCTGAAGATCACCCGTCACGACGGCAGCCATCAATCCTTTGGCCAGGACGCCAGTTCCGGGGCTGGGGCCGATCCGATGGCCTTCAGCTCCGACGGGCACCGCCTTGTCATCGAAGACTTCGCCGATGCCTTGGCCACGGGCCGCCACCCGCTGGTGCCGGGTCGGTCGGCGCTGGCCGTTCATCACCTCATTGCTGCAATCGAGTTGGCTGGCAAGACCGGCTGCCGCCAAACACTCGGAGCAATGGAAGATGTCCCTTGAACCGGGCGTCCTTGGGATGAACCAGTTGGCGAACCCGGGCGACCGCCACTGACCCGGACTTCGGTTTCAGTCGAAATCCAGTTCGGCAAAGACCGGTTGATGGTCCGAACCGTCGGCATCCGCGTCGATCCAGGCCCGTTTTACATGCGGTGCAAGGCCGCCGGTCACCAAGATATGGTCGATCCGCTTGTAGCCGGTGTCCGGATTGTCGGGATGGGTGACGCCCCAATCCTCGGCGTGGCCGGTCAGGGTCAGAACATCACTGAACATCGCCAGCTCATGCATCCTGCCGTAATAGGGGTCTTTCCCCCCGACCAGCAGATCGTAATTGGGTGAGTTGGGCCGCATGTTGAAATCGCCAAATATCATCGCGGCCACGGGCATGTCGGCCAGATCCTCGCGTGCCACCGCCATCCAATCCTCAAAATACTCGGCGTCAGGCACACCCACCCCCACGATCGGGCCGCCCTGCCGCGGGGCATCCGCCACGATCTTCATCACCTCGGTGATCTGGATCTGGCGCTGGCGTTCGGAGAGGTAGCTGAGGTGGGTATTGTAAACCCGCAGCGGCTGACCCCCGGCCGTGATGATCAGTTCCTGCAGGCAGGACTGGTCGACCAGAAATCCGACGATGGGATATTTCGGCAATGGGTAAATCCGCGCCGACTGGATGGGCCAGCGCGACAGCGTCATCACGCCGTATTGCCGCCGCTCCCCGCGATCGGTTTTCCTCGGGTTGTGAATATCCACCGACGGTGCATAGGAATAATAGTGATCGGGCAGCAGTTCAGCCAGCCGCGCCACTTGATCGGCGTGGTCGGTTTCACGCCAATTCCGTTCAACCTCTTGCAGGCAGATGATGTCGCTGGACCGCACCGTATCGGCGATCCGGCCCAGATCAACCCGGCCATCGCGACCCAAGCCCCATTGGATATTGTAGGTGACAACCCGCATTTTTCGGCCTCCGGAAATGTTTTCGATCATGCGCCGCCCGTTTGTCATGCTGCTGTTGGACGCAAGGGTCAGACAGGTCGCACTATGGCACGAACTATTCTTGCTGAACAGTCAGTCAATATAATGATTGACTCGCTGACCAATCACCATAGACTTCGGGCTTATCGCTGAAATCGACGATGCAGTTTGCGGCATCTGGCCGCCTGACCCCCACAGCCCGCCTGTGAAACCGGAGAACAGATTATGCACAGACTATTTCGCGCTACGGCAGTCGCCGCCATCCTGACCGGACTGTTCCTGTCTGCAACCGGCACGGCACATGCCGAAAAGGTCTTTCACCGCGCCAATGACCTTAGTTTCGGCGGATCGGAAAGCATCGACCCGCTGTCGCCGAACCGGTTCTACGAAGTCACCGACCTGCTTTACGACCGTCTGATGCGGCAGGGCCCGGATGGCTCGGCGGTGCCGGCCTTGGCGCTCAGCTGGCAGTCCAACGATACCGCGACCGAATGGACGCTGAAACTGCGCCCGGGGGTAAAATTCCACGATGGCAGCGATTTCGACGCGACCGATGTGAAATACTCGCTGGAGCGCATCAATGATCCGGCGCTTGAATCGCCGGTGGCGGCCGTGCTTGGCATCATCTCGGAGGTCGAGGTGATTGATCCGCTGACAGTCAAGATAAAGCTGTCGACTCCGCATTCCGGCATCCCGCTGCTGCTCTATGATTACAGGGTGCGGATGATCCCGGATGGTTCCGGTCCGACGATTGGCACCACCGGCATCGGCACCGGCCCGTTCAAACTGGCCAGCTATGATCCGGAAAGTACCACGGAACTTGTGGCGAACCCGGATTACTGGGACGGCGCGCCCAAGCTGGACCGCATCACCTTTACCGCAATTCCGGATTCCGAGGCGCGCAATCAGGCCATGCTGGCCGGGCAGCTTGATTACAATGGCCTGACCCGCGACCAGATGCCGCTTTATCAGGACAATCCAAAGTTCACCGTGCAGAAATACCCCTCTGGCAGCTGGTTCGGCATCGCGTTCATTTCCGATGCCGCACCGCTCGACGATCCTCGGGTCCGCAAGGCGCTGCGCATCGCGGTGGACCGCCAGGCCATGCTGAACCTTGCCGTGGGCGAAGGCAACGGCGAGGTGACCTGCGACAGCCCGGTGATGAAGACAGACCCCTACCGTGCCAATCTGAACTGCCCGCAGGACATCGACGGCGCCAAGAAGCTGCTGGCCGACGCCGGTTATCCAAATGGCATCGACATTGATGTCTACACCGCCGATCTGGAGCCCGGGATGGTGCAATTCGCTGAAATCTATCAGCAGCAGGTTGCGGCGGCCGGCATTCGGGTCAATCTGAAACTGGCACCGAGCGATGGCTATTGGGACGATGTCTGGATGCAGAAGAACTGTGTCACCTCATGGGGGGAGCGTCCGGCGGACCAGTTCCTGAACGAAGCTTACCGCACGGGCGCCGACTGGAACGAAAGCCACTTCGCCAATGCCAAGTTCGACAAACTGCTGGACGAAGCGCGCACCACGCTCGACGTGAACAAGGCGCGTGATTACTATGTGAAGGCGCAGGAAATCCTGTTTGAAGAGGGCGGCACCCTGATCGCCTATCAGGAAGACGAACGCCGGGTGCTGTCCAGCAAGGTCACCGGCATTCCGGCCCTTGGGGAAGACTATATCAAGTGGAACGAGGTCGATTTGACCGAATAGCGCACGGGCGGCGGTTTGATGTTGGGCATGGTTCTCGAACGGATCGGACTGGCCGCCTTCACGATGGCGCTGATCGCCGTGGTCTGTTTCGCCGGGCTGCAACTGATGCCCGGCGATGCCTGCACCGTGCATCTGGGACGCGGGGCAAGTGATACTGCCCTGGCGACCTGCCGCAGCCGCATGGGGCTGGACCAGCCCGCCATGACCCGGTTCGTCGCCTGGGCTGACCGGTTGGCGCATGGCGACCTGGGGGTGTCGGCGCAGCGCGGCAAGCCGATCGGCGAAATCGTCGGCTGGCGGTTGCGCAACACGCTGATCCTGGCCGTGATGGCGGCGGCAATGGGCATTCCGCTGGCGCTGTTTCTTGGCGTGGCCTCGGGGCTCAGCCGTGACGGGCCGGTCGACATCGCCATTTCGACCATCGCGATCTTTGGCATGACGGTGCCGGAGTTCATTTCCGGCACCCTGATGATCCTGATCTTTTCGGTGACACTGAATTGGGCGACCGGCGTGGTGCTGGCGGGGTACCGGGCGCCGGTGATGGAGCTGGTGCGGGCGTCGATCCTGCCGTCGGCGACGCTGACCTTCATTCTGGCCGCCCATATCCTGCGCATGGTGCGTGCCTCGATCATCGAGGTGTTGCAGAGCGAATTCGTTCTGATGGCGCGGCTTAAGGGTGTGCCGCGCCGTCAGATCATCTGGCGCCATGTGGTGCCCAACGCGCTGCTGCCGGCGATCAGCGTCATCGGCTTGACGGCGGCATGGCTGCTGGGCGGCGTGGTCATCGTCGAAAGCGTGTTCAACTATCCGGGTCTTGGCCGGCTTGCCGTCGATGCGGTTGCCGATCAGGACCTGCCGCTGGTCCAGGCCATTGCCCTGCTGTTCGGCATCATCTACGTCGCTGTCAACCTCGGCTCGGACCTGCTGGCAATGGCGCTTAACCCGCGATTGCGGACGTTGCGCGGATGAAGGGTCTGGCGTCGGGCCTTGCCGTGATCCGTGCGGTTCTGGGCCAACCCTCGGGATTGATCGGCGCCGTGATCTTCTTCGGCCATGTCGCCATTGCCCTGCTCGCCCCCTATATCGTGCCCTACGATCCGGCGCTGCAGGATGTGGCGGCGATGATGCAGGGCCCCTCTGCGCTGCATTGGTTCGGCACCGACCGGCTGGGCCGCGACATGTTCAGCCGGACGCTGCTCGGTGGCCGCGAGGCGATGCTGATCAGCACACTCTCGACCATCGCCGCCATGGTGTGGGGCAGCGCCCTCGGGATCACGCTGGCGCAGGTCGGCGGGCGCACCGACGCCCTGGTGATGCGCGCCGTCGATGCGATGATGTCGATCCCGTGGATCCTGCTGGTGATGCTGTTCGTGGCCGTGCTGGGCACCGGCACCGCCTCGTTGATCCCGGTGCTTGGGTTTTCCTACGGTCTGTCCGTGGTCTATCTGGCCCGCGCCGCGACGCTGGACTTTGTCGCCCGCGATTTCGTGCTGGCCGCACAGGCCCGCGGGCAGTCGCGCTGGACCATCGTCAGCCGCGAGTTGTTCCCCAATGTGCGCGACAGTCTGGCCGTGCAAGGGGCGATGCAGTGGTCATGGATCTTTCTGGCGGTCAGTTCGCTGTCATTCCTTGGCATGGGGGTCGCGCCGCCGACACCCGACTGGGGTCAGATGATTTCCGACGCCCGTGGGATCATGCAACTGGCACCTTGGGCCTTGATCTGGCCAATGGCCGCGCTCAGTTCCATGGTCATCGGGATGAATCTGCTGGTTGACGCCTGGGCCAAGACCATTGGCGTCGACCGGACCCGCCGGATACCCGAGGCATGACCGAAGCCCCTCTCCTTGCCGTATCAGACCTGACGATCGGACTGCGCCCGCAGGATGGGCCGTCAACGCCGGTGGTCGACAAGGTGTCCTTCACCCTGGACGCCGGGGCCAGCATCGGCATCGCGGGAGAATCCGGGTCTGGCAAAAGCACGCTGCTCCTGGCGCTGATGGGGGTGGTGCGCCCGGGGCTTCAGCACGTCTCGGGTCAGGTCGATTTTGCGGGCGCGCCGCTGCTCGGCCGTCCGGATGAGGCGTTGCTGGGCCTGCGCGGCGGGCGGCTGGCCCTGATCCCGCAGAACGCCGCCACCGCGATGACGCCGACCCTGCGCATCGGCGCGCAGATCGACGAGTCGTTGCGGCTCCACTCGACCCTCGGCACCAAAGAGCGGGCCATCCGGGTGCAAGAGCTGTTGACCCGGGTGCAACTGCCCTCACCCGCAGCGATGGCCAGACGCTATCCGCATGAGCTGTCCGGCGGTCAGGTCCAGCGCGCCGCCATTGCCATGGCTCTGGCCGGTGACCCCGCCGTTCTGCTGATGGATGAACCGACCACCGGTCTGGACGTGACAACCCAGCTGTCGCTGTTGCAACTGATGGGTGATCTGCAACGCGACGCCGGTACCGCGATCGTCTGCGTCAGCCATGATATCGGCGTGTTGGCCAAGCTTTGTCAGCGCGTGATGGTGATGTATTCCGGTGCCCTGATCGAGGTCGGACCGACCGCCACGGTCCTGTCGCGCCCTGCGCACCGCTATTCCCGTGCCCTGCTCGCCTCGCTGCCCAGACTGTCGCAGCCCGGCCTGCCGCAATCCATCCCCGGCCGGCCGCCCACCCTGATTGCCCAGCCCACGGGCTGCCGCTTTGCACCGCGCTGCGCCTTCGCCGACACGACCTGTCAGACCCGGATGCCTGCGCTGCGCACCGCCGCGCCGGACCAGCAAGTCGCCTGCTTTCACCCGGCAGACGGCCCGTTAGAGACTGCCCCTGACCCGGGAGCCCGCCTGCTGTCCGACCAATCCACCACGGTCCTGCAGGCGCAGGACCTTTCAGTTTCCTACGGCCAACCGCGCGGCCTCAACCTGTTCTTGCGGCTTGGAACGCCGACCAGAGTGGTTGAAGACGTATCATTCCACCTGCAACGCGGCGAAATTCTCGGCCTCGTCGGCGAATCCGGCAGCGGCAAATCCACCATCCTGCGGGCGATTGCCGGGATCCACCCGCGGTCCGGCGGTGCGATCAGCCTGGCACCAAAGGGTCAGGCGATCATCCTGCTTGACAGTCAGATGTCCCGACGCCCGTTGCCGCAGCTGCGCACCATCCAGATGGTGTTTCAGAACCCGGAATCCTCGCTCAATCCGCGTCACACCATCCTTGAAATTCTGGCCCAGCCCCTGCGGCTCTACGGCAATCTGCACGGCACGGCCTTGCGCCAGCGCGCGGCGGACCTGCTGGCAGATGTCCGGCTGGATCGCGACTATCTCGACCGGTTCCCGTCGCAGCTGTCGGGCGGTGAACGTCAGCGCGTCGCCATCGCCCGTGCCTTCGCGGCTGACCCCGAGGTCTTGTTATGCGACGAGATCACCACCGCGCTTGATGTCTCGGTACAGGCCGCTGTTCTGAAACTTGTCCATGATCTGGCCCATGAACGGGCCGTGGCGACGGTCTTTGTCTCGCATGATCTGGCAGTGGTGCGGGCCATCGCGGACCGGATTGCAGTGCTGTCACAGGGGAAGATTGTCGAGATTGGCCCGGCGGCGGAGATCTGCCTGAGGCCCAGCCAGGCCTATACCAGACGGTTGCTCAGCGCCGTGCTGGAACCCGGCATTGCGGCAGAATAGCTGGGCTGTCCCTGGCAACATCCCTCCTGCCCCCCAAAACGTCGGAGGGCAGCACACTGGACGGGCAAAAGAGATCAAACCATCCTGCCCCAGCCCGAAAATCCCGTTTGCTGGACGTTTGATGGGCTGACCGGTCATTTCACCAGCGTTCCCGACATTCGCCCGCTTTGCCGGGTTGTTGTCCTGCCGCCAAGGCTTCATGCTGGGGTGAACCACGGCAAGGGGAGCGGCCTCACATGAAAGTCATCGTTATGGGGGCTGGCGTCATTGGCGTGACAACGGCCTATTACCTCGCCAAGGGCGGCGCGAAGGTTGTCGTGCTGGACCGGCAGATCGGGCCGGGATTGGAGACGAGTTATGCCAATGCCGGCGAACTCAGCTACGGGATGACCTCGCCCTGGGCGGCACCCGGCATTCCGGTAAAGGCGCTGAAATGGCTGTTCATGAAACGCCGCCCACTGTTCATCTGGCCGCTGATCAGCCCCACGATGTGGTCGTGGAGCCTGCAGATGATCGCCAATTGCAACGACGAAAGCTACCGGATCAACAAGGGCCGCATGGTCCGCATCTCAAACTATTCGCGCGACGTGATGCCGGAGCTGATCGCCGAAACCGGCATCGAATACGATGGCCGCGAACAGGGTACGCTGCAACTGTTCCGCACCGCCAAGCAGATGAAAGGCTCCAAGGCAGATCAGGAAATTCTGGCGGACTACAACTCGCCCTACGAGGTGCTTGGGCGGGATGCCTGCATCGCGGTGGAACCGGCGCTGGCCGAAGTGCGCAACAAGTTTGTGGGCGGGTTGCGCCTGACCGCCGACCGTACCGGCGATTGCCGGATGTTCACCGTCGCTCTGGCCGAGAAATGCGCTGAACTGGGGGTCGAATTTCAATATGGCCAGTCGATCCGGTCGATCGCGATTGAAAACGGCAAGGTGGCAGGGGTGGACACCGAAATGGCCGGCCGGATCACCGGTGACGCCTATGTCTGCGCGCTGGGCAGTTATGGCCCCCGTGTCTTGAACCCCATCGGCGTGAAACTTCCGGTCTATCCGGTCAAGGGCTATTCGGTCACCTTGCCGGTCACCGATGATGCCTTTGCCCCGCAATCCACCATCATGGACGAAACCCACAAGGTCGCGATCACCCGGCTCGGCGACCGGATCAGGGTGGCAGGCACTGCCGAAATAGCCGGATATTCCAACCGGCTTGGCCCCCATGCAACCGACACGGTACGCCATGTCATCGGCGACCTGTTTCCCAAGGGCGGCGATATCAGCAAGTCCGAAGGCTGGACCGGCCTGCGCCCGATGACCCCGGACGGCACCCCGGTGCTGGGCGCCTCGCGCTATGACAACCTCTATCTGAACACCGGACATGGCACGCTGGGCTGGACCATGGCCTGCGGATCGGGCCGGGCAGTTGCCGATGTGGTGCTGGGCAAGGAACCGGAAATCTCGTTCGACGGGCTGACGGCAGCGCGGTATCAACGCTAGGGCAGATGGATTATTCCCGGCACCCACCTTCTTCGCCGGCACAAGAGCCCACTTGGCCTCAAATCCGGAACAGCGGCTGCAATATCCGCGGGATCAGGGCATTGAACCGCAGCGGTGCGTCGGTGGCGGCCAGACAGATGCACGGCGCGCCCGGATCGGCGATCGGCGTGTGCTGCAACTCCTGCCCGGCAACCTCAAGATCGCCGCCGCTGAACTGCCCGGTCTCATCGCTGAAACTGCCCTGCAGCACCAAGGTCAGCTCCAGCCCGTTATGGCTGTGATCCGGTACCGCCTGCCCCGGCGGAATATACAGCAGCCGCGCCGAACCCTCGCGCCCGGCGCTCAGGATGCACTGCCGCACCCCCAGCCCCAGCGATTTCCAGCGCGGCGGCTGACCTTTCAGCGCCTCCATCACCGGCCCGGGAAATACGCCCGAGCGCCGATACCGCGTCACCGGGGCAACTTCCACATCCAGCAGATCCAGAACCCCGGCCCGCAAGCCGTCGGACACCTGCGCCGCCGCGGTATTTTCCAGCACGGCGCCGCCCGCCGCCTGATGCGCCTCATAGGCGGCGCGGCACTCAAGACACAGCGAGATATGGGCCGCCACCACCAGCGCATAGGGTCGCGGCAGGCTGCCCGCCGCATAGGCGGCCAACAAGGCATCGGGGGTATGGTGTGTGATCACCGTCATCTAACGCATGTCCTTCAACTCGTGGCGCAGACGTTCCAGTCCCAGCCGAATGCGGGATTTGATCGTGCCAAGCGGCAGGCCGGTCTGGGCGCTGATTTCCTGATGGGTGAACTCGCCCATATAGGCTCTTTCTATGATCTCGCGCTGTTCCGGTTTCAGCCGGTCCAGCGCCTGTTTCAACATGTCGCCCTCTTGCTCGACCGCCATGATCTCGCCAGCGTCGGCATCCTCGGTCGGGCCGTAACCCAGATCTTCTGGCAGCGGACGGCGTTCCTTGCGGATCACGTCGATATGGCGGTTGCGGGCGATCTGGTAGACCCAGGCCGAAACCTGCGCCCGCGCCGGATCGAACTGCGCCGCATTGCGCCACACCGTCAGCATGACCTCTTGCACGATCTCTTCCGCCTGACCTGACCCGGTCCCCGACCGCATGATGAAACCCTTCAGCCGTGGCGCGAAATGGTCAAACAACGCCGCAAAGGCAGCACGGTCACGCTGGTCGCGGACGGCCAGCATCCAGACCGTCTGGGCTGAGATTTGCGGGTTCGGCATCGACACCGTTGACCTGTCCTTTCCCGGCACCACTGAAAGGCCGCTCATCGCCGTGTCAATCTGAAGGCCTGATGTCAACATAGCCTCGATACGACCAAAGTCCGCAGCCGGATCAAAATGATCCAGAATTTCCTTTCGACCGTAATCCTTCAAATAACCGGCCGGAGCCATAATGTCATTCGACGCCCTACCCAGCCATTCGCAGCGCATCGCCATCATCGGTGGCGGCATCTCCGGACTGGCGTCTGCCTACCTGCTGGCACCGCAACATGCCGTGACGCTGTTTGAGGCCGCACCACGGCTAGGTGGGCATGCCCGCACCGTGATGGCCGGGCTTAACGGCGACCAGCCGGTCGACACCGGCTTCATCGTCTTCAACTATGCGAACTACCCGCATCTGACGCGGATGTTTCAGAACCTCGACGTGCCGGTCGCCAAAAGCAACATGAGCTTTGGCGCGTCGATCAATGATGGCCAGATCGAATACGGGTTGCACGACTTCAGCGCCCTGACCGCCCAGCGCAGCAACCTGTTTCGCCCCGGCTATGCCCGCATGTTGCGCGACATCCTGCATTTCAACCGCAAGGCCGAGGCGTTGGCCCGCAACGACGCGGCCACCATCGGCGACCTGATTGACGATTTGCGGCTCGGCGACTGGTTCCAGCGGTACTATCTGATGCCGCTATGCGGGGCGATCTGGTCGACGCCGCCCGCAGAAATCCGCGAATTTCCAGCCCGTGCGGTGATCCAGTTCTTCCGCAACCACGCCCTGCTCAGCACGACTGGCCAACATCAGTGGTGGACGGTTGATGGTGGCAGCGTCGAATATGTCCGCCGGTTAAAGCACTTTCTGGCGGGACGCGGCGTCGCCATCCGCACCGGTACGGCGGTGCAAGGCGTCTCGCGCAGCGAGTTGGGCGTGACCGTCCACAGTGCCGCCGGACCTTTGCCGACCTTCGACCAGGTGATCTTTGCCTGCCACCCGGATCAGGCGCTGCGTCTTCTGGCCCGGCCGACCCCGCAGGAACATGCCGCGCTGTCGGCGATCCGCTTTCAGGACAACCAGATGATCCTGCACCGCGATCCCGCCCAGATGCCGAAGCGGCGCGCCGTCTGGTCCAGTTGGGTCTACAAGGCAGATACCACACGGCCCGAGCCCGCCATCGGCGTGACCTACTGGATGAACCGTCTGCAGAACATCCCGGAATCCGACCCGCTGTTCGTGTCGCTGAACCCCTGCCGTCCGGTTCCCGACCACCTGATCTACGACCAGACCACGTTCCGCCACCCGATCTTTGACGCCCCCGCACTGAACGCCCAGCGCCAGTTGACCGCGCTGCAGGGCCAGAACGCCACTTGGTTCGCCGGGGCCTATACCCGCCACGGTTTTCATGAGGACGGCTTTGCCAGCGCCGCCCGGATTGTCCGCCTGATGGACCGGCAAATCGCATGACCTGTCGTCCCGAACATATCGTTGGCGTCACCAGCCATGCCAGACGCGGGGCGATCCGCCATGGCTTCCGCTACGGCGTCGATTTCGTGCTGATCGACCCCGAGGCGCGGGGCGGCCCGCTGCTGTTCTCCCGCAACCGGCTCAACCTCGCCTCGGTCCATGACCGCGACCACGGCGGGCCGCTGAAATCCGGTCGCGGCCCGGTCTGGGCGCGCGAACAGCTCGCCGCGCACGGCCTGCCCGATCCGCAGGTCCAGTTGCGCTTGCTGACCCAGCCGCGCTTTCTGGGCTTTGTCTTCAACCCGGTCAGCTTCTGGCTGGCCCTGTGCGGCGAAGATCTGGTCGCCGTCATTGCCGAGGTGTCGACCCCGTTCGGCGACCGGCACTCCTATCTCTGCCACCTGCCCGACTTCGCGCCGATCACCCCCGCAAGCCGGATCACCACACCGAAGGCGCTGCATGTCTCGCCGTTTCAGGACGTCAAGGGCGGCTACGAATTCAGCTTTGAGGTCAGCGCCGCCCGGATCGCCATCTGCATCCAGCACCGCAACGGCACCGAGGGCGTTGTCGCAACCCTGTCCGGCCCCCGCGCGCCGATGACCAACGCCGGGCTGATCGGCGCCAGCCTGCGCCGGCCGCTTGGCACAGGACGCACCCTCGCCCTGATCTACTGGCAGGCGCTGCGGCTGAAGCTGAAAGGCGCCAGATACCGCAGCCGCCCGACACCTCCGAAGTCCGAGGTCACCTGATGCTGTTTCTGACCAAACGCGCCAAGCATGATTTTCTGGCCAGCTGCGCCCGGATCAGGATCGGCAGCCTGCGCCTGCACACGCCCGAGGGCGAGATCTTCGATTTCGGCCTTGGCACACCCGCCGCCGAGATGCAGATCCATGACTGGTCGGTGGTCACTTCGGTGCTCACTTCGGTTGCCGCCCGCGGTGACATTGCGCTGCGTGACAGCTATGTCGCCGGTCTGTGGCGGACCTCCTCGATCGCCGACCTTGCCGAAGTCGCGCTGCGCAACCTCGACCAGTTCAGCGGCCACGCCCATGCCGGTTTCTGGCACAGTCTGCAAGCCCGCATCGCCCCCCACCTGTCGTGGCCGCGGTCTGCCGCCAGTCAATGCGACGCCGGGAACGAGTTCTACCAACTCTGGCTCGACGAGGGCATGACCTATTCCGCTGCGATGTTCGTGCCCGCCGACAATGACCTCGGCCGCGCCCAGAACCGCAAACATGACCGTATCCTCAACCGCATGGCGGGGGCCGGGCGGGTGCTGGACATCGGCTGTGGCTGGGGCGCCTTTGCCGAACGCGCCGCCGATGCCGGCCATCAGGTCACCGGCCTGACCCTGTCGCCCAGCCAGAAAGGCTATGCCGATGCCAGACTGGACGGTCGCGCCGAAATCCGCTTGCAGGATTATCGCGACAGCGACGGCCAGTTCGACGGCATCGTCGCCATCGAAACGCTGGGTCCGGACTGGCCCGCTTGTCTGGCCGCGCTGCGACCCCGGCTGGCCCCGCATGGCAGCGCTGTCATTCAGGCGATCATCTTGCCGGATGCCCCGCTTGCGACTGCCCCGCTTGCCACCGCCCCGCCTGCCACCGCCCAGCGCCGCGCCCGGCCGATCCGTCACCACGCCTTCCCCAGCCCGCTGCTGCCCAAGGCCGCCATTGCCGCCCACGCCCGACGCGCCGGGCTGCAGATCACCGACAGCCATGCCTTCGGGGCCGACTACGCCCGAACCTGTGCCCTGTGGAATGACCGTCTGACCCGCAGGTCCGACCGCATCCGCAAGCTTGGCCATGATGAAGGCTTCCTGCGGCAATGGACCTATCACCTCGGCGTCCGCGCGGCCGCCTTTGCCACCGGCCAAACCGACGTCGTACAGCTGGAGTTCGCCCATGCCTGAGGGCGAAACCATCTGGATTATCGGCGCCAGCGACGGGATTGGCAAAAGCCTCGCCACGGAATGGGCCGCGCGCGGTGCCCGCCTGATCCTGTCGGCCCGCTCCACCGCGAAGCTGGAGACCCTGGCCGCACAGCTCGGCCCCCAACACATCGCCCTGCCGCTTGACGTGGCCGACCGCGCCAGCCTTGACGCCGCCGCCGCCCGGATCGGCCAGATCGGCACGCTGGACCGGATCGTCCATCTGGCCGCCCTCTATGACCCCGGCAAGGTCGCCGACCTGAACCCCGAGACCGCCGCCAGCATCGTTGCCGTCAACCTGATGGGCAGCTTTCACATCGCCCAGGTCGCCCCCACGCTGCTGCGTCCTGCTGGCCAACTGGCGCTGTGCGGCTCGGTCGCGGGTTATATCGGCCTGCCGCAGGGTCAGATCTACTCGGCCACCAAGGCTGCCGTGATCAACCTGACGGAATCGCTCCGCGCCGAACTGAAGGGTCAGATCGACGTCCGGCTGATCTGCCCCGGTTTTGTCGACACCAGCCTCACCCGGCGCAATGACTTCCACATGCCCGCCATGGTCACCCCAGAACAGGCCGCCCGCGCCATCATCGCCGGGCTGAACCAGCGGCAGTTCGAGGTGCATTTCCCCCGCCGCTTCACCTGGGGCATGAAACTGCTGGCCGCCCTGCCCTATTGGGCCGCCCTGCCGCTGACCCAGAGGCTGACACGATGAATGCCACCCTGCCGCCACGCGCCGTCGCAATCGTGGTGCTGATCGCCGCGCTGACCTTTGCCCTGTCGCCGCTGGCAACCACCGGCTTCAGCGGGTTCTCCCCGGCGCAGTTCCCCGTCCCGCAACTGCATCCCCCGGTGCAGCCTGCAGGCTATGCCTTCTCGATCTGGGGCGTGATCTATTCGTGGTTGATCCTCAGTGCCGGTTACGGGCTGTGGCGTGCGACCGAAAACCCCGCCTGGCAGCGGATGCGCGGCCCGTTGGCGATCAGCCTGATCATCGGCACCTTCTGGATTGCCGCCGCCAACGCCGCGCCGCTGCTCGCCACCGCCATGATCATCGTGATGGCCGGTGCCGCAATTCTGGCGCTGCTGCGGGCCGGCTCCGGCCAACCGTGGCTGCTGGCCCAGCCTGTTGCGCTTTATGCCGGGTGGCTGACCGCGGCCACCGGGGTGGCCATCGGTGTCGCGCTCGGCGGCTACGCGGTCATGCCCGCCCAAACCGCGGCGATCCTCTGCCTTGTCGGCGTGCTGGTCGTGGCGCTGATCGTCCAGACGCGTCGACCGCATGACTGGGCCTATCCTGTTGCGATCATCTGGGCCCTGATCGGCGTGATCGTCGCCAACCTGCCCACTGCGACCCAGCCCGGCCCGAACCTGCCAGTCATCGCACTGGCTGCCTTTGGCATCGTCGCGTTGACGCTGCGCGCCCTGCCACTCTTAAGGAAAGAAGCCCAGCCATGAAGATCATCGTCCTCTACCTTTCCACCGCTGTGATCTTTTTCGGCGCCGATGCCATCGGCCTGCGCTTTCTGATCAAACCGGTGTTTGACCGTCACATCGCCCATCTTTACGCCGACCCGTTCCGGGTTGTCCCGGCGGTGCTGTTCTATCTTGGCTATGTCGCCGGTGTCCTGTGGATCGTCTCGCTGCCCGCCTTGCGCGCCAGCGATCCGCTGGCCGCCCTGCTGGGCGGCGTCGCGCTGGGACTGATGGCCTATGGCACCTATGAATTCACCAATTACACCACGTTGCGCGACTGGTCGATCGAACAAGTCATCGTTGACACGTTGTGGGGCGGCGTTCTGACCGGGATTTCGGCCTGGGCCGGGGTGTTGATCGCCCGCAATCTGGCCTGAAACAACGATCAGCCCGGCCTCTCTGCACCGCCAGGCCGTGGCCCGGTCATGGGCCGACGTCGCAACCCATGACACAGATCAAGGCACCATGGCGCGAACTCGGCAATATCCGGCTGACGGGTATTCTTGAGGAGTTCGACATGCAATTCGATTTCAACGGCAAGACCGCCATCGTGACCGGGGCGGCATCGGGCATCGGCGCGGCAATCGCCCGCGATCTGGCGCGCTTTGGCGCCAAGGTCGTGCTGGCGGATATGGATGACGCCGGGATGGCCGCCGTCGCGGCAGAGATCACCGCCGCTGGCGGCACCGCCTTGACCCGCAAGACCGACACCGGCGTCGCCGCCGAGGTGGCCGGACTGGTGGAATTTGCCGTGACACGGACTGGCGGCCTGCAGCTCTTGGTCAACAATGCCGGCATCGGCGGCCCGGCAGCTCCGGTCGGCGATTATCCCCTCGACGGCTGGCACAAGGTGATCGATGTCAACCTGAACGGCGTCTTCTACGGGATGCGCTACGGCATTCCGGAGATGGTCAAGGCCGGTGGCGGCGCGATCGTCAACATGGCGTCGATCCTCGGCTCGGTCGGTTTTGCCACGGCCTGCGCCTATGTCTCGGCCAAACACGCGGTCGTCGGCCTGACCAAAGTCGCTGCCATGGAATACGCCAAGGCCGGCATCCGGGTGAATTCGGTTGGTCCGGGCTTCATCGCGACACCGCTGCTGGACAAGAACCTCGACGCGGCCACCCTCGGCGTCATCGCCGGAATGCACCCGATCGGGCGGCTCGGCACTTCGCAAGAAGTTTCCGCGCTGACCTGTTTTCTGTTGTCAGATCAGGCCAGCTTCATCACCGGAAGCTATCACCTCGTCGATGGTGGCTACACCGCCCAATAGACCCCAAAGCACTCCATGGCCCGCAGCACGCGTGCGGGCCAACGACCCGACCCAGCCCAAAATCTTGCCAACCCGTTAACGCCAACCTCCAACCCCCTGAAACCGCAGATGATTGCGCGCGTTTCACGCGTGAACAGCCCACACAGCCAGTTGACACCGCCGCAAGCCTCGCCCCTGATGACCGCAACCCATCACGGACCGCAAATGACCCTCGGCGCCAGCCTCACCACCCCGCCACCAACCCTGACCGCGGCCGAGGCTGCCGCGCTGGCCGAGGCTCATTTTGGCCTGACCGGCGTTCTGACCCGCCTGACCTCCGAACGCGACCTGAACTTCCAGCTGACCACCCCGACCGGCCGCTTCGTCCTGAAACTCGCCAACCGGGCCGAGCCGCCCGCCTTGACCGACCTGCAAACCAGGGCCCTGATCCACCTCGAAACCACCACCCTCCCCGTCCCCCGCGTCATCCGAACCCGGCACGGCGCAACCGAGGCGCTGACCCCGCATGGCACCCTGCGCCTGTTGACCTGGCTGGACGGCATGCCGCAGTACCAGACCCAACGCAGCCCCAGCCAATGCGCCGCGATGGGCACCATCGCCGCAAACCTCTCTCTTGGCCTGCGCAGCTTCAGCCATCCCGCCGCCGATCATTTCCTGCAATGGGATATCAAGCAGGCCAGCCACCTGCGCCCCCTGCTGCCCGATATCGCCGCCGACCTGCGCCCCCTCGCCACCGAGGTCCTGAACCGTTTCGACCGCGCCATCGCCCCCCACTTGCCGGATCTTCGCGCCCAGATCGTCCACAACGACCTGAACCCGCATAATGTGCTGGTCGACCCGCAAGACCCCGGCCGGATCACCGGCATTCTCGACTTCGGCGACATGGTGAAAACCCCGCTGATCTGCGACGCCGCCGTCGCCGCCGCCTATCAGATCGACCCGGCCGCGCCGCGCCACAGCCTGCAAACCTTTGCCGCCGCCTATCACGCGGCCCTGCCCCTTACCGCGCTGGAGGCCCGCCTGCTCCCCGACCTCACCGCCACCCGGATGCTGACCACCCTCGCGGTCGCCTCCGCTCGCGCCGCCCGCTATCCCGACAACGCGGCCTATATCCTGCGCAACCTGCCCACCGCGGCCGCCGGCCTGCAAGCCCTCGCCAACTGCCAACCCATAGAACTGGAGCTGCCATGACCCTGCCTGCCATGGTCAACGCCTACCAACCCGGCACCGGCAACCTGACGCCCGAGGCTGCAGCCCGCATCGCCCGCCGCAGCCGCCTGCTCGGCCCCGCTTACCGCCTGTTCTACGAGACCCCGGTGCATTTCACCCGCGGTGAGGGCGTCTGGCTCTACGATGCCGAGGGGCAGGCCTATCTCGACTGCTACAACAACGTCGCCTCGGTCGGCCATTGCCATCCCCACGTCGTGGCCGCCACTGCCCGCCAATCGGCACTCTATGCCAGCCACACCCGTTACCTGAATGACACAGTTCTTGACTATGCCGAGCGCCTGCTCGCCACGTTTCCCGCCGCGTTGAGCCATGTGATGTTCACCTGCACCGGGTCCGAAGCCAACGATCTGGCGCTGCGTATTGCCTTTGCCCATACCGGCGGGACCGGGGTCATCGTGACCGAAAACGCCTATCACGGCGTCACCCTCGCCACCTCTGCCTTGTCGCCGTCGCTTGGGGCCGGAGTGTCGCTGGGTGCCGATGTCCGCACCGTGCCTGCCCCCAGCGATCCCGCCCGCTTCGCTGCCGATGTCGCTGCCGCAGCCGCCGACCTCAGCCGCCACGGCATCCAACCCGCTGCCCTTCTGGTCGACACGATCTTCTCATCCGACGGCGTCTACTCCGACCCGCCCGGCTTCCTGGAACCGGCAGCCGAGGCGATCCGCGCGGCTGGCGGCCTGTTCATCGCCGATGAAGTGCAGCCCGGTTTTGGCCGCACCGGCGACGCGATGTGGGGCTTTCAGCGCCACGGCGTGGTGCCCGACATGGTCTCGATGGGCAAGCCGATGGGCAACGGCTACCCGGTCGCTGGCTTGGTGATCCAGCCTGGCGTCATCGCCGCCTTCGGGGCAAAAGCCCGTTATTTCAACACGTTCGGCGGCAATGCCGTCGCCGCTGCCACGGCGATGGCCGTGCTGGAGGTGATCGAAAAAGAAGCGTTGCAGCACAACGCCGCCACCACCGGCGCCTATTTCCGCGACGGTCTGCTGGACCTTGCCCAGACCCGCCCCGCCCTCGGCCCGTTGCGCGCCGCCGGCCTGTTCCTCGGCCAGGACATCGTCACCGACGGCAAGCCCGACCCTGCCCGCGCTGCCCGCCTTGTCAACGACCTGCGCGCCCGACGCATCCTGATCTCGGCCACCGGCCCGCAAGGCCATGTCCTGAAACTCCGCCCGCCGCTGGTGTTTTCCAAAGCCAATGTCGATCAGGTGTTGGATGGGCTCAGAGCAGCACTGACCTGACCCCGCTCTTGCCCGCTCTAGCTTTGCACGGACAGCCGCATTTGCCCCCGGCCAATGTCAACGGTGGCGGGATCCAAAACGCAGGTCTCAGGCCGCCTCACCAGCCCCCACGGCCCCGCGCGGTCCCCATGCACTGAATCGGTGGCCAGTCTTGACGACTACACCATTCGCTCTAGCTGCATTCTTACAACAGCCATTATGGCTAATCCCATCCCACCGCCCTGCCCAACCGGCAAGGGCGGCCAGCCCAGGAGGCTCCCACAATGTTTCGCAACCTAATTGCCGCTGCCATGACCACCGTACTTTTGTCGACCGCCAGCTATGCCGCGTTTCCCGATCCGATCGCCAAAGTTAACGTCAGTGTTGATCTGGCTTCGGTCACCAACAAACCCGCCGCTGACCGGTATGTCAACCTGTCGGCCGACCTGAACGCCGCAATCACCACCATCCTGAAGGACCGTCTCGGCTCCCCGGGTGCCGAAATCACCGTCGACATTTCCGCCGTTGAACTGTCAAACAGCTTCACCGACGCCGCAGGTCTGGCCGACACCCATCTGGTCGGACTGGTGAACATCAATGACACGGTCAACAACGCCAACACCCGCAGCTTTGAGCTGACCATTGATGTCAACACCATCAAGGGCCTGCTTCCGGCCGACACCGACATGGCGACGATGACGGCGTCCGGCGACCTGTTCTATCACACCATGGTCGACGCCTTCGCGCAGAACCTTGTCGCCGAGATGGACAAGTAACCCTTACTTCCGTCCGATCAATCAGCGACCAGCGCTGCGCCTGTCAGGTTCCCTCACCCGACAGGCGCAGCTTTTTATACCGCCCCAGGATGTCAATGGGCAGCGCCTGTTTTCAGCGCGGCTCCGGACCGGACCCCGTATGACGCTCAAGGCATCACCTCAAACCGGTCGACATCGACCATGCCATGGTCGGTGATTTTCAGATGCGGGATGACCGGCAGGCAGAGGAAGGCCAGTTGCAGGAACGGCTCCTCCAGCGTCACGCCGAGCGACCGGGCGGCGGATCGCAGCGCGATCAGATCGCGGCGCACGACCTCGAACGGCTCAAGGCTCATCAGCCCCGCCACCGGCAGCGCCAATTCGGCCATTACCTGCCCGCCCTGCACCACAACAAACCCGCCCTCGATCTCTCCCAGCCGCCGCGCGGCCAACGCCATGTCGTCGTAGTCCGCGCCAACCACCACGATATTGTGGTGATCGTGGCACATCGTCGACCCAATCGCCCCGCGCTGCAGCCCGAACCCTTTCACAAAGCCGGTGGTCCGGTTGCCGTTCTTGCCGTGGCGTTCGATCACCGAGATCTTCACCAGATCCCGCGCAATATCCGGCCGTTTGTCGCCATCCTCGGGGGCGATCTGACAAGTCAGATGCTCGGTGATGATCTTGCCGGGGATGATGCCGATCACCGGGGTCTCAACCCGGTTGCCGCCGGTCCGAAAGTGATGCGGCTCGGTCGGCGGGGCCTTCACCGAATGCCGCGCCACCGGCGGGATGATCTGCCGCGCCGCAAAGGCCGCGTCGCCGATCCTGATGCCGCCGGTAAACACCGCCTCGACCCGGCAGCCTTCCAGCGTGTCGATCACCGCGATATCCGCCCGCTTGCCCGGGGCGATCAACCCGCGGTCCTTCAGCCCGAACGCCTCTGCTGCCGACAGGCTGGCCATCCGGTAGGCGGTCAGCGGCGTGGCGCCCAAGGCAATCGCCGTGCGGATCACATAGTCCAGATGACCGTGCTCGCCGATATCCAGAGGGTTCCGGTCGTCGGTGCAGAAACACAGATAGGGCGCGAAGCGTTCGGTCAGCAGAGGCGCCAGGGCGTGCAGATCCTTCGACACCGAACCTTCGCGCACCAGCACCCGCATCCCCTTGCGGAGTTTTTCCAAAGCCTCCTCGGCCGAGGTCGCCTCATGCTCGGTCAAGATGCCCGCAGCAATATAGGCGTTCAGGTCGTTGCCGCGCAGCAGAGGCGCGTGACCGTCGATGTGGCGGCCGCGAAACGCCTCCAGCTTGGCCATGCAGCCGGGGTCGCGGTTTATCACACCGGGGTAATTCATGAACTCGGCCAGCCCGATCACCCGGGGATGGTCCATCAGCGGGGCAATATCCGCCGCCTCCAGTATCGCCCCGGTGGTTTCCATATGGGTCGAGGGCACGCAGGACGACAGCTGCACGCGGATGTCCATCAGGGTGCGGGCAGACGCGTCAAGGAAGTAGTTGATGCCCACCAGCCCGCAGACATTGGCAATCTCATGCGGGTCGCAGATCGCCGTGGTCACGCCATGCGGGCTGACACAACGGTCGAATTCGAACGGGGTAACCAGTGAGGATTCGATGTGCAGATGGGTGTCGATGAAGCCCGGCACCAGAATCCGGCCGCCGAAATCGACCTCAACCCGGCCCTGATACGAACCGAACACTCCGACAATCGTGTCACCGCAGATCGCGACATCGGTCGCAACCAGATCTCCGGTGATCAGATCGAACACCCGCGCCCCTTTCAGCACCAGATCGGCAGGCACGATGCCGCGCCCCTGATCAATTCGGTCCGCAAGCGTTGCCTTGGCCATGACTGGTCTCCTTTGCCCCATCGAACCCCAAGTGCTACACCTCGTCCAGTCTCGATTTGCGGCCTTGTCCCGGCCCGCCATCAATGGTCAGTTGCGCGAAAGAGGACCGACCATGCGACCTATCCGCGGCATTGCCCTGAAAATCTGTTCCGTTCTGGTGTTCATCGTGATGTCCTCGCTGATCAAGGCGACGACCGCGCATGTGCCGCCGGGGGAGGCAGTGTTTTTCCGGTCGTTCTTTGCCATCCCGGTCATCGTCGCCTGGCTGACCTTCCAAGGCGAACTGGGGACCGGGTTCAAGACCGACAACCCGCTGGGCCATGTCTGGCGCGGCTTCATGGGAACGGTGGCGATGGGTCTGGGCTTTGCTGGCCTCGGCTACCTGCCGCTGCCCGAGGTGACGGCGATCAGCTATGCCTCGCCGTTGCTGGTGGTCATCTTCGCCGCAATGTTTCTGGGCGAGAATGTCCGGGCCTTCCGGATCGGCTGTGTCGCGCTGGGCATGACCGGGGTGCTGATCGTGCTAAGTCCGCGCCTGTCGGTCACCAGCGGCAACGCCGTCGGGCAGCGCGAGGCGTTGGGAGCGATGATCGTGCTGTTCAGCGCGCTGTGCGCTGCCCTGGCACAGGTCTTTGTCCGCAAGCTGGTTTTGACCGAAAAGACTGCGACCATCGTGTTCTACTTCTCGACCACCTCGACCGCGCTGTCCTTGCTGACCATCCCGTTTGGCTGGGTCTGGCCCACGCCAGTCGAGGCGGGTCTGTTGATCGCCGCCGGGCTGCTGGGCGGGGTCGGGCAGATCCTGCTGACCTCGTGCTACCGCGAGGCTGATGCCTCATTGGTCGCCCCGTTCGACTATGCCTCGATGCTGTTTGCGCTGACGATCGGCTATTTCGTGTTTGGGGAGATCCCCAGCCTGACCATGCTGGAAGGCGCGGCTCTGGTGGTGACCGCCGGCATCCTGATCATCTGGCGCGAGCATCGTCTGGGGCTGAAACGCGACAAGTCGCGCAAGGCCATGACGCCGCAGGGTTAACCGGCGCTCTTCGCCCTGACAGGTCTCTTCGCTGGCGTCAGCGAGGAAACCTGTCAAGGTTGACGAGCGGCTGGTTCTACAGGATTTCCGACATCTTCACCATACGGCCCTCGGCCACCGATTTCAGCGCGGCTTCGGCCAGGGCAAGGGCGGAAAGACCATCCTCACCCGACGGCGATGCCACGCCTTTGCCGCCGACCACCGCGACAAAACTGGCGATTTCGGCGGCATAGGCCTCGGTATAGCGGGTCATGAAGAAATCATGCAGCGGCGGTCTGGTGTAGCCCAGCTTGCTGGCTACTTCGATCATGAACGGCCGCTGGTTTTCCGCCGTGGCAGCGCCGAGCGAGCCATGAACCTCGATCCGCTGGTCATAGCCATAGGTTGCGCGGCGCGAGTTGGAGATCAGCGCCATCTTGCCCGTCGCGGTTTTCAACATGACCTGCACCGAGTCGCTGTCGCCGGCCTTGCCGATCGCCGGATCGACCAGAACGGCGGCCATCGCCGAGACTTCGGTGATTTCCTCGCCGAGCAGAAACCTTGCCATGTCAAAATCATGGATCGTCATGTCGCGGAATATCCCGCCCGACCGCCCGATATAGTCGAGGCCCGGTGCGCCCGGATCGCGCGAGGTGATGGTGACCATCTCGACCTCGCCCAGCGTGCCTTTGGCAATCTCGGCTTTCACGGCCATGAAATGCGGGTCAAACCGGCGGTTGAAGCCGACCATCAGCACCGCCTTGGTATCGCGCACCACTTTCAGACAAGCCTTGACCCGGGCAAGCGACAGATCGATCGGCTTTTCGCAGAACACCGCCTTGCCGGCCTTGGCGAAGGCCTCGATCAGGTCGGCATGGGTGTCGGTGGGGGTGCAGATCACCACGGCGTCGATGTCACTGGCGGCCAGAATCGCGTCAATCGTGCGGACCTCGCAGCCATATTGCGCGGCAATCGCCTCGGCTGCCGGGGCCATGGCATCGGCCACCGCTACCAGTTCGGCCCCGGTATCCGCCGAGATGGCCTTGGCGTGGACCTTGCCGATGCGGCCCGCCCCCAAAAGCCCGAAACGTAGTGTCATGTCAGTTCCTTTCTTCAGACAACGGCTTCATCGGCGTTGCCTTTGACCCCAGTGATATAGCTTACGATGTCATTGCCGTCGGTGTCTTCCTTGCGCAAGGAGGCGACAATGCGCCCGCGGCGGAACACCACGATCCGGTCGACCAGATCGAACACCTGTCGCAGATTGTGACTGATCAGGATCATCGGCACACCCCGGCTTTTCAGGCCGCGAATGATGTTTTCGACCTGCGCGGTTTCCTGCACCCCCAGGGCCGCCGTCGGCTCGTCCATGATGATCAGCTTGGACGCGAAGGCCGCCGCCCGCGCAATCGCCACACATTGCCGCTGGCCACCCGACATGTTGCGGATCGGGTTGTCGACATTGGGAATTTTCACTGCCGTCTGCATCAAGGCGTCCATCGTCCTGGCCTTCATCGCTTTGAAGTCGAGAATGGAGAACGGGCCGAGGTTCCAGCGGATCAGCTCGCGGCCGAGATAGAGGTTCGACGGCACGTCCAGATCGTCCGCCAGGGCGAGGGTCTGGAACACCGTCTCGATCCCGGCTTCGCGCGCCTCCAGCGGGTTGGCATGGCTGACCTCTTCGCCGTCAAAGAAGATCTTCCCGGCGCTGCGCTGTTCCACCCCGGTGATCTGCCGCACGAAGGTCGACTTGCCGGCGCCGTTGTCGCCAACCACCGCGACATGCTCGCCGTCCTCCAGCATGAAATCGGCCTCCTCCAGCGCATGAACACCGCCGTAGCGCTTGGTCAGACCCTTGGTTTCCAGAATGATCTTGGCCATCGCTCAGCGCCCCCTGCTCTTGCTTTGGCGCCATTGGTCCAGCACCACCGCGCCGACGATGATCACGCCTTTGACCATCTCCTGATAATAGGCGTCCAGCTTCAGGAAGGTGAAGCCCGAGATGATGACGCCAAAGATCAGCGCGCCGATCACCGTCCCGATGATCGAGCCACGCCCGCCCGACAGCGACACGCCGCCGATCACCGCCATGGCGATGGCGTCCAGTTCGTATTGCACCCCCATCGCCGCCTGTGCCGTCTGGCCTTTGGACGACACCACGATGGCCGCGACCGAGGCGAGGATGGCGGCAATCACATAGACCAGCACCTTGTGGCGGTCGACATTGATCCCCGACATCCGCGTCGCCTGCTCGTTCGATCCGACCGCGTAGCAGTGCTTGCCGTATTTGGTATAGGTCATGATCAGATGCAGCAGCACCGCCAGGGCGATGAAAATGATCACCGGGTTCATGCCGCGGCCAATCGCGTTGTAACTGTCGGTCGGGAAAGAGATCGGGTTGCCATGCGACCACCACCGCGCGAAGCCGCGGGCCGACACCATCATCCCCAGCGTGGCAATGAACGGCGGGATCTTGGTATAGGCGATCAGCGCGCCGTTGATCAGCCCGGCCACCAGCCCGCAGGTCACCCCGATCAGCAACGGCACCAGCACGGGCAGGTCCATCGCCCAGTCGCCGAAGATTGCCTTGGGATTGGGGTTGCCGTTGACCAGTGCGGTCTGCGCGAAGCTCATCGCCACCATCGCGGTGGCCCCGACAATCGAACCGGACGACAGGTCGATCCCGCCGGTGATGATGACCTGCGTCACGCCCAGAGCAATGATCCCCACGGTGGAGACTTGCAGGATGATGATCGACAGCCGTTGCGTGTTGAACAGACCCTGCACATTGTCCCGGGTGTTGAACAGGAAACTGTCGCCCATCAAGACGCGGCCCAAGACCTCGAACGCCACCACAATCAGAACCAGGGCGATCAAGACGTTCAACTCCGGCGGGCGTGCCCGCTTGGTTGGGTCGTATTTCAATCCGCCTAGTCCAGAGCTTGTATGTGCCATCATTCCCCCCGGTTTTCGGTTTTGCTGCCGTCAGTCTGTGCCCCCCTGCCCGGACCGGCAAGTGGCAAAGGGCGGCGCGGTGCTGCGCCGCCCTTCAGGTCGCCTTGGCGGCGATCAGTTCTTCTTGACGAAATCCGCCACATTGGCCGGGGTCACCAGCTGGAACGGGATGTAGACCTTTTGATCCACCGCTTCGCCCTTGGACAGCTTGACGGCTGCGTCCACCGCACCCGAGCCTTGGCCGGCCGCATCCTGGAACACGGTCGCGTCCAGATCACCGGCCTGCATCGCGACCAAAGCGTCCTGGGTCGCATCGACACCGCCGACGACGACATTCTTCATGTCGATGCCGCCCGCCTTCATTGCCTGAATGGCGCCGATCGCCATTTCGTCGTTGTTGGCGATGACGGCGTCAAACGGTGCGCCGGTCGACAGCCAGTTGGTCATCATGCTTTGCGCCTGATCACGCGACCAGTTGGCGGTCTGCTCGTCGATGATGTTCAGGGTCACGCCGCAATCGCCCGAGGCCATCACGTCATGAATGTCTGCCGTACGCTGCACGGCGGCCTGATTGGACAACTCGCCTTCCATCACATAGATGTTGGCCTCGGTCTTGCCGGCTTCCTTCAGCAGGCGGCAGACTTCCTTGGTTTCCAGCGTGCCGGAATCGCGCTCATTGGAGGCCACGAAGGCCTGGTTGTCCGGCAGCGAATCCACGTTGATCGGCTCGCGGTTCACATAGACCAGCGGGATGTTCGCAGCAGCGGCAGCGTCCGACATCGCCTGGGTGGCCGAGGTGTCGACCGGGTTCACGATGATCGCGGACACACCCGAAGCCACGAAATTGTTGATCTGGTCCAACTGCTTGGCGACGTCGTTCTGCGCGTCCTCGATCTGCACCGACACGCCATTGGCGTCGGCGTAAGTCTGGATACCGTTGCGCAGCACGGTCAGAAAGTTGTCGTCAAACAGCGCCATCGACACGCCAATGCCGTCCGCCAGCACACTGGTGCCCATCAAGGCGGCAAAACCAGCAACGATAAGGGTCTTTTTCATTGTCTTCCTCCACTTGGGGTGTCCGGCACACCGTTTCTCCCAGCCGGACCGCCGGTTCAGGCGGCATTCCATCGCTCAGGCAGCAACGCCCTTGCGGATGAAGTCGATCGACGCAGCAAGCGCCGCAGTCGGGTCGCGCAGCGCATGGACGCCGGGCGCAAAAGGTTCATAGGATATCGGCCCGGCATAGCCCGCCGCGACCAAGGCGCGAATCTGCTCGACATTGCTGAGCATATCACCAGCGCCGACCAGAATGCGGTGCGGATCGCGCATGTCATCCAGATAGATCTGCTCTTCGACGCCCGACGCATGAACGATCCCGGTCAGGTCGGGATAGATCGGGCCAAACCCGGCGAGCGCGTGATGGAAGGTGTCATGGACCATGAAATAGGTGCCTTTGCCGCCCACTGCGTCGATCACTTCGGCCAGTACGTCCTTGTAGCGCAGCGAACACACCGCAAAGCCCAGCGGTTCCACCATCGCCTTCAAGCCATGGTGTTTCAGCATCGGCAGCAATTCACGCAGCGCCAGTTCAGTGACGCGGAAACTGTCCTTGCGGTCGGTCGCCACGCCGTCATTGCGCGGGATCAGGCTGACAGCTTCGGCCCCCGCCGCCACCGCAATCTGCATCAGCGCCTCGGCCTCGGCGCGTTTGGCGTCGGACCAGTCGTTGAACATCTTGACCTCGGCCAGTGCCAGAAACCGCAACCCGCGCGCTTTGACCGCAGCGCCGACCGTGGCCGGGTCAGCGCTGTCAAACAGCGCGCCCGGCAGGTCGTTGCGAAATTCGACGCCGACACAGTTCAGGCTTTTGGCAAGGTCCAGAAACGCCTCCCAGGACAGGCGCGGTGCGGTCATGTGGTTCAAGGCAAACGGTAGCATCGACGACGATTCTCCCCCAGGGCGGCCAGGATACCGGCACCGCCGCTGTGGAATTCATATTCCATTCTGAGCGATTTTCAACTGAAAATTCTAAAAAAGGAAAATGCGTTCCAAAATCACCCGGGGAAACGGCGTCGGCGAAAGGGTAGAGATTAGCTACGCATACCCACGCCCGCAAGGTGCGCGGCGCCCGCCCGCCACGCGAGGCCAACGCCTGACGGACGACCTAAAGTGATTCGCGGATGTGCAGATCCGGCGGCAGGAATTCCGGTTTGCCCGCCAGAATCGTCGTTCCGGGCTGGCTCGCCACCATCCGCGTCATCAACGCCCGGCACAGCTTTTCCAGCGGCGTATCGATCACCATGGCCACCTGCCCCCCCGCAAGCCCGCGCCGCGATTCCGGCGTCAGCGCACTGACCACCAATGGCAGCTTGCCCCCCATGTCGCGCAACGCCGCAATCGCCCCTTCCATCCCGCCACCTGCGACATAGATCCCCCGCAGGTCGGGCCGGTTCACCAGCAACCCGCGCACCGCCTCATAGGTCAGCTGGCGGGTTTCCAGGTTGATCTGGGTCTCCAGCACGGTCAGCCTTGGCGCATGGTCCCGCAGATAGGCGCGAAACCCCTGATCGCGCAGTTCATGGCCATGCCAGCGATTTCCCCCGACAAACACCGCCAAACTGCCCGGATCGGCGATGGATCTGTCCATCATCCAGCCCGCAACCCGGCCGACCTTCAGATTGTCTAGCCCCAGATACCCCGCCCTCAGCCCCGGCGCAAAGTCCGACAGCAGCGCATGCACCGCCAGCCCCTTGTCCCGCAAATCGGCCACCGCCGCTGTCACCTCAGGGTGATTGACCGCCGTCGCCGCCAGCACATCGCAGCGTCCGGCCATCTTGCGCATCAGCCCTGCCATCTCGGACGGAGCCTGCGAGGAGGCAAATTCCAGAACCAGTTCCACGTCGACCCGCCGCTCGGCAGCGGCTGTCCGGCGCAATTCGTCGGCGAAAGCCTTGTAGAACTCTTGCTCACGCTTGTGCAGGACAACACCAAACCGCCGACGCACCCCGGACCCCACCTCGAACCGAGCCGCTGCCGGATGGCCGATCTGCCGTGCCACCGCGACGATATGGGCCAGCGTCTCGGGGCGCAGCCGCTCGCGCCCGTTCAGCGCCCGGTCCACCGTGGCCAACGACACGCCCGCCGCTGCTGCCAGATCCGCCATCCTCGCGCGCCGCATCGCCACCTCCGCCGCCGTTCTGACGAGTTTTGACGAAAATTAAAAGTGCCATGATAGGCCGGATGGAATAAATCTTCTATTCTGGCCGCGGACCATCTGGGAGGATGCCGTGACCCACCGTGATTACAGCCTGCTGGGCCCCGACGCGAACCGCGCCGTCGAAACCGGTCTTGCCGCCGCTGAATGGTACCACAGCGAGGTGCCCCGCAAGGTGATGAAAGAGCTGATGCAACGCTCCGACAGTCCCGCCCTCCGCGACACTGCGATCTATTACGGGCTGATGATCCTGTTCGCCGGTCTTGGCATCGCACTCTGGCCGTCATGGTGGTCGGGGCCGGTCTGGCTGGCCTACGGCGTGCTCTACGGCTCGGCTTCCGACAGCCGCTGGCACGAATGCCAGCACGGCACCGCGTTCAAGACACCGTGGATGAACGATGTGGTCTATCAGATCGCCTGCTTCATGATCGTGCGCAATCCCTACACCTGGCGCTGGAGCCACGCCCGCCACCACACCGATACCTACATCGTCGGCCGCGACCCCGAGATTGCCATCATGCGCCCGCCGGTGCTCTTCAAGCTGCTGGCCAATTTCTTCGGCATCTTCGACGCCTGGTCCGGCTGGTCCCGCATGATCGTGAACGCCGCTGGCAAGATCGATCCGCAGGAAGCCACCTTCATCCTGCCCAGCGATTGCCCCAAGGTGATCCGCGTCGCCCGGATCTGGGTGGCGATCTATGCCGCGACAATCCTGCTGGCCGTGGTCCTGCACTCGATCCTGCCCTTGATGGTGATCGGCCTGCCGCGGCTTTACGGCGCCTGGCACCATGTGATGACCGGCCTGTTGCAGCATGGCGGCCTCGCCGACAATGTCACCGACCACCGCCTGAACTCCCGCACGGTCATGATGAACCCGGCCAGCCGCTTCATCTACTGGAACATGAATTACCATATCGAGCATCACATGTACCCGATGGTGCCCTACCACGCCCTGCCCCGCTTGCATGCCCTGATCAAGGACGACCTGCCCGCGCCGACCCGCTCCATCGCCGCCGGCTTCGCCGAGATGTGGCCCGCGATCAGACGTCAGCTGCGCGATGAGGAGCACTACCTGCGCCGCGCCCTGCCGCCGACGGCCAGGCCCTACCGCGAAGATTTTCACCTGGCCGCCCTCGGCGCTGCTGAATAGGACCATCTCATGCCCAGCTGGATCGACGCCTGCGCCACCGACGACATCGACACCGAGGATCTGATCCGCTTCGATCATGCCGGGGCGACCTATGCCATCTACCGCTCGCCCGAGGATCAGTTCTACGCGACGGCCGGTCGCTGCACCCATGAGGCGGTGCATCTGGCCGACGGTCTGGTGATGGACCATGTCATCGAATGCCCCAAACACAACGGCCAGTTCGACTACCGGACGGGTGAGGCGAAACGCGCCCCGGTCTGCATCAATCTGAAAACCTATCCGGTCAAGGTCGAAGGCGGCCGCGTCTTTATCGAGGTATGACCATGGCCAAACGCCCGCCCACCGTCGCCGACCTGCTGGCCAATCGCGACAAGCACCAATATGCCATGCTGCGCGTCGAAACCATCGACGAGGCCGCCGCCGCCCATGCCGCCGGGGTCGAGCTGTTCTCCATTCCGCCCGCGATGATCCACGACCCGCGCTTCCGCGCCGTGGCCCCGACGGCTTTTGCGTTTCCGGGCGAGAATTTCTTCGAAATCGGCGACACCGCCGCCTTCATGAAATGGGCGATGCCGCTCTACAAGGCCGGGGCCGATGCGGTCTACTGCTCGGGCTCGCTGGGGACGGTTCGCGAACTGGCCGACCACGCCATCCCGGTCTGCGGCCATGTCGGGTTGATCCCGTCCAAAGCCACCTGGACCGGCGGCTTCAAGGCGGTCGGCAAGACGCTGGACAGCGCCAAACGGGTCTGGGACCAATGTACCGCGCTTGAAGACGCCGGGGCCTTCGCAGTCGAGATTGAAGTCGTCCCGCAGCAGATCACCAAGGCCATCGCCGAAAAGACCAACCTTTTCCTGCTGTCGATGGGGGCCGGTCCCGCCGGCCACGCCCAGTACCTGTTCACCGATGACGTGCTGGGCCAGAACCACGGCCACATCCCGCGCCACGCCAAGGTCTACGCCGATTTCAACGCCGAACTCGCCCGCCTGCAGGACAAGCGCATCGCCGCTCTGCGGGCCTTCGCCGAGGACGTCCACAGCGGCCACTACCCCGCTCCGCAATATATGGTCGATGCCGAGGCCGACATGGTCGCCAGCTTCCGCGACTGGCTGGACGAACAAACCAGATAGCGCCCGCCGGACACCTCGGCCCCACCCCGACCCTCGGGTCGCTTTCCTGTCCGATTGCAGCTTGCCAAATACGCCCGCCGGAGGCCCCGCCGCCGCACCCTTCACCCGCGCCGGGCAATCGTCCCGACGATCTCCACCGACCCGGTCAAGGAATTGTGCACCGTCCCGTATTTCTGCACATTCCGCAGCAGCAGGTTCAACCGCTGGTCGCTCTCCTCCGTCGCCACCACCACCGCATAGTCGATCCGCAGCATTTTCGGCGGCGCATCCTGCCGCACCCCTTGCAATGACACCTCGATCCCGCTGAACGCAAATTTCAGCATCGGCGCCACCCGTTCCACGCCTTTCAGGATGCAGGCGGCAAGCGCCGCCATCAGCAGTTCCGCCGGGTTGAACGCGTCCAGCCGACCGGCCAGATCGATGTCCACGACCAGCCGCGCCACCTTGGTCGTTACCTCCGCCCCATGCGCATCCAGCCGCCGGGCCGCCACTCTATATTCCAGCATCCCACCCCCCTTGGGGCGCGAATGCCCCCTATTCCTGTGACCTGAGAACCTGCGCCGGACGCGCCGCCAACGGTCCCCAGGCGAACACCAGCCCGGCCGCCAGCGTCGCCGCCATGCCGCCCAGAATGATCGCTGCTGCGGACCATGGCTCGAATTGGTACGTGCCGTCCATGACATAGGTCATCACCGCCCAGGCCGAAACCGCGCCCGCAAACAACGCCACCACGCCCGCCGCAGCCCCCATGATCGCGGCGCGCAGCGCAAAGCTGGCCAGAATCCGCCGCCGCGATGCGCCGAGCACCTTGAGTAGCGCCGCCTCATAGACCCGTCCGCGCTCGCCCGCCGCCGCCGCGCCGATCAGCACGACAAACCCGGTCAGCAAGGTCGCCCCCGCCGCCCAGGCCGTTGCCGTGGCAATCGCCGACAACGCTTCCGCCGCCCGTCCGATCGCCTCCTTGACCGCAATCGCCGTAATGTTCGGATAGGCCTTGGACAGATCGCGCAGGATGGCGGCCTCGGCCTGAGGCTCGGCATAGACGGTCGAGATCGAGGTGTGCGGCGCCCCCGCCACCGCCGCCGGGTCAATCGACATCACAAACCCCATCCCGGCATTCGAAAAGTCGACTTTGCGGAATGAGGTGATCGTGGCTTCGATATCACGCCCCAGCACGTTCAGCGTCAGCCTGGTCCCCAATGGCAGTTTCATCTCCGCCGCCTCATCCGCACCAAAAGATATCTGCGCCGGACCGCTGTAATCTTTCGGCCACCATGTCCCCGCGGTGATCGTGGTTCCGACCGGCGGCGTGTCTGAAAATGTCAGCCCGCGGTCGCCCGACACCACCCAGTGGTCGCCCACCACGTCCTGCGGCGGTCGGCCGTTGATCTGGGTGATCACCCCGCGCAGCATCGGCGCGGTTTCCACCTTGGTCACCGACGGATCGCCGTGCAGCCGCGCCAGATAGCCGGGCAATTCGTCATCCTGAATGTCCATGAAGAAGAATGACGGCGCGCGGGCCGGCAAATCGCGCTCGATGGCCGCCCTGAGGTTGCTGTCGATCTGCCCCACCGTCGCCAGCACCGACAGGCCCAGACCCAGCGACAGGATCACCGGCACCGCCTCGGCCCGCGGTCCGCCAATCGCCGCCAGGGCCAGCCGCCACGCCACCCGCCCGCGCAACCAGCCCAGCCGCGCCACGCGCCGTGCCACCCATTGCAAGCCCAACGCCGCCAGACCCAGCACCAGCAGCGACGCCATCACCCCGCCCGTGGTCCCCAAGGCCAGCATATAGGTGCCGGAAAACAGCACCGCCCCGCCAACCAGCACCACCGCCAGACCCAGCATCACAAGCAGATGCGTGGCCCGTGGCCAGATCCGCCCCGCCGCCCCCCGGTACAACGCCGCCGCCCGCTGGCGCTGCGCCACCGCCAGCGGCCACAGCGAAAACAGAAACGCCGTCACCACGCCGTAGAACGCCGCCTCCAGCAGCGGTACCGGATACAGCGCAAACTCTGCCGGAAACGGCAGGCTGGCACGGATCACCGGGGCCAGAGCCAGCGGCACCCCGGCCCCCAGCACCAGCCCGGCCACCACCCCCACCACAGCCAAAGCGCCAACCTGCAACAGATAGACCTGAAAGATCAGCCCACTCTCTGCCCCCAGCACCTTCAACGTCGCAATCGTCGCCACCTTGCCGTCAAGATAGGCCCTGACCGCCGACGCCACGCCGACCCCGCCAACCGCCAACCCTGCCAGCCCGACCAGGATCAGGAACGACCCGATCCGGTCGACAAAGCGCTGCACCCCCGGCGAGGCGCGCCGACTGTCGCGCCATTGCAATCCGGCGTCCTTGAACCGCGCCACCGCTTCCGTCTGCAAGGCCGCAAGATCGGCCCCGGCTGGCAGGACGACCCGGTAATGCGTTTCATAAATGGTCCCCGGCGCGATCAGCTCCGATTTCGCCAGATCCGGCGTCCGCACGATCACCCGCGGCCCCAGTGAAAATCCCGCCGTCGCATTGTCGCTTTCGCGCAGCAATATCGCGCCCAGCCGGAATTCCTGCAGACCCAGCTTGAAATGATCGCCCGGCTTCATGCCCAGCCGGTCGACCAGCACCTGCTCCATCACGCCGCCCGGCACGCCGTCCACGGTGGCCAGGGCTTCCGGCAAGGTCCCATGATCCAGTACCGGCG
Source organism: bacterium (assembly GCA_039932095.1). Taxonomy (GTDB): domain Bacteria; phylum Pseudomonadota; class Alphaproteobacteria; order Rhodobacterales; family Rhodobacteraceae; genus Stagnihabitans. The sequence goes on along the minus strand of JBDTQR010000008.1, from coordinate 2,289 downwards.
CGCCAACCAGCGGATAGAGATCGTCCACCGCCTTGACCTGCACCAACGAGCGGTCCTCGCCCGCCACCGCCATCGAACGGAAATCGACAATCTCGGACACCTGCGTCGCCACTCCGGCCATCCACGCCTTCTCGGCCTCCGTCGCATAGCGATAGGTAAAGGTCAGCTCGGCATCGCCGCCCAGCAACACCACGCCCTGATCCCTGAGCCCCGCCTCGATGGCCGAGCGCACCATGCCAACCCCGGCAATCGCTGCGACGCCCAAGGCCAGACAGACCAGAAAGATCCGGAACCCCGCCAACCCGCCGCGCAACTCCCGCCGCGCCAGACGCCATGCCAATCCCAAACCGCTCACGTCCCTGCCCCCATCATCTGTCCATAAATATCCCACGGGGGGCGGCAATATTGCCTCTTGGCAATGTTGCGCGGGGGGTGTGAACCCCCCCCGCTCCTGCCGCCTCACGCGACCCGCCCGTCAGCCAGCCGCACCACCCGGTCACAGCGCGCAGCCAGTTCCGGCGCATGGGTCACCATGATCAGCGTGGCCCCGTGGCGGTCGCGCAATGCGAACAGTAGTTCCATGATTGCCGCGCCGTTGGTCGCATCAAGGTTGCCGGTCGGCTCGTCCGCCAGCAGAATCGCCGGCCGTGGTGCCGCAGCCCGTGCCAGGGCCACGCGCTGCTGCTCGCCACCTGACAGCTGGCTTGGATAATGATCGGCGCGAAACGCCAGCCCGACCGCCTTCAACTCCGCCGCCGCCCGGTCAAACGCATCCGGCACGCCGGCCAGTTCCAACGGCACCGCGACATTCTCCAGTGCGGTCATCGTCGGGATCAGGTGAAAGCTCTGGAACACCACCCCCATATTGCCGCGCCGGAACCGCGCCAGCCCATCCTCATCCAGCGCCGTCAGGTCATGGCCCAAGGCCATCACCGACCCCGAACTGGCGCGCTCCAGCCCGCCCATCAGCATCAGAAGCGACGACTTGCCCGAGCCCGACGGCCCGATCAGGCCCAATGTCTCGCCGCGTTCAACGTTTAGTGTGATGCCGCGCAGGATCTCGACAGGCCCCGCATTGCCCGCCAAAGTCAGCCGAGCCTCCTTTAACGCCAGAATGGTATCGTTCATGTCAGTCCCTACCGTGTTCTCCTCTTCATATGGGCCGTTGCGCGCGCTCCGCAATGTCGCAATCGCGTTCTGCCTGTGGCTCATGGCCGCAAACACCGGCTTCGCTGAAAAGCTGACCATTGTGGCACTGGGGGACAGCCTGACCGCCGGCTACGGCCTTGCCCCCGACTTGGGCTTTGTCCCGGTGTTGCAAGGCTGGCTGAAGGCCAACGGCTATGACGTGACGGTCGAGAATGCCGGGGTTTCTGGCGACACCACGGCAGGCGGCCTCGCCCGGCTTGACTGGGCGCTGTCCCCCGATGCCGATGCGATGATCGTCAACCTTGGCGGCAATGATCTGTTGCGCGGCCTCGCCCCGGCGCAGGCCCAGGCGAATATCGACAAGATCCTCGCCACTGCCGAGGCGAAACACCTGCCGGTGTTGCTGGTCGGCCTGAAAGCGCTGAACAACTATGGCCCTGACTACAAGGCCGAGTTCGACGCCATCTACCCCGCTCTTGCCGCCAAATATCACACGCTGTACATCGACGATTACTTTGGCCCGATCAAATCCAGTCAGGCCGAACTGACCGCCAATGTCCAGGCCGACGGCCTTCATCCCAACGCCAAAGGCGTGGTGAAGATCGTGGCCGCGATGGGTCCGATGGTCGAGAAACTGCTGGCGGAAGTGAAGCCCTGAATGACCCTGCTGTCCGATCTGACCACCCTACTTGGCGCTGCCCACGTCCTGACCGGGGCCGATCTGGACAGCTACCGCTCCGACTGGTCGATGCATTACACCACCAACCCCGCCATGGTGGTCCGCCCGGGATCGACGGCCGAGGTGGCGGCGGTGGTGAAGCTCGCGGCTCAGCACAACATCGCGGTCGTGCCGGTTTCCGGCCGCACCGGCCTTGTCGGCGGCGCGATGACCGAGGGTGGCCTGATGCTGTCCACCGAACGGCTGAACCGGATCCGCGAAATCCGGCCCGCCACCCGCATCGCCATTGTCGAGGCCGGGGTGATCCTGCAACGCCTGCATGAGGCGGCAGAGGCCGAGGGCCTGTATTTCCCCCTGTGGTTCGGCGCGCGCGGTTCCGCGATGATCGGCGGGGTTCTTTCCACCAATGCCGGCGGCTCCAACGTCCTGCGCTATGGTTCGACCCGCGCCTTGTGTCTGGG
>JBDTQR010000007.1:0-45330 GCA_039932095.1 bacterium | reverse complement strand
GGCGCAGTTCCATGTAGTAGCGCTTGGGTGAGCGGTTCAGGTAGCGGCGGAACAGCCGCTCAAGCTGCCGGGTCGACATGCCGACCTCTTCGGCCAGTTCGGCAGGCGACATCGGATCCTCGATATTGCCTTCCATCATCTGGATGACCTGAGACAGCTTGGGATGCCGCACCCCGATCCTTGTGGGGATCGACAGACGCTGGGTGTCCTGATCGGTGCGCGGTGTCGAATAGATCAGCTGATCGGCCACCGTGTTGGCGACATCCTCGCCATGCCCCGCCGCAATCACCTTCAGCATCAGGTCAAGCGATGAGGTGCCGCCCGCGGTGGACCAGCGGTTGCCGTCCATCACGAAGACCGACTTGGTCAAATTGACCTCATCGAATTCTTCCAGAAACCCATCCTGATTTTCCCAATGGATCGTCGCTTTCTTGCCGTCCAGCAGCCCGGCCTTGGCCAGAGCATAAGACCCGGTACACAGGCCCGCGATGGTCACCCCCCGCCGCGCCTCACGTCGCAGCCAGTTCAAAACCGGCTTGGTCGAGGATTTCTGCACGTCGACGCCGCCGCAGACCAGCAAAGTGTCGTCGCGGTCAATTTCGACCAACCCCATATCCAGCTTGAACGATGCGCCATTGGAACAGGTCGCCGTCTCGCCGCCTTCGCCCGCCAACGCCCACGAATAGACCGGGTTGCCCACGACCCGGTTGGCAATCCGCAGGGGTTCGATCGCACTGGCAAACGACAGCATGGTAAAGCGGTCAAGCAGCAGAAAGACAAAACGCCGAGGCTCCGCCACATGGGCGGTCTGGGTTGCTTTGCGTTGAGTGGTAGCCATGTTGCGACCTGCGATGTCGGTATCGGCGGATGGATACAGGTTCCAAGGCTGTTCGCAAGCCCAATCGGCGGCTTTCTCCCTTTGCATTCCAAACGCATGTCCTTATATGACGGCCCACAAGCAGACGTGAGGGATGGACGATGACCAAGGGTTGGACAAAAGCGGATTGGCGCGCAAAGCCACGGGTGCAGATGCCCGAATATCCCGATGCCGCCGCCTTGAAAGCGGCAGAGCAACAATTGGCCAAATACCCGCCCCTGGTGTTTGCCGGTGAGGCGCGGACGTTGAAAAAGCAGTTGGCGCTTGCGGCCGAGGGCAAGGCCTTCCTGTTGCAGGGCGGCGACTGTGCTGAAAGCTTCGCCGAGTTTTCCGCCGACAACATTCGCGACACCTTCCGGGTCATGCTGCAAATGGCGGTGGTGCTGACTTACGGTGCCAAAGTGCCAGTCATCAAGATCGGCCGCATCGCTGGCCAGTTCGCCAAGCCGCGCTCGGCCGGCACCGAAGTGATCGGCGGCGTGGAGCTGCCATCCTACCGCGGTGACATCATCAACGGCTTTGACTTCACTGAAGCCGACCGCGTGCCCGATCCAGCCCGCATGTTGCAGGCCTACACCCAGGCCGCCGCTTCGTTGAACCTTCTGCGCGCCTTCTCCACCGGCGGTTTCGCCGACATTCACCGCGTACATTCGTGGACGCTGGGCTTTGCCGAGCATGACAAGGCCGAGCGTTACCGCGAGTTGTCGAACCGCATCGCCGATGCGCTGGATTTCATGACCGCCGCTGGCGTCAATGCCGACACCGCCCATACCCTGTCGACCGTTGACTTCTATACCAGCCACGAAGCGCTGTTGTTGGAGTTTGAAGAGGCCCTGTGCCGGATCGACAGCCTGACCGGTCAGCCGGTGGCAGGCTCGGGTCACATGATCTGGATCGGCGACCGCACCCGCCAGCCTGACGGTGCCCATGTCGAATTTGCCCGTGGCGTGCTGAACCCCATCGGCCTGAAATGCGGCCCGACCACCACCGCCGACGACCTGAAGGTGCTGATGGCCAAGCTGAACCCGCAAAACGAGGCTGGCCGTCTGACCCTGATCGCCCGCTTTGGGGCTGGCAAGGTCGGCGACCATCTGCCTCGCCTGATCAAGGCCGTGCAGGATGAGGGTGCCAAGGTCGTCTGGTCGTGCGACCCGATGCACGGCAACACCATCAAGGCAGCCTCCGGCTACAAGACCCGGCCCTTCGACTCGGTCCTGCGCGAGGTCCGTGAATTCTTCGACATTCACAAGGCCGAAGGCACGATCCCCGGCGGCGTGCATTTCGAGATGACCGGCAAGGACGTGACCGAATGCACAGGCGGTCTGCGCGCCGTGTCGGATGAGGATCTGTCCAGCCGCTACCATACCGCCTGCGACCCGCGCCTGAATGCCAGCCAATCACTTGAACTGGCGTTCCTGGTGTCTGAGGAATTGACATCGCGCCGCGATCAGGCGCGCCGCATCGCACTGTAGGATTCGGTTGCAAACCACTGAACTCAAATGACAAAGGGCGGTCGCGAATGGCCGCCCTTTGCCTTGTGCAGCACCGTCGTGGCGATACTTGCCTCAGTCGCGCGAATGGACCAGCCGCAGATTAGGTCTTCCGCGCGGCGGGCGGGGCGGTGCCGTCGCAAAGGGTTGAGCAGGATCGGCCAGCCCTGTGAAGGCCGCGCCAGGCAGCGGCACACGGCGGTCGTCGTCGTTGCGCAAGGCATTGCGGCGTTGGCTGGTCCGGCGCTCGATCTTTTCACAGGTGACCCCGGCAATCGCAAAGCGCCGTGGTGCGCGGCCCAGCGGTCCGTGCAGTGCCAGACAGCCCAGCGCCAGATCCGTCGCCCCGCGCGACCCGATCAGCGGCAGGATCAGCAGTCGCCCTTCCAGCGCCGGACGGCCCAAACCGCGTTCGGCCTCCAGCGCCAGCTCTACGATGCCCGGTCCGGCAAAGACGGCTTCCAGTTGTTCGGTGATCCGGTTGCGGTCGCCAGGTTCGATCAGCGCGGTCAACGGCATGCCGCGCACATCCATCCCCATCAGGTCATGCAATTGCATCCCCGCCAGCCGGAACCGTCCGATGCCGGGTGCGACCCGCTCCAGCAGAAAGGTGTTCTCCAACGCCCCGGCAATGCCGCGGGGGTCGATCTGGTCGCGCTGCGGCAGGTTGCCGCCGTCACGCAAACCCTCCCAATAGGCCCGCACCTCCGCCAGCATCGCAAATCGCTTGACCGCGGCGCCGTCATCGGACCCGCCACCCCAGCCTCCGTCTTGCCCGCCACCACGCCCGCCCTTGCCAAAATAGGAAATCATCGCAGGTCCCTTCCGTTGGGCCACAGCCCGCCATCAACGCATTGTCGCACTGGTCGGCGTCTGGTAAGCCTGACGGCCAGGGCTTTGGTAAGACCTGCTGCAAGACAGGTTACCGATAACTTAATGTAACCCAATTGGCCGGGATTTGGTGGACAATCTCGACAAATGGTAAATACCTGCACGCATGGGTTGTGCAGGCTGGAGGCAGAATGACGATTTCGATGACCGGGTTTGCGGCGCGCAAGGGGCAGGGTGCGGGGCACAGCTGGATGTGGGACATCCGCTCGGTCAACGGCAAGGGGCTGGACCTGCGGCTGAGGGTGCCGGACTGGATCGACGGTCTGGAACAGGCGCTGCGCGGTGAACTGGCCAAGGCAATGCACCGCGGCAATGTGGCGCTGACTTTGAAGGTCAACCGCGAAGGCCAAGACGGCTCCGACGCGCTGCGGGTCAACCCGGCAGCTTTGGTATCGGTTCTCGCCGCTCTGGCGACTGTCGAAGATCACGCGATGGGTGAGGGCATCACACTGCGCCAGGCCTCTGCCGCCGATGTGTTGGCGGTGCGCGGGGTGCTGGACGCCTCGACCGCGGATTTCGACACCGGACCCTTGCGCGCGGCAATCCTGTCTGACCTGCCCGCTTTGCTGCAAGAGTTCACCTCGATGCGGGCGGCCGAGGGCGCGGCGCTGAACGCCGTGATCAGCGCCCAACTCGACCAGATCGCCAGCCTGACCGCCACTGCCACGACCGAGGCCGCAGCCCGGCGCGACACCGCAGCTGCCACACTTCGTGAGGCCTTGGCCCGCGTGCTGGAGAATGCCGAAGGGGTCGATGAAACCCGGCTGGCGCAAGAACTGGCGCTGATCGCGGTGAAAACCGATGTAACAGAGGAGCTTGACCGGCTGAACGCCCATATCGACGCCGCCCGCGTCCTGTTGGCCGACACCGGCCAGATTGGCCGCAAATTCGATTTCCTGATGCAGGAATTCATGCGTGAGGCCAACACCTTGTGCTCCAAGGCGCAGTCCTTGACCCTGACCCGCGTCGGGCTTGACTTGAAGACCACCATCGACCAGATGCGCGAGCAGGTGCAAAACGTGGAATGACCGGCGATATGGCGAACCGACGAGGGCTACTGCTGATCCTGTCCTCTCCTTCAGGCGCGGGCAAAACCACGCTGACCCGGCGGCTGATGGACTGGGACCCGCAGGTCAGCTTTTCCATCTCCGCCACCACTCGCGCCCCGCGTCCGGGCGAAAAGGACGGGCGCGAGTATTATTTCCGCACCCGCGCCGCATTCGAACAAATGGTCGCAACCGGCGAAATGCTGGAACATGCCGAGGTGTTCGGCAACCTCTATGGCTCGCCCAAGGCGCCAGTGCAGGCCGCAATGGACGCCGGCCGCGACACGGTGTTCGATATCGATTGGCAGGGCGGCCAGCAGATCCGCAACTCTGCCCTTGGCCGCGATGTGGTGTCGGTGTTCGTCCTGCCGCCCTCGATTGCCGAACTGGACCGCCGGTTGCGGGGCCGCGGTCAGGACAGTGACGCAACCATCGCCGGACGCATGGCGAAAAGCCGGGATGAGATCAGCCATTGGGCCGAATACGATTATGTCATCGTCAACACCGACTTGGACACTGCCTTCAACGATTTGGTTACCATTCTTCAGGCAGAACGGATGCGTCGCGACCGACAACCGGGACTGGCAGAATTCGTCCGCGATCTGAACAAGGAGTTTGCCACACGATGAAATATGCTTTGGAAGGCACGGCGCCCGAACTGGGCCAGGATGTCTGGATTGCGGCCTCGGCGGCGGTGATCGGCAAGGTGGTGCTGGAAGACCGGGCGAACGTTTGGTTCGGCGCGGTTCTGCGCGGTGACAATGAGGTGATCTGGGTCGGTGCCGGCTCGAACGTGCAGGACAATTGCGTGCTGCACACCGACATGGGCCACCCGCTGCTGATCGGCCCGAATTGTACCATCGGCCATTCCGCCATCCTGCACGGCTGCACGATTGGCGAGGGCTCGCTCATCGGCATGGGTGCCACCGTGCTGAACGGCGCCAGGATCGGCAAGGGCTGCATGATCGGCGCAGGCTCATTGGTGACCGAGGGCAAGGAAATTCCCGACGGCACGCTGGTGCTGGGCCGGCCCGCCCATGTGACGCGGCTGCTGGAGCCGGACGAGATTGAAAAGCTGCTGGCGGGCGCGGAACACTACCGTCAGAACGCAGCGCGCTATGCCAGAGGGCTGGTGCAAAAGCGCAAATGAAAAGGGGGCCGGATGGCCCCCTGAATGTGGATGTGGTCGGGTTCAGCCCCAGACGGCGCGGCGTGCGACGGCCTTGGCCTCGGACGGGTAGATCCCGATATCCTCGGCAGTGGCCGTCGAAATCCCAAGGATCTCATAGCGGGTCTTGCGATACAGCGCGCGCTTTGCGGCATTGTCACGCATGGTGTTGAACAAATTTTTCATGGTCTTTCCTTTCGTTGAACTTTGGCGGCAGTACCGCCTCAGGCAAGGCTCAGCCCCAGACAGCACGCCGGGCAACCGCCTCGGCGTCAGCGGGATGGATGCCGATATCTTCGGCCATGGCCATGGATAGGCCGGCAAGTTCGTTACGGGTCCGGCGATACATGGCGCGCTTGGCGATATTGGTGCGCAGGGTGGTGAACAGGTTCGTCATGGTATTTCCTTTCGGGGTCCGCCGGGGCAGGGCCCGCTTGCGGATTTCTGGTGCAGAATTTCGGGTGGTGGCCGCAGAGCCGGGGCTTAGCCCCAGACATGCTGGGCTGCGATGCGCGCGGCATCCTCCGGGAAGATCCCGAGCTCCAGCGCGACAGAGCGCGGCAGGGCGGCAATTTCATCCCGCGTGCGGCGGTACTGTGCGCGTTTGGCAGCGTTGGCCTTGTAAGCGGCGTACAGGTTTTTCATCATAGTCCTCATCTCATGCGCTGGTCCGCCCGAATGGCTTTCCCGTTTCGCATGCACCCAATATGGACCTTCGGTTAGCGCTAACAACTTCCATCTCGTCCGCGTCGCTATGCACGTAGCGCATAGGTCGGCCAAAAAACGCAGGGGCAGCCTAAGCTGCCCCTGAACCAGTTTGATCGCTGGAAACTGCTGAAGTCAGATCAGCTTGCCCATCGCCACGGCAGTGTCCGCCATGCGATTGGAAAAGCCCCATTCGTTGTCATACCACGACAAAATGCGCACCATCGTGCCGTCCATCACCTTGGTCTGGTCCATGTGGAACACCGAAGAATGGCTGTCATGGTTGAAATCAGACGACACATTCGGGAAGTCGGTATAGCCCAGAATGCCCTTCAACGGACCATCCGCCGCCGCCTTGATCGCGGCCTTGATCTCGTCGACCGAGGTCGGCCGGTCCGATTCGAACACCAGATCGACCGCCGACACATTCGGCGTCGGCACCCTGATCGCCACGCCGTCCAGCTTGCCCTTCAACTCTGGCAAAACCAGACCGACCGCCTTGGCCGCCCCGGTCGAAGTCGGGATCATGTTCAACGCCGCAGCACGGGCGCGGTACAGGTCCTTGTGCATGGTATCCAGCGTCGGCTGGTCGCCGGTATAGCTGTGAATGGTTGTCATGAAGCCGCGTTTGATGCCGATGGCGTCATTCAGCACCTTGGCGACCGGGGCCAGACAGTTGGTGGTGCAAGAGGCGTTGGACACCACGATGTCATTCTTGGTCAACGTCTTGTCGTTCACACCGAACACGATGGTCTTGTCAGCACCGTCACCGGGTGCCGAAATCAGCACGCGTTTCGCGCCATTCTCCAGATGTGGCAGGCATTTTTCCTTGGAGGTGAAAATCCCGGTGCATTCCATCACGATGTCGACATGCGCCCATGGCAGGTCCGCCGGGTTCTTGATCGCCGTCACCTCCATCGGGCCACGACCGACGTCGATGGTGGTTCCGGTGGTGGTCACCTGGCCAGGAAACCGGCCATGCACCGAATCGAAACGCATCAGATGGGCATTGGTCTCGACCGGGCCCAGATCGTTGATGGCGACAACTTCGATGTCGGTCCGGCCCGATTCAATGATGGCCCGCAGCACGTTACGGCCAATCCGGCCGAACCCGTTGATAGCGACAGTGACGGTCATAGAGAACTCCTGTTCAAGTAAGCGCGACTCATGTGACGGATGCTAGCGCTAACAGCCCGCAAATACCGTCAATTACAACTTCAGTTTGCGCTTTTCAGCGCCAGAATTCCAGATAGTCGACCAGGTGAAACAGCTTTTGCACCAAAAACAGGGTGACGCGACCCTCATCCAGCATCTGATCCGCCGCGATCAACGCCACGATGGCCAGGGCAATCAGCAGATACATTCGGTCGGCCACAGTCCCTCCGCATATATTCGGCGTCCAGAAGCAGCCTTGGCGGTCGGAAACTGCCCAAACCGTACGCAAACCGCCGCAATCGCCAGAATTGGCCCGGGCCAGATGACCGATCAGCACAGGCAGAGTCAACCTCTGCGGCAGATCTATTGCCTTTGCGGTCAGGCTGGATAAACAGCAATGACCCAAGGCAGGAAAGCAAACGGCATGAGCGGACTTCTGGCGCTGCTGGACGATGTGGCGGCGATTGCCAAGGTGGCGGCGGCGTCGGTGGATGACATCGCGGGGGCGGCGGCCAAGGCCGGGGCCAAGGCGGCAGGCGTGGTGATCGACGATACCGCGGTGACCCCGACCTATGCCACCGGGTTTGCCGCCGACCGCGAATTGCCGATCATCGGTCGGATCGCCTGGGGCTCGATCAAGAACAAGCTGGTCATCCTGCTGCCAATCGCCCTTTTGCTGTCAGCGTTCCTGCCCGGTGCCATCGTTCCGTTGCTGACGATTGGCGGGGCCTATCTGTGTTTTGAAGGCGCGGAAAAGGTATTTCACGCCCTTTCCCCGGTGGCAGATCACGACGTCGAGCAGGATTTCGCCGATCCCGATCCAGCCCATCTGGAGCAGACCAAAGTGGCCGGCGCGATCAAGACCGATTTCATCCTGTCCGCCGAAATCATGACGATTGCTCTGGGCGCGATCCCGGAAAGTGCGTTCTGGATCGAGGCAGCGACCCTCGCCATCGTCGGCATCGGCATCACGGTGATGGTCTATGGCTCGGTCGCGCTGATCGTGAAGATGGACGACATCGGCCTGTTTCTCGCCCGCCGCGGTCGTCTTGCCCCGACCCGCGCTTTGGGCCGCGGTCTGGTTGTCGGAATGCCGCCTTTCCTCAGCTTCCTGTCCACGGTCGGCACTGCGGCGATGCTATGGGTCGGTGGCTCGATGCTGATCCACGGCGCCGAGGTCTTCGGCTTTGTCGCCCCGGCCCATCTGTTCGAGCATTGGGCCGAGGTGGTGGCCGAAGCCATGCCGGCAATGGGTCAGGGCTTTGTCGGCTGGGTCGTCAAGGCGACACTGGACGGCGTTGTCGGTCTGGCAATCGGTCTGGCGCTGATCCCGGTCGCCACCCGGCTGATCATGCCGGTTTGGGCCCGGATGACCGGCCAAAGCGCTGCCCATTAGCGAAAAACGCGGCCCCTGTGGACCGCGTTTTGCATTTTCTTTCAGCGAACCCCCTTCAAGGCCCAGCTACAGCAGCGACTTGGCCAATGCGACCGTTGCCTCTGTGGTGATGCCGAACTCCTTGTACAGCCGGTCAATCGGGGCCGAGGCACCAAAGCCGTGCATCCCCACAAAGCCCGCCTTGGCCTCACGGCCGCGCTCGCCCAGCAGCCAGCGGTCCCAGCCGCCCGCCCGCACCGCCGCCTCGATCCCGATCCGCACTGGGCCGGCAGGCAGCACCTTCTTGCGATAGGACTCATCCTGCGCCGCAAACAGCTCCATGCAGGGCATCGACACGACCCGTGTGCCGATCCCTTCGGCCTCCAGCATGGTCTGCGCCTTCAGCGCAATCTCCACTTCGGAGCCGGTCGCCATCAGGATCACCTTGCGCGACCCGGTGGCCTCGGCCAGCACATAGGCACCCTTGGCGGTCAGGTTGGCCGACGAATGGGTTTTCCGCACCGTCGGCAGGTTCTGCCGCGACAGCGCCAGCACCGACGGGGTGGATTTCGAGGTCAGCGCCAGTTCCCACGCCTCGGCGGTCTCCACCAGATCGGCGGGGCGGAAGACATGGGTGTTCGGCGTGGCGCGCGAGATCGCCAGATGTTCGACCGGTTGGTGGGTCGGGCCATCCTCGCCCAGACCGATGCTGTCATGCGTCATCACATAGACCACCGGCACGCCCATCAGCGCCGACAGCCGCATCGCCGGGCGGGCATAGTCGGTGAAGCACATGAAAGTGCCGCCATAGGGCCTGACCCCGCCATGCAGCACCATGCCATTCATCGCCGCCGCCATGCCATGTTCGCGAATGCCGAAATAGATGTAGCGGCCCTTGCGATCCTCAGGCGTGAACACGCCCAGATCCGGTGTCTTGGTGTTGTTCGATCCGGTCAGGTCTGCTGACCCGCCAAGGTTTTCCGGCATCACCGGATTGACGGCCTGCAGCACCTTTTCAGATGCCGCCCGTGTGGCAAGCTTTGGCGCGTCCGCAACGGCCTGTTTCTTGACGGACGCAATCACCGATTTCAGCTGTTTCGGCGCATCGCCGGCAAACATCCGCTCAAACATCGCCCGCTTGCCGCTGGGCAGCCCGGCAAACACCGCCTCCCAGGCCGCGCGGGCCGCAGCCCCCTTGTGACCCATGGCCTCCCACTGGCCCTTCACATCCGCCGGGATGGTAAAGGCCGGATAGTCCCAGCCGTAGACCACCTTGGTATCGGCCACGACCTTGGGGTCGGTCAGCGCGCCATGGCCCTTGTTGGTGTCCTGCGCCGACGACCCCAGCGCGATATGGGTCTTGCAGGCGATGAAGGCCGGACTGGAACTCGCCTTGGCCGCTGTCAGCGCCCGGTCGATATCTTCGGGGTCGTGACCATCGCACTCGAACACATCCCAGCCCGAGGCGGCAAACCTGGCCTTCTGGTCGGTGATGTCAGAGATCGAGACCTTGCCGTCGATCGTGATGCCGTTGTTATCCCACATCAGAATCAGATGCGACAACTTTTGCTTGCCCGCCAAAGCCAGCGCTTCCTGACTGACGCCTTCCATCAGACAGCCGTCGCCTGCCATGACATAGGTGTGGTGATTGATCACCTTGGCCCCGAAATGCGCCCGCAGGCTGGCCTCCGCAATCGCAAAGCCGACCGAATTGCCGACACCCTGACCCAGCGGCCCGGTGGTGGTCTCGATCCCCGCAGCATGGCCATATTCCGGATGGCCCGCCGTTCTGGACCCCCATTGGCGGAAGTTCTTGATCTGGTCGAGCGTCATGTCCGCATAGCCGGTCAGGTACAAAAGCGAATAGAGCAGCATCGAGCCATGGCCCGCCGACAGGACGAAGCGGTCACGGTCCGGCCAATGCGGCGCCTTCGGGTCAAAGCGCAGATGCTTGTCAAACAACACCGTCGCGACGTCCGCCATGCCCATCGGCATTCCGGAATGGCCGGAATTGGCGGCAGCAACCGCGTCCAGCGTCAATGTGCGTATGGCGCAGGCGCGCCTCCAGTGATCGGGATGGCGGGCGCGCAGGGTTTCAATGTCCACTTTGTATAGTCCTGTTTTGACCTGAAGTTGGCATGTTGAATATCAGCCTTGTGCGCAAGATCAAGCGCAGCACCGCCAATCGGCCGGGAAAGCTGCCATCTGGCCCGGCATTTGGCTAAGATCACCCTTGACGAAGACCTCCCGCGATTCGCAAGTTGGGGTCAGCAGAACCAGAAGGGGCACCGCATGGCGCAGATCCAGGAACTCGAACAGCGCATCACCGCCGCCTTTCAGCGGATCAGCGCCGGGGTAGAGGCCCTGTCAGTTGCGCCGAAAACGGCGATACCCGAGCCCGTGCCAGCGCCCCCAGTCGCCCCGCTTGGGGACGATGGCGTGGCTGACCTGCAAGAGGCGTTGGACGAAGAGCGGATGGCAAATGCCCAGCTGACCGAACGGCTGCGGGTCTTTCGCGAAAATGGCAGTACCACGGAACAGGGGCTGCGCGCCGAGGTTGAAACCCTGACCCGCGCCCTCGACGCGCAGGGCCTTGATGTGCAGCGCCTGTCCAGCACCGTCGCGCAGCTGCGCGAGGATCTGCGCCGCTTGCGCGAGGCCGCCGAACAAGGCATCGTCGACCCAGCGCTGATCAACCGGGCGATGATGGCAGAACTTGAGGCCTTGCTCGCCACGCGCAGCGCTGAAACCAATGAAATGCACGAAATTCTGACCGCCCTTGGCAGCGTGCTGGATGCAGAGGAGGCCCATGCCAATGCCTGAACTTGAAATCACCATCGGCGGCCGCAGCTTCTTTGTCTCCTGCCGATCGGGCGAGGAACATTTCCTCAATGCCGCCGCCAAGATGCTCGACACCGAGGCGCAGCCGATCCTGCAATCGATGGGCCGTCTGCCTGAACCGCGGATGCTGCTGATGGCGGGCCTGATGCTGGCCGACCGGACAGCCGCAGTCGAGGATGAGGTCCGCAGCCTGAAGGCCAAGGTCGCCGAGATGGAAGGTCGCACCACCCCCGAACGCGAAAAGATCGAGGTGCCGGTGGTACCGCAAGAGGTGACCGACACTCTTGCCGAACTGGCCGCCCGGGCCGAGTCGCTTGCAGATCAGATCGAGGGTGCGCGGGCGTGAAAACGGTTCTCCTGCCTGCAACCATGGTCGCCGCGATGGCTGGATGCACCATGACCATCCCCGGCCCGCCAGCCACTCCGGCCTCGACTGCCACCCCAACCAGCGGCACTCATACTTATACATGCGCCGGAGGTACGGTAATCCCGGTCACCTACGCGCGCGACCCCAATGGCGACCAGACCGCCACTCTGATTGTGGAAGGCTCCACCAACATGTTGATCGCCGAGGGCACGACTGCCGGCGTCACGCGCTACAGCTTTCCCTCGGACGGGTCGCATTTCACCTGGCTGATCGGGGGCAATACCGGCACTCTCCTGTGGCACAACGGCACGAACAACACCGATGAGCCAAGTCAGAGCGATTGCAGGGCCCGCTGAGGCCACCAATGACCCGTCAGCCTTCGTTGGCTTCGCGGATCTTCTTGGCAGCTTCCTTGTCGAACTTCACGCCATTGGCCTCGAACAGCGCGTCCAGCTCGCCCGACAGCGTCATCTCGGTGATGATGTCGCAGCCGCCGACAAACTCGCCCTTGACGTAAAGCTGCGGGATGGTGGGCCATTCCGAGTAATCCTTGATGCCCTGACGGATTTCCGGATCGGCCAGCACATTCACATCGGCAAACTCGACGCCCATGTAATTCAGCACTCCGGCGACGCGGCTGGAGAACCCGCATTGCGGCATCAACTTGGTGCCCTTCATGAACAGAACCACGTCGTTGCTGGTCACGGTCGTCTTGATTTGATCGGCGGCGTTCATTGCTTTCGTCCTTTCTTCGCAGGCTTCGGCTTGCGGACGGGTTTAGTGTTTTTCGGAAGAATTTCATCGCCAAATTGCCGTGAGGCAATGAAATCCAAAATCAGATTACCTAAAGTGGATGCGGCGACATGGCAGACACCTTCGATCACTCCGGCGCCTTGGTGGTCAATGCCAAAGCATGCAACTCGCCCTGCGCCCCATCCATCTTGCCCTTCAGGCTGGCATAGACCGCGCGCTGTTGCTGCACCCGGTTCATGCCCTTGAAACTCGCGTCGATCACCTCGGCCGCCCAGTGATTGCCATCGCCCGCCAGATCGGTGATCGTGATGCGGGCCTCGGGAAAGCTGGCGCGGATCAGGTCTTCGATGTCTTGGGCTTGCATGGCCATACGGTCGGGCTCCTACTCTGCGTCAGATGTAGTTTGCCATGCCGCCCGGTGCAAGATCTAGCGCGTATCTACGCAACGCTTGACGACGCGGCGAAATCCCTGCCCAAAGCAGGGACTTTCCTATGATCGCCGCATCAAACGACCGTCAAGGCGAAACTGTGCCACTCCCGCTGCCGTCGGGCGCCGTCACGGTGCCTGACGTTGTGCCAGCGGATCCGTCCGTTGCGGCACCGGTCCCAATGGCTTCGGGCGGCGGCTTTGATGCGCTATCAACCCGGACCTCATGCATCAGCCAGAAGACCAGCATTGCAACGCCAAAAAGGACGACCAAAGCCGAGCCGATCAATGGAGCACGGTGCCATTTTTTCTGCTTTTCGATATCTGTTCGCGGCGCGGACATGATGAAACTCTTTCTTGCGACCGGGGGTCCGTGACCCCAAAGGAATCGAACGCATGGAAAAGCGGAATGTTCCGTCTTCAGGGCCGGTCGTCAGGCCACGGCGCGGGCGAACGCGCCACGGTAGCTGGCCGACAAAGCCGCAAGCCGTGCCTCATCATTGCCGAACCGCACGACCGATCCGCCGAATTTCCCGACCTTTGCCGCCGGCACCCCAGCATCCGCCGCCAGTGCCAGCAGCCTGGTCGCTTCGGAAGGCGCGCAGGCGACCAGATAGCGCGCCTGATCCTCGCCATAAAGCGTCGGAATATCGCCCGCTTCCAGCACCACCCCCAGCTTCGCCGCTTCCGCCATCTCGAACGCCGCCAAGGCCAGCCCGCCGTCCGACAGGTCGCAGCAGGCCCGGAATGCGTGCCGATGGGTCAGGATGAAATCGCCGTTCTTGCGTTCGGCCACCAGATCGACCGGCGGCGCGTCCCCGGCCTCAATCTCGAAAGCCTCCGCCAGCAAAGCCGACTGCCCCAGATGACCCAAGGTTGCCCCGATCAGCACCGCCACGTCGCCGTCCTGCGGTCGGCCCGCGATCATGTCGTCAAGCGAGGCCAGCAACCCCACCGCCCCAATCGTCGGCGTCGGCAGAATGCCTACCCCGTCCGTCTCATTATACAGCGACACGTTGCCCGACACGATCGGCATGTCGAGCGCGATACACGCTGCCGCGATCCCCTTGAGAGACCCGACCAGCTGCCCCATGATCTCGGGCTTTTCAGGATTGCCGAAATTCAGATTATCTGTCGTCGCCAAGGGCTTGGCGCCCACACTTACCAGATTTCGATAAGCTTCCGCCACCGCTTGCTTGCCGCCTTCGAACGGGTTGGCCTTGACATAACGCGGTGTCACGTCCGACGTGAAGGCCAACGCCTTGCCCGTGGCATGCACCCGCACCACTCCAGCCCCCAGACCCGGCGCGCGCACCGTGTCAGCCAGCACCTGACTGTCATACTGCTCCCAAACCCAGGCCTTGTGGGCGTAACTCGGCGCGCAGATCAGCACCGACAGCGCCGCAATCGCGCCAATCATGGGCACGTCTCCCAGCGCCCCCGCAGCCGGGGTTTCCACCCAGGGCCGGTCATATTCGGGCGCACTGGACGACAACTGCGATAGCACCAGATCGGCCTTCACCTCATTGCCATGCAGGATCAGGAACCGGTCCTCGGCAATCGTCTCACCGACAATGGCAAAATCCAGATCCCATTTGACAAAGATCGCCCGCGCCTCAGCCTCCATCTCGGGCTTCAGCACCATCAGCATCCGCTCCTGAGACTCCGACAGCATCATTTCATAGGCCGTCATCGCAGTCTCGCGCTGCGGCACCATATCCAATTGCAACTTGATCCCCAAGCCGCCCTTGTCGCCCATCTCAACCGCCGAACAGGTCAGACCGGCGGCCCCCATGTCCTGAATCGAGATCACCGCGCCGGAGGCCATCAGCTCCAGACAGGCCTCCAGCAACCGCTTTTCGGTGAACGGGTCGCCGACCTGCACCGTCGGGCGCTTTTCCTCGATAGTGTCGTCGAACTCGGCCGAGGCCATCGTCGCCCCGCCAACCCCGTCGCGCCCGGTCTTGGCGCCGAGATAGACCACCGGCATCCCGACACCCGAGGCGACCGAGTAGAAAATCTTGTCGCTGTCCGCCAGACCCGCTGCAAAGGCGTTCACCAGGCAATTGCCGTTATAGCTGCGATGAAACCGCACCTCGCCGCCGACCGTCGGCACCCCGAAGGCGTTGCCATATCCGCCAACACCCTCGACCACGCCCTTCACAATATGCGCGGTCTTGGGATGCGACGGCTCGCCAAACGACAAGGCGTTCATTGCCGCAATCGGCCGCGCCCCCATGGTGAAAACGTCGCGCAAGATGCCACCCACCCCGGTCGCAGCCCCTTGATAAGGCTCGATATAGGACGGATGATTGTGACTCTCCATCTTGAAGATCACCGCTTGGCCATCACCGATATCGACCACACCGGCATTCTCTCCCGGCCCGCAAATCACCTGCGGCCCGGTGGTCGGCAAGGTCCGCAGCCATTTCTTCGACGACTTGTAGGAGCAATGCTCATTCCACATCGCCGAGAAGATCCCCAACTCGGTATACGACGGCTCCCGCCCAACGATCTGCAGCAGCCGCAGATACTCATCAGGCTTCAGCCCATGCGCGGCAATCAGTTCGGGGGTAATCTTGGGTTCAGCCATGACCGCGCCTTTGTTCTGCTTGGCCGGGTCTTAGGCTATAGGCCCGCTGAAAGGAAGGTCAGAACAGAAGATCGCTGGCGTGAATCGTCGGTTTGTTGGCCAGCAAAATCTGCCAATCCGCGCTGCCGTCGCCGTCGGCATTTCCCGCCACAACGCCCTTGTTGGTATTGAAGCGCGCCTTCGCCATGCCGGTACTGCTGAACGGCGCCGCGTCGACGAGGCTGCCGCCCGCAACGAAAAGATGCAGGTCGATGGTGTCATTGCCTTTGCCCCATGCCGGGTTGACACACCGCATGCAAAAGGCCCCGCCATCGCTGGCGGGGCCCGTAATATCCGATTGCGGACTTTAGCCGTTGGTCTTGGCGTCGGCGTCCAGCGTCGTCATCAGGTCGGCTTCGCTCCAGCCGAGCTTCAGGTCACCGTCAAGCTTGGCGGTCGAATCCACGTCCACCGAAAAGCGGCGAATGTCGGATTGCAAGGCCGCATCCACGGCGACGGTCAGGCGCAATTTACCGTCGTTGGTCATGCCGACATTTTCAACCTTGCCGACCAGTTTGCCGTCCTTCGACCACACGCTGTGGCCAATCAGGACAGCATGGGCGTCGGCATTCGGATCAACGCTGGCCATCGCGCCGGCATTGTCCATCGCATCGATCTTGCCATCGCCATTGACGTCGGTGGTCGCAGTGACCGCCGTATCGGACGCGCCGTTGGTCGCCACGCTACTGCCATCGCTGTTGACGGTCGCATCGGTCGACGCCGAAGCGCCGGCGTTGACATTCGCGCCATTGCCAAGGGTGGCGTGCAGCGTCGCATCCAGACCAGCGTCGCCGCCGATCATGGTATCGGCAAAGGCCGGAACGGCCAGCAGGGCCAGAAGCGACGTTGCCGTCAAAAGCTTGTTTGCACGGGTCATTTCAATATCCTTTCGAACCTAACGCCATCAGGGCGTCATGCCGAAATAACTTCTCCCCCGGCGGAAAGTTTCATCAAAAACGGTCACGGAATTGTTTCCAAGCCTTTGTAAAATGGGCGGGTTTTTGCCGGACGCCTGGCCGCCGACGCGGTCCAGGCGACCTGAATTCCGCCAACCCCATTTGATCAAAAGAGATTTTTCGCGCCCATTTCCCGACGGAATTCCGCGCAATCTGACCAGGCCCGTCAAAAACGATCCGAAATTTTTTTTCGCCCGATGTCGAATTTCCGCTCTAGCCTGCGTCCTTGGTGCAGACCCCAGCAAGAACGGAACACCAATGACCTTTCCCATGACCGCCCCCTATGCCGCCGTTCTGGCCGTGATCCTGATCACGCTGAACCTTCTGGCGATCCGCACCCGCGGCAAGACCACGATCTCGCTCGGCGACCGCGGCGATGACCGGCTGCTTGAGGCTTGCCGCCGCCAGATGAACTTCGTCGAGAACGTGCCACTGGCGCTGATCCTGATGCTTTTGGCCGAGGCTGGCGGGGCAGGGGCCACGCTGCTCAATCTGGCAGGCGTGGTCCTGGTGCTGTCGCGCCTGATCCATCCCTTCGGCATCACGGTCACCAATCAGGCCCATCCGCTGCGTATCGGCGGGTCGGTCGCGACCACTGCGGTCCAACTGACACTGGCTGTGGTGCTTGTTCTGCAACATTTCGCCTGACCCTCAACCCTGAAAGGAACCACGATGCAATACCTTGCGCTGATCTACGCGGCCCCCGCCAACGCCCCGCAATATGGCACGCCTGCCTTTGCCACGATGATGGCAGGCTACACCGCCTTCACCGCTGAATTGAAAGCAAAGGGCGCTTATGTGTCGGGCGATGGCCTGAAACCTGTCGACACCGCCACTTCTGTCAGGGTGCGCGGCGGCAAGACTGAAACCATGGACGGCCCCTTTGCCGAAACCAAAGAGCATCTGGCCGGCTACTATCTGATCGAGGTGCCCGATCTTGACGCCGCCATCAAGGCCGCAGCGATGATCCCGACCGCTGCCTACGGCACAATCGAACTGCGCCCGGTGATGGTGTATTGATCTCTGCAACCGGCAGCGCCGTGACCCCGGCGCTGCCATCTCCCTGAGGAGTCTGCGATGCAATTCATGGCCTTGATCTACTCTGACCCCGCCACCCATCCCGCACCCGGCTCGCCTGAACAGACCGCGATGCTTGACGACTACCGTGCCGCCACCCGCAGCTATCAGTCCGACGGCTGCTACCTCTCTGGCGACGCCCTGCTCGGCGTTGGCACTGCCAAGTCGCTGCGGATACGGGGGGACAAGTCCATCGTGATGGACGGCCCCTTTGCCGAGACCAAAGAGCATCTTGGCGGCTATTACCTGCTGGACTGTCCCAGCATCGACGAGGCGGTGAAACTGGCCGAACGCATCCCCGCCGCCCGGTTCGGCACCATCGAGGTCCGCCCCGTAATGCAGTTCCGCTGATGCCGGACGCGCCCGGCAGTCTTGCCCGCGCATTGCAGGCCGACCGGGGGCGCATCCTCGCCGCGCTGATCTCGCGCGTCGGCGATTTTCAATTGGCTGAGGACGCGCTGCAGGACGCCGCCGCGTCGGCTCTGGTCCATTGGATGCGCGGAGTGCCCGACCGGCCCGAGGCCTGGCTGATCCGCGTGGCGTTCCGCAAGGCCATCGACCGCCTGCGCCGCGCCGCCAGCGACGCCCGCAACACCGCCGCCCTGACCGTGCTGGCCCGCGATGAGGCAGAAGAGGAGGCCGAGGTGATTGAAGACGACCGCCTGCGCCTGATCTTCACTTGTTGCCATCCGGCACTGGAGCCGAAAAGCCGCGTCGCCCTGACACTGCGTGCCATCGCCGGCCTGACCACCGCCGAGATTGCCCGCGCCTTTCTTGATAGCGAGCCAACCATGGCGCAACGCCTGACCCGCGCCAAGACTCGCATCGCCGAGGCCGGCATCCCCTTCGCCGTGCCGGGGCCGGAGGATTGGGCCGACAGGCTGCACTCGGTTCTCGCGGTGATCTACCTGATCTTCAACGCCGGTTACACCGCCGGCCCGCACGAACCCCGCGATCTGTGCGCCGAGGCGATCTTCCTCGCCCGTCTGATCCAGACCCTGCGTCCTGGCGAGCCCGAGGTCGAAGGGTGTCTGTCCCTGATGCTGATCACCCACGCCCGCCGCGCTGCCCGGATGGATGGGGCAGGGGCGACAGTCGCCCTGACCGACCAGAACCGCGACCTGTGGGACCGTAGCGCGATTGCCGAGGGGCTGGCGTTGATCGACACCGCCATGGCCCGCCACCTGCCCGGGCCGTATCAGATCAAAGCCGCCATCGCCGCCTGCCATGTGCAGGGCGCAGCGCCCGACTGGCAGCAGATCGCCCTCCTATACGGCAGCCTCTACCGGATGGAGCCAACCCCGGTAGTGCAACTGAACCGCGCCGTGGCCCTGGCCGAAACCGGGCAGCTGGACGCGGCTCTGTCGATCCTGCAGGCACTGTCCGGTCCGCTCGCCGACTATCAGCCGTTCCATGCTGCCCGGGCCGAATACCTTGCCCGTACCGGGATGACCGCCGCCGCCCGGGCCGCCTATGACCGCGCCATCACTCTGGCCGCCTCAGACGCCGATGCCGCCTTTCTGACCCGGCGGCGCGACGCCCTGTAAGTCCGACGCCCGGCCAGAGTCCGGGCGAATTTGGTGCGCGGCGGGGTGTGGCTCCAACAAGCTTGACGCCCTTGGTTGACACATCCGTCCAGCCAAAAAAAAGGCCGAGCTTTCGCTCGGCCAAGTCCAACAGGGAGGTATGAAACAACACGAGCGAACTCGATTGCTGCTTCAAAAGGGCATATAGGGGGGCGCAGCGTTAGCGGCAACATCGAACCGCCTACAAAAGCGGCATTTCCGCTATGCAGAAACTGCATGACGGTCCGGTCAGTCCAGATCTTGCTGACGCTTCCGGTAAGTCATGATTTCGTCCGTCACGAAATCTCTGAATGCCGCAACCCGCTTGGAATGGCGTAATTCTTCGGGATATGCAAGAAAAACAGGCACTTCGCCGCTTTCGACATCGGGCAGAACACGCACCAGATCCGGGCTGTCCTCGGTGATATAGTCCGGCAGCACACCAATCCCAAGATGGTTCAGTACGCCCTGCAGCACGCCGAAATAGTTGTTGACGGTCAGGGTCGAGGGGATGTCATGGCTCATCAGTTCCGCCACCAGCAATGCACCTGCAGCAACCTGCGCGGTTCCGGCGTGTTGGCTGATCAGGCGGTGGTTGGCGAATTCGTCCATATTGCCCGGCATGCCATGCTCGGCCAGATAGGTCGGTGTCGCGTAAAGCCGCATTCTGATATTCATCAGACGCTTGCGGATCAGATCGGCCTGTGTCGGTTCCTTCATCCGGATCGCGACATCGGCCTCACGCATCGGCAGGTCCAGGACGCGTTCTTCCAGCATCAGATCGATCTTCAGCGCCGGAAACTTTGCATACAGTTTCGCCAGTCGCGGGGCGAGCCACAGCGTGCCGAACCCGGTCGTGGTGGTCACACGCAACTCGCCAAACACCTCATCCTCGCTGTCACGAATACGCGCGGCGGCGGCGTCCAGACGACGGTTCATCTGGCTGGTGGCGTCAAACAGCAACTCGCCCTGTTCGGTCAGGATCAACCCCCGCGCATGGCGGTGAAACAGCGTCACTGACAGGCTTTCTTCCAGCGCGCGGATCTGCCGGCTGACGGCAGACTGGCTCAGATGCAGCACTTCGCCAGCATGGGTCAGCGAGCCCTTGTCGGCCACCGCATGAAATATCCGCAGTTTGTCCCAGTCGACCATAATCCCCCCCACCCAAAGCACCGCCTCTATAACACCGAAACTTGGCCGCCTGTCTACCGCAGCCTTCCCCTTGGCCGGGGTTTTGCCTATTCTGCCCAAAAACCAAGGGGCAAATCATGGCAGTGGGCGTATTTGACAGCGGAATTGGCGGGCTGACGGTGCTGGACGCGCTGCAACGGCGCCTGCCACAGGTGCCGTTCATCTATTTCGGTGACAACGCCCACGCGCCTTACGGTGTGCGCACGCATGACGACATCTTCAATCTGACCTGCGCCGCGGTAGAACGGTTGTGGGACGAAGGCTGCGATCTGGTCATCCTCGCCTGCAACACCGCCTCTGCGGCCGCGTTGAAGCGGATGCAGGAAACCTGGGTGCCGCCCGACAAGCGGGTGCTCGGCGTTTTCGTGCCGCTGATCGAGGCGTTGACCGAACGGCAATGGGGCGACAACTCGCCGCCCCGCGAAGTGTCGGTCAAGCATGTCGCCCTGTTCGCCACCCCCGCCACCGTTGCCTCCCGCGCCTTTCAGCGTGAACTGGCGTTCCGGGCGATCGGCGTCGATGTCGAGGCGCAACCCTGCGGCGGCGTCGTCGATGCCATCGAACAAGGCGATGAAATTCTGGCCGAAGCTTTGGTGCGTTCCCATGTCGAGGCGCTGAAACGCCGGATGCCGCATCCCGAAGCGGCGGTGCTCGGCTGCACCCATTACCCGCTGATGGCCAAGGTATTTCAAGAGGCACTGGGGCCAGAGGTAAAGGTCTATTCCCAAGCCAATCTGGTGGCCGAAAGCCTCGCCGATTATCTGACCCGGCGGCCAGAATTTCTTGGCACCGGCACCGTGGCCAAATGCCTGACCACCGGCGATCCGGTCAGCGTGTCCAGCAAATCCACCCAGTTCATGCGCCGCCGGATCGCGTTTGACGCGGCGTGAGACACGGCTTTCAGCGCTGCGATCGGGCTGGCTGCCAGCACTTTCGCCCAGACCCTGGCACCTTCTGAGCAGAGTTTAATATCATCCAATGGAATCAAGGCCATTTTCAAGCGCCCAGATCCGGGCATAGCACCCCTTGCCGAAATCGCGATTTCCCAGCATCTTGATAGCGATAGGAGGCCCGATGGCTCTGACCCGTACCACTGCGTCTTTGACCCGCCGGACCCTGCTCGCCGCACTGCCTGCGTCGTTCTTTCCAACCCCTGGCCTGACCCAGTCGCAGCGCCCGTCAAACTGGGCGCAGCCCGTCGCTCTGCAAGGCGTGCCAAACCTCTACCGCGTCACCGATCACCTCTACCGTTCCGCCCAACCCGACGCCGACGGGTTCGCCAATCTTGAGGCAGCGGGCATCCGGACCGTGGTCTCGCTCCGCCAGACCGTGAACGACGTCCCGCTCGGCAAATCCACCGCGATCAGCTTCGCTCGCATCCCGATGAAATCGCGCTATGTGGCCGAAAACGGCGGCCGCCGGGTTGTCGACGCGCTGCGGGCGGTCCATGCCGGATTGCTCCACGGTCCGACCCTGGTTCACTGCCACCATGGCGCCGACCGGACTGGCCTGATCGTGGCGCTGTACCGCATCCTCAATCAGGGCTGGACACGTGAAGCCGCCTTGGCCGAACTGACCGGGGGCGGCTATGGCTTCCACCCGATCTGGGCCAACATCCCGCGCTACATCGCCACGGTGGACCTGCAAGACCTGCAAGCGCGCGTGATGGCATGATCCCGGCGGAGTACCTGGCGTGGCAGGCCAAACGGCTGGCAGCACTAAGGGCCGAGGATGGCTGGCTGAACCTGACCGATCGGCTGGAAATCCCACCCGGCCCGCAAACCGTGGGCAGTGCTGCCGACAATGACCTGATCCTGTCGAATGGTCCGGCCCATCTTGGCACCCTGCTGCCCGGTTTCAGTTTTGAAACCGGCGGTGTCCGGCGCGAGTTTCACGTCACCGGCGACAATCCAATGCTGCAGGTCGACCGGTTTCTGCTGGAGATTCACACCGTCGCGGGCCAGCCCGCCCTCAGGGTCCGCGATCTGACCCTGCCGCGCGAGGCCAGGCTCGGCTATTTTCCTTACGACCCGGCCTGGATTATCCGCGCCCGCTGGGAGGCACTGGCCGGTCCAAGGGCACAGCAAGTCGAGCAGAAGGGCGCCGGTCCGACCTCCATCACGTTGACCCACCGCGCCCATTTCAGCCATGACGGCCAAAGTGTGACCCTGCTGGCCACCCATTGGAAATCCGGCCTGCCGATGTTCGTGTTCCGCGACCAGACTTCGGGGCACCAAACCTATGCCGCCTCACGCTTTCTGATCGGGGAAAAGGTCGGCGACGCTGAAATCACGCTTGATTTCAACAAGGCGTACAACCCGCCCTGCGCCTTCACCGACTTTGCCATTTGCCCGCTACCGCCGCGCGAAAACATCATGGCCTTTGCGATAGAGGCCGGCGAGCGCGCGCCGATCTAGGGCGAAACTCCGTCCCTTTTGACCTCAACTTGCCCGATGAACCGCAATTAAACCTGGTATCAGCCCGATTTTGGCCGTCGGACGGCGGCCTATGAACCCTGCGATACGGCGCGGCTTTCCGTGCCGCCGGGGCTGCCGTGGTGGGATCAGCCCCTGTTTCAGTGTTTCGGGGACCCGGCCCAAGTCCGCCCCCAGTATGAACGGGGTCCACCATGGCAATTGGTTCCAATACCGCCGACGTGCATATGATCAACATCGCTGTCATTGCGGCTGACGGTTCGGGTCAGGTCTGGCAGGACCCGGCCCAGATGATCCCGATGGGGATGAACGGCGATCCCGAAGGCTTTGTCGCCTCGATCAAGGCCGGTCTGCCGCTGGTCAACAATCTGCGCATCCTGTTCAACGAATACTCGTTCAACGCGGATGGCTTGATGAACCCGCAATTCGAACGGTTTCTGGCTGCCGCCACGGCTGAGGGTTACCAGATCACATTGACCTATGGCAGCGGCGATACCCAGAACATCGGCCCTGGCGATGCCACCCATCCGCATCTGACCAATGCCGAGGCCTATGACGCGATGGACGCGAATTTCTCCAACGTGCACGGCGCGTGGACCAGGATGATCGACTGGATGGATGGTCATTCCAGCGTCGAACAGGCGGTCTATGGCTGGGACCTGATGAACGAGCCTGCGGGTTACCGCAACACCGTGCGGGCCAACGGCGCGGATGCCGACCACAGCGCCGCCGACTTCGTGGCGCTATACGCGACGCATTGCGCGCAATTGGCCCGGATGATCGAAAGCCGCGTGGATGGCCATATTCTGATTGGCGGCTGGGGCTACAACGGCGACTTCCTGACGCTGGCCAACACCCAGATCGGCGACGTCTCCGCGCTGGATTTCCTGCGGGAAGCGGTTGGCCCCGATCTGGTGTGGTCGGCGCATCTTTACCCCGGCTGGATGGGCACCAACACCGCCACCAGCCCGACCGGACTGATGGACCGGCTCGATGAGATCTATGCCGTGCTGACCGGCGACAATCTGCTGGTCACCGAAACCAATATGGACGGCTCGGTCGATGATCAGGACCAGACAGCGGACTATTCCGACCTGTTTGCCGCATCTTATGAATGGTTTGCAGCAAACGGCATCGGGCTGGGCTGGTATCCCGGGGTGCAGACCGGGTCGTCGCATCTGATTTATGTCGAGGATGATGGCTCGATCACCCTGCGTCATCAGCACTCGCTGGCCCACGCGCTGGACGGCTTCTCGCTTGGCGAAGTCCAGCCCGCCCATGACGGCGATGAACAGATCGCAACCGTTCTGACCGACGCAAGACTGAAAAATGAAGCCTATGAGGTGGCCAGGGGCGAAGACTGGTTTGACCCCCTGACCAAGATGGGCACCGCCTTTGGCTTTGGCGGCGATGACAGCTTGCAAGGCACGGTCACCTCGAATGACTTTCTGTATGGCGGGGCGGGAAATGACGTTCTTCGGGCGCAGGGCGGTGATGATTTCCTGTTCGGTCAGGGCGACGATGACAAGTTGAAGGGCGGTTCGGGTTTTGACCATCTGTTTGGTGGCGAGGGCAACGACACGCTGGATGCCGGCAACGGCCACAATCTGCTGGTCGGCGGCACGGGCGACGATCTTTATATCGTGCGAACCTCGCGCGACATGATCAAGGAATTCGCCGGTGACGGCACCGATCAAGTCAACACCTCGATGCACTTCCTGTCGCTGTCCAAGGGCAACGCCACCCAATTCACCAATATCGAAAACCTGAACTTTGTCGGCCATGGCAATTTTCGCGGAATCGGCAATGACCTGAACAATGGTCTCATTGGCGGCGAAGGCAATGACACTTTATCAGGCGGTGACGGGCGCGATACCTTGGCCGGCCAGGGCGGCGACGACCGGCTGATCGGCGGCGCGGACGCCGACAGGTTCGTGTTCAGCGCCGACATGGGCCATGACACGGTCGTTGATTTCACCGATGCTGATCTGCTGATGTTCCGCAAGATCGCGGGTGTCGACAGTGTTGCCGACGCCTTGGCCCATGCCAGCACTTTCGGTTCCGACGTCGTGTTCGATTTTGGCGCCGCCGGAGGTGTCACTGTGCACGGCGCGACGCTGGCGGATATTGCGCACGACATTCTGGTGAACTAGGCGATGGTCCGGCCCTGCGACGAGATTTCCTCTTGCATCTGACGCTGCCATGGCCAGATAGAGGGCCACGGGAATTGTCAGGAAAACCACCAGCCATGTCCTATCAGATCGCCATTTTAGGGGCTTCGGGCTACACCGGGGCCGAACTTGTCCGCCTGATCGCGACCCATCCCGAGATGGAGGTTGCAGCCCTGGCTGCCGACCGTAAGGCCGGGATGACCATGGCCGAGGTGTTCCCCTTCCTGCGCCACCTTGACCTGCCACGGCTGCAGAAGATCGAGGATATCGACTTTGCCCAGATCGACCTGTGCTTCTGCGCCTTGCCGCACGGCACCAGTCAAGAGGTGACCGCCGCCCTGCCGCCAACCCTGAAGATCGTCGACCTCTCCGCCGGTTTCCGGCTGCGTGACCCGGCGGTCTATGAAAAGTGGTACGGTGCCCCGCATGTTCATCCGGATCTGCAGGTCGAAGCGGTCTACGGCCTGACCGAGTTCTACCGCGACGACATCGCCAAGGCCCGTCTGGTCGCCGGCACCGGATGCAACGCCGCCACCGGCCAGTTTGCACTGCGGCCACTCATTGCGGCCAAGGTGATCGACCTGGACGACATCATCATCGACCTGAAGGCCGGGGTCAGCGGGGCAGGGCGTTCGGCCAAGGAGAACCTCTTGCACGCCGAACTGTCAGGCGGCACCCACACCTATTCCGCCGGCGGCAAACACCGCCATCTGGGTGAGTTCGATCAGGAGTTCTCCAGGATCGCCGGTCGCCCTGTGCTGGTGCAGTTCACCCCGCATCTGCTGCCGATGAACCGCGGCATCCTTGCCACCGTTTATGTCAAGGGCGACCCGGCGCAAGTCCACCAGACCCTGACCGATGCCTATGCCAAGGAGCCCTTCCTCGTCGTCCTGCCGATGGGCAGCCTGCCCTCGACCCGCGACATTGCCGGATCGAACTTCTGTCACATCGGCGTGACGGCGGACCGCACACCGGGACGCGCCGTGGTGGTTGCGGTATTGGACAACCTCAACAAGGGTTCTTCCGGTCAGGCGCTGCAGAACGCCAATCTGATGCTGGGTCTGCCGGAAACCATGGGGCTGATGCTGGCCCCGATCTTTCCATGAGGACCTGATGGCGGGCCTGAAGAACCTCAAGAAGACCCGGCGCATCCAGATCATCGTGGTGGCCTTCGTGGCGCTTGGCCTGTCCACCGCGCTGATCGGCTATGCGATGAAGGACGGCATCAACTACTTCCGGTCGCCCACCCAGGTCACAACCGAACCGCCGCGCGCCGGAGAGGTGTTCCGCATCGGCGGGCTGGTCGAGGCGGGGTCGCTGGTGCGCGGGCAGGGCGATACAGTGACTTTTTCGGTGACCGACACCAAGACCGTGGTGCCGGTGCGCTATACCGGCATCCTGCCCGACCTCTTTTCCGAAGGCGCGGGCATGGTCGCCTTGGGACAGATGCAGGGCGATACCTTTGTTGCCAGCGAAGTCCTTGCCAAGCATGACGAAAAATACATGCCCAAAGAGGTGATCGACGCCTTGAAGGCGCAGGGCGTCTACAAGGAAGCCAAGCCAGGCTCCTGACCCTCCGCACGCAGACTTACCCCGGCATTAACCGGCCTGCAGCCATCTTGCCCTCATGCAACCCATGAGGCCCTTGATGAAATCGGTCCGCCAGATTGCCGAAGAGATCGTCGCCCGGGTGGGTGGCTATGTAGACGACGCCGCGGATCCCGGTGGCGCGACCAATTACGGTGTCACCATCGGTACGATGCGGGCGCTCAGACATGACACCAACCATGACGGCAAGATCGACACCGCCGATCTGAAGGGCCTGACCCGCGCCGAGGCCGTGGACATCTTCATCCGCCATTATTTTGACCGCCCCGGCATTGCTGCCTTGCCTGCGGAAGTGCAGCCCTCAGTGTTCGACATGTATGTCAATGCCGGGGCCAATGCGGTGAAGGTGCTGCAACGGATGCTGACCCGTCGCGGCCAGGCCTGCCCGGATGACGGCGTGATCGGCCCGGTGGTCATCTCTGCCGCCAAGGCAATGGCTGCGGCACATCCCGGCCAGTTGAACGCCGCCTATGGCATCGCCCGCCGCGACTATTACTACGCGCTCGGTGACGCCCGCCCCGCCAGCCGCAAATATGCCCGCCGCCGCGATGGTGGCAAAGGCGGCTGGATCACCCGCGCCGAGGTGTTTCTGCCGCAAAGCCTGTGGTTGACCGACGCCCAGCATCACGCCCGAATTGCCGCCTGGAATTAGGAAACTACCATGGACCTCGCAAAGATCGTCGACGACCTCGGCACCGCCATTCAGGATGTCGAAACCCGGAATGGCCCTCTGCCGGAATACCGGCCCGCCACGGCGCAGGGCCGCACCGGCTATAACCTTCTGATCGACGCGATGAACCGCCTGCCGCGCCCCCTGATGGCCCTGTTGACCATCGCCGCTTTCCTCATCGCAGGCTGCAACCCGCCGTGGTTCGAGGCGCGGATGCAGGCCCTCGCCATGGTACCACCGCCGATGTGGTGGATCATCGGCGCTGTCATTACCTTTTTCTTTGGCGCGCGAGAGACCCACTACCTCAGGGAAAACACCCCGCCCAAGCCCTGAATCCCGGCAAATCCCGCCGAACCGACGGCCCGCGTCCGCAAGGACTGCGGGCTTTTTCTTGCCCTGCTTGACCAAATGCCGCCGCTCTGGCATCCCCCAAGGCAATGAGACAGGATTTGATCAGATGAACCTCTTTGCCGATATCCGCAGCCTTGTCGTGGCCGAACTGACCGCGATGGCCCAAGACGGCGCCTTGCCGCCGGGCCTCGACCTCAGCAATGTCGCGGTTGAACCGCCGCGCGATGCGGCGCATGGCGATATGGCGACCAATGCCGCGATGGTGCTGGCCAAACCCGCCGCCATTCAACCCCGCGCGATTGCCGAGGCCCTGGCTGCCCGTCTGGCCCGCGACCCGCGGATCAAAAGTGCCGATGTGGCCGGGCCGGGATTCCTCAACTTGCGGCTGTCGAATGTGGTCTGGCAGGGCGTGGTCAAGGCCGCGCTGACCGATGGCGCGGATTTTGGCCGTTCCACCCTCGGCGGCGGGCTCAAGGTCAATGTGGAGTTTGTCTCCGCCAACCCGACCGGCCCGATGCATGTCGGCCATGTCAGGGGCGCTGTCGTCGGTGATGCCTTGTCGAACTTGCTGGCCTTCGCCGGCTGGAAAGTCACCCGCGAATACTACATCAACGATGGCGGCGCGCAGGTCGATGTGCTAGCGCGGTCCGCCTTCGAACGCTACCGCGAGGCCAACGGACTGGAGCCGGAAATCCGTGAGGGCCTCTATCCCGGCGATTACCTGATCCCGGTGGGAGAGGCGTTGAAAGCCAAATACGGCACCAGCCTGATTGACCAGCCGGAATCGGTCTGGCTCGCCGACCTGCGGCTGTTCGCGTCCGACATGATGATGGACATGATCCGCGCCGACCTTGCGCAACTTGGCGTGACGATGGATGTCTATTCCTCGGAAAAGGCGCTCTATGGCACCGGGCAGATCGAAGCCGCCATCCAGACCCTGCGCGAAAAGGGCCTTATCTATGAAGGCACGCTGGAACCGCCAAAGGGCAAGACGCTGGAGGATTGGGAGCCGCGGCTGCAGACCCTGTTCCGGTCCACCGTGCATGGCGACGATGTCGACCGGCCGGTGATGAAATCGGACGGTACCTGGACCTATTTCGCCCCCGACATTGCATATCATTACAACAAGGTACAGCGCGGCTTTGATGCGCTGATCGACATCTTCGGGGCCGATCATGCAGGCTATGTCAAACGGATGAAAGCGGCAGTATCGGCACTGTCCGATGGCCGGGTGCCGCTCGATATCAAACTTGTGCAACTGGTCAAACTCTACAAGAACGGTGAGCCGTTCAAGATGTCCAAACGTGCCGGCACCTTTGTCACCCTGCGCGATGTGGTCGAACAGGCCGGGGCCGATGTCACAAGGTTCATCATGCTGACCCGCAAGAACGACGTGGCTTTGGATTTCGACTTCGCCAAGGTGCTGGAACAGTCCAAGGACAACCCGGCCTTCTATGTGCAATACGCCAATGCGCGGATCAACTCGGTCCTGCGCAAGGCGCGTGAGGCCGGGATGGATGTGTCGGACGCCGCGTTGGCGAATGCCGACCTGACCCAGCTTTCGCATCCGGCAGAAATCGACATGGCCCAGCAGATCGCCGAATTCCCGCGGGAGGTGGAGATTGCCGCCAAAGGCAACGAGCCGCACCGGATCGCGTTCTACCTCTACGAACTGGCCTCGGAATTCCATGGATTGTGGAACAGGGGCAACGATGACGCATCCCTTCGCTTCCTGCAGGAAGGCAATCAGGCCACATCTTTGGCGAAAATCGCCATGGTGCGCGCCACGGGCGTTGTGATTTCGGCAGGATTGGGTATTCTTGGGGTAACTCCGGTCGAAGAAATGCGCTGACAGGCAGCATTCGATCCAACAGACCGGTCCGAGCAGGCAATGAAGCGGGGGTGGCATGTATCGCCCCTGGCAGTGAGGCGACAATGGCAGATCTGGAATTCGAAGATTTCGAAGGTGGTTACGGCATATCCATGTCCGACGCGCGGCTGGAGCGGGCGCGCAAAATAGTCAGTCTGGCCGGGGCGGTGTGCTCGGTGGCGCTGGTGCTCGGTCTGGGGTTCTGGGGCTACCGGCTTGCGGTGCGCGATGTGGCCGGGGTGCCGGTGATGCGGGCTCTGGCTGGCCCGATGCGGGTGGCTCCTGCCGATCCGGGCGGCGATCAGGCGTCCAATCAGGGCCTGTCAGTCAATGTGATTGCTGCAACCGGCAGCTCTGGCCCGGTCGCCGATGAAGTGACGCTGGCACCTCGCCCGGTGTCCCTGCGGTCCGACGACGTGTCCGGCCTGTCGATCCTGTCCTCCAGTCAACCGATCCATGCCGCTGGCGTGACGCTGGTGTCCAGCATCTCGGTCGCGGGGCAGGCGCAGTCCGGCACACCCGTCAGTCTGGCGCTCAACGATCCGCCGCCGGTCGACGACGGTGCCGGGACTTTGGTGGACGACGCGACCGGCACTTCGGTCGAGGTCGATAATGCCGTTCCCGAACCTGTCAGCGTCACCGAGGGCACCACCCTGGTGACGGTCAGCCTGCGGCCCCATTCGCGACCCGACAGCCTGACCGGCTCCAAGACGCCCATGAATGTCCGCACCGTCTCTGCTCCGCCGCCCGCGACCGAGATTGACCCGGCCACGCTGCAAATCGGCACCCGTCTGGCGCAACTGGGGGCGTTTGACACGCCAGAGCTTGCCAAGGCCCGCTTTGCCGAGTTGCAATCGCAGTTCGGTGATCTGATGGCCGGCAAGGCGATGGTCGTGCAATCTGCTCAATCCGGTGGCCGCACCTTCTACCGCCTGCGCGCCCATGGCTTTGACGGCGACGACGACGCCCGCCGGTTCTGTGCCGTATTGCAAGCCGAAGACGCCGACTGCATCCCGGTCGCGCAAAGATGAGCATTGGTCGGGGGGCAGCCATCTTCGGCTGCGCCGGGCCGGTTCTGCTGGCTGAGGAAAAGGCATTTTTTCGTGATTTTGCGCCGTTCGGCTTTATCCTGTTTGCCCGCAACGTCGAAGACCCAGACCAACTGCGCCGCCTGACGGCTGATCTTCGTGACGCTGTGGGTCGCAACGCGCCGATCCTTGTCGATCAGGAGGGCGGCCGCGTCCAACGCCTGCGCGCCCCGCACTGGACCGAATGGACCCCGCCCCAGGATTTCGTGCAGGCCGCCGGGGTCCATGCCGCCAAGGCCATGGCCCTGCGCTACCGCTTGATTGCCCGCGAACTGCTTTCGGTCGGCATCGACGCCAACTGCGCCCCGGTCGGCGATCTGATCACACCCCTTACCCATCCATTCCTGAAGAACCGCTGCTACGGCGCTGATCCGGCTGGAGTTTCCGCGATCTGCCAAGCCGTCGCCGAGGCGCACCTGATCGAAGGCGTGCTGCCGGTTGTCAAACACATGCCGGGACATGGCCGCTCGGAAGTTGACACCCACCACACCCTGCCCACCGTCACCGCCAGCCGCGCCGAGCTGGCGGCTCAGGATTTTGCTCCGTTCCGCGCGATGGCCAACCTGCCGCTGGCGATGACCGGGCATCTGATCTTCTCGGCCTACGACACCCGACCTGCCACCCAGTCCCCGGTAATGATCGACGTGATCCGCCGTCAGATCGGCTTTCACGGCCTATTGATGACCGACGATCTGAACATGCAGGCATTGACCGGCGACCTCGCCGAGCGGACCGCCCTGTCGATCGCGGCGGGCTGCGACCTCGCGCTGCATTGCAAGGGCGATTTCGCCGAGATGCAGATGGTGGCAGGCGCCGCAGGCGAGATGTCTGCGGCGACCCGGACCCGGGCCCATGCCGCCCTCGCCGCGCGCCGCCCACCAGACCCGGTTGACATCAGACAGCTTCAAGACGACCTTTCCGCCATGATGGCGGACGCGACGCATGGCTGAACCTGACATATGGGACCAAAGCGACCGCCTTGGCCCGGCCGACCGCTTGGCAGCCGAGGCGCTGATCGTCGATGTCGACGGCTATGAAGGCCCGCTGGACCTGCTGCTGACGCTGTCTCGCACCCAGAAGGTCGATCTCAGGAAGATCTCTGTCCTGCAGCTGGCCGAGCAATACCTGCTGTTCGTGGCGCAAGCCTACCAACTGCGCATCGAACTGGCCGCGGATTATCTGGTGATGGCCGCCTGGCTGGCCTATCTGAAATCCCGCCTGCTGCTGCCGCCGGACCCCGCCGATGCCGGACCCTCCGCCGAGGATCTCGCCGCCCATCTGTCGTTCCAGCTTGAACGCCTTGCCGCGATGCGCGAGGCGGCGTCGCGCCTGATGGCGCTTGATCAACTTGGCCGCGACGTGTTTGCCCGTGGTGTGCCGGAAGAGGTCACCCGCCGCCGCGCTGTCCGCTATGAGGCGACACTGCTGGACCTGATGCGCGCCTATGCCCGCATCCGCACCCGCGACGATTTCCGGCCCTATGCCTTTGACCGGCAGAACGTATTCACCATGGAGCAGGCTCTGGACCGCCTGCGCGGCCTGATCGGCTATGCCGGCAACTGGGCCGACCTGACCTCTTTCCTGCCCGACGGCTGGGACATCAGCCCCGAACGTCGCCGCTCTGCCACCGCCGCCCATTTCGCCGCTGTGCTTGAGATGGCCAAAAGCGGTCACGTCCTCTTGCGCCAGTCCGACCTGTTCGGCCCGGTCGAAATCCGCCGGAGAGAGTCATGACCCACGTCGAACCCATGGAACCCTCGCTGTTCGAGGCGCCGCCGATGGCCGAGCAGGAACGCATGGTCGAGGCGGTGCTCTTTGCCTCGGCCGAACCGGTGACGCTGGCCGAATTGATCCACCGCCTGCCCGAAGGTTGTGACCCGGCCGAGGCGCTTGTCACGCTGACCCGGCGCTACGATGGGCGCGGCGTGCAACTTGTCAAGGTCGGCAATGCCTATGCCTTTCGCACCGCGCCGGACCTTGGCCACCTGATGTACAAGGAAAGCGTCGAAACCCGTAAGCTATCCCGCGCTGCCATCGAGACCCTGGCCATCGTGGCCTATCACCAGCCGGTCACCCGCGCCGAAATTGAAGAGATCCGCGGTGTCGCTGTCAGCCGGGGCACCGTTGATCAACTGATCGAACTTGACTGGATCCGCTTTGGTCGCCGCCGGATGACTCCGGGTCGTCCGGTGACGTTTGTGGTGACTGAACATTTTCTTGACCACTTTGGGTTGGAAACTACCCGTGACCTGCCCGGCCTGAAAGAGCTGCGCGCGGCAGGGCTATTGGACAGCCGCCCCTTGCCCGGCACGGATTTGTCCCCAGATGAAGAAGAGGCCCAGACCGGGCAAAGCGAACTTTTCGAGGATTAGAACATGGAACGCATGATCCAGATGATCATCAACATGGTGATCCGACAGGTGGTGAACCGCGGCGTGCGGAGCGGCATCGACCATGTTGTCGGCAAAGGCAAACCGAAATCCCAGATGACCTCGGCAGAACGCATCCAGGCTCAGGATGCCGCCGCCATCGCCAAACGCGCCCGGCAAGCTGCCAATCTGGCCCGGCGGATGGGCCGTTAGCGGGTGGTCGTCTGGCATTCGCTGCCGGGCATGGTGGCGTCGATGGCCTGCGCCAGTACCGCTGGCAGCACCAGGCCAGACTGCACATAAAGCCCGTTTACCGCCGCATTGTCCAACTCGGTCGACCATGTCACCGTCACATAGGGCTCGGCCGGCAGGCGTGAGGTGTAGGCATCGACGCTGGCCAGATCGCCGCTGACAAAGGCCTGCAGCGCCCGCAGCACCGCCACCTGTTCATAGCGCCTGACCGGCCAGCGCAACGGTTTGTGCGGCGGCATTCCGGTCCCCACCACCTCCACCACGATGACCTGCCCATCCCTGACCTCGATCCGGCACGACACCCCGTCAGCGGGGTTGGAGGTGGGAGAGATCGCAAAGGTCAGCACATCGGCAAGGACTGCTTCGGGCAGCAGGCACAACGACAGGACACAAGCCTGCCGCCACATGGATCACCCCAGTCTGAACTGCTTGGCCAACTTCAACCCCTGACCCTGATAGTTGGACGCGATGCCCATACCATACAACGCATCGGGTCGCTCTGTCATGCGTTCATAGACCAGCCGCCCGACGACCTGACCGTGTTCCAGCACAAAGGGTGCCTCATGACACCGCACCTCCAGCACGCCACGTGACCCAGCTCCGCCTGCCGCGGCATAGCCGAAACCGGGGTCGAAAAAGCCCGCATAATGCACCCGGAACTCGCCGACCATCGCCAGATATGGCGCCATCTCGGCGGCATAGTCCGGTGGAATGGTCACCGCTTCCCGGCTGACCAGAATGTAGAATGCACCGGGGTCGAGGATGATCTGGCCATTTGTCGCGCGGACCTCCTCCCAGAACTCCCGCGCCGGATAGTGGCCGATCAGGTCAAGATCGACGACCCCGGTATGGGGCTTGGCCCGGTAGCCCAACAAATCGCCCTGGACAGGCCGCAGGTCGACCGAAAAGCCCAGACCCTCGGAAATCACCGCTGTCCCCGAGACCAGAGGTTCCTGACGGTTCAGCGCAGTCAGCTCGGCGTCGGTCAGCACAGCCTGACCGGACCGGAACCTGATCTGGTTGAGCCGTTGACCCGACCGGACCAGGACCGAAAAACTGCGCGGGCAAACCTCGGCGTAAAGCGGCCCGTGATAGCCCTCGGCAATCCGGTCAAACTCGGTGCCGCCATCGGTGATGGTCCGGGTCAGCAGATCCAGCCGCCCGGTCGACGATTTGGCATTGGCCACGGCCGTCAACCCCATCGGCAAGGCCAGACGCTCCATCAGCGGCACCAGATAGACGCAGCCCTTTTCCAGAACCGCGCCTTCTCGCAGATCGACCTTGTGCATGGTGAACTCGCCCAGTCGCTCGTCCACCGTCCGCCCGGCCCCCGCCAGAAACGACGCCCGCACCCGGTAGGCCACGCTGCCCAGGCGCAGGTCCAGCGACGCGGGCTGGATCTGCGCCGGCAGGACCGGTTCGGTCGCTTTGATTGCGCCGTTCGCAATCATCTCGCGCAGGGTTTGTGCCGGCAGAACACCAAGCCGCATCAATCGCATCCTTCGGCCGCAATGAAAACGCAACCGCCCGCGAGGCACCGGGCCATGCGGGCGGTTTCGATATTGGTCGGGCCAGAGAGATTTGAACTCTCGACCTCCCGCCCCCCAGACGGACGCGCTAACCAGGCTGCGCTATGGCCCGACGAATGGCCGGATACATAACGAAATTCCGGGCAGGGGCAAGGTGTGAAGTGCATTCTTCGCCGGCTATCGACGCGGCCGTTGTACTTCGACGATCTGGGCGTGCAGCAGGCCAAGCCGGCTGTGCAGGTCGGTCAGCCTGTCCGTCGCCGCTTCGGACACCGGACGGGGCAGGGCGCGCAACCGGGCCGCAATACGCACTGGCGCAGCGGAGTCTTCGGCTTCTGCGGCGTCCGCGGGGGTGTTGAAAATCGGCACCGGGTCGTCATTCGGCATTTCGGCATAGTCATCGACAAATATATGCTCTGCCTCGGGCACCGTCTCATCAATCGGATAGGGCCGTGACAGAGCGCCCAGCCGAACTGGCATATCCAGGGCCTTGTCGTCCTCTGCCTCGGGGTCGACCTTTTCGGGCGTTGTGTCCTCGTCGGCAGGCGCATGCAGGTCCACCACTTCGGCACTGCTATCGGTCGGCACAGCCATGCGCCGGACCACCGAGTCGAACGCCACGACCCGGTCGGTCGCAGCCTCTTCTGCAGCGTCGCGGCTGGGCAGGTCCATCGCCTCTTGGTCGGCGTCCTGGTCAAAGCTGGTCTCGGCGCCACCTGCGACCAAGGCCGCGACATGGCGTACCCCCTGTTCGCGCAGGATCTTCTGCACGCCCCGGATCGTCATCCCCTCATCATGCAGCAAATGCCTGATGCCCCCGAGCAGGGCCACGTCGGCAGGCCGGTAATACCGCCGACCGCCCGCCCGTTTGACCGGTTTGATCTGGGGAAACCGGCTCTCCCAGAACCGCAGCACATGCGCCGGGGTTTCCAGCGTTTCGGCAACTTCGGAAATTGTGCGGAAGGCCTCTGGCGACTTATCCATCCGCTGATCCACCCTTTATTTCTTCTTCCCCGCCGCAACGCGATCCTTCATCAGATGCGAGGGCCGGAACGTCAGCACACGGCGGGGCGAGATCGGGACCTCGTCACCCGTCTTCGGGTTACGCCCGACCCGCGCGGTTTTTGACCGCAACGAGAAGGTGCCGAACGACGAGATTTTTACCGTCTCACCCGCCGCCAAGGCGTCAGAGACATGCTGCAGAACACTTTCCACCAAAGCGGCGGATTCGTTGCGCGATAGTCCAACCTCACGGAATACCGATTCGCTGAGGTCCATGCGCGTCAATGTCTTTTCACTCATCGTATCCCCCTGGCTTTTGGCAAAGATGCGCGGGATCAAATTGCGAGTCAATAACAGGGGCTTGGAAAGCGTTCTTTCCACCAAGTCTCGGCGGAAAATCCACCGAAGCGAGGCATTGGTGGACCGTTACCAGCGCAGAACGACCGATCCCCAGGCCAGACCACCGCCAATTGCCTCGGTCACCAGCAGATCACCCTGTTTGATCTGGCCCCGCTCACGCCCGACCGACAGCGCCAGGGGAATCGATGCGGCAGAGGTATTGCCATGGTCCTGCACCGTCACCACCACCCGGTCCATGCCAACCTGCATCCGTTTGGCGGTGCCTTCGATGATGCGGATATTGGCCTGATGCGGCACGATCCAGTCCACCTCATCCGCCGTCAACCCGGCCTTGTCCAAGGCGGCATGGGCGGTTTCGGCC
Organism: bacterium; assembly: GCA_039932095.1. Lineage (GTDB taxonomy): Bacteria > Pseudomonadota > Alphaproteobacteria > Rhodobacterales > Rhodobacteraceae > Stagnihabitans. The sequence continues at coordinate 8,748 of JBDTQR010000007.1, read as the reverse complement.
AGCTTTTCGATGGCATGGCGGAACACTTCCTTGCCTTGCATCCGCAGATAGCCGGTCGTCCCGGTCGACACGCCGCCGTCTACATAAAGCAGGTCCTTGAACCGGCCATCGCTGTGCAGATCGGTCGCCAGAATCCCGCGGTCTGCTGAAGTTCCGGTCGACACGGTCGCTTCCAGTACCAGCGCGCCCGCGCCGTCGCCGAACAGGACGCAGGTCGTGCGGTCCGACCAATCCATCAGCTTGGAAAAGGTCTCGGCTCCGATCACCAGCACTCGCGTCGCCGCGCCCGAGACGATCAACGCATTGGCCGTGGTCAACGCATAGACAAACCCGGCACAGACCGCCTGCACGTCAAAGGCAAAACCATTGGTCATGCCCAGCTTGGCCTGCACCATGGTCGCCGCGGCGGGAAAGGTCAGATCGGCGGTGGATGTCGCCAACACGATGGCGTCGATGTCATTGGCCTGCAGTCCGGCGTCCGTCAGCGCAGCCACGGCCGCCAGAGCCGCCAGATCAGAGGTGGTCTGCCCGTCTGCCGCGAAATGCCGCCGCTCGATGCCCGACCGCGTCCTGATCCACTCATCCGAGGTTTCAATCAGGGTTTCCAATTCGGTATTTTCTACAACACGTTCCGGCAGGTAATGCCCAACGCCCACGACCACGGCGCGCAATGTCATTCTGGCTACCCTGCTTGTATCTCTGTTGTTTCGGCACTTTGCGCCGCAGCCATACCAGATGCAACCCGTGCCGCAAGTCGTTCCTGAAACCCGGATTTCGCCAATTGATAGGCCATCGCGATGGCCGAGGCGACACCTGTGGCATCGGCCGAGCCATGCGATTTCACCACGATGCCATTCAGCCCCAGAAACACCCCGCCATTCGAGCGGCGCGGGTCCATCCTGCGGCGCAGGCGGTTCAGCGAGGTCAGCGCCAGCACCGCCGCCAGTTTGGACAGGATCGTCGCATTGAACGCATCGCGCAGAAAGTCGCCAATAAGCCGCGCCGTGCCCTCGGCCGTCTTGAGCGCGACATTGCCGGTGAACCCGTCGGTGACAATCACATCGACCCGGTCCGACGGCAGGTCGACACCCTCGACAAAGCCGACAAACTCATAGTCGCCCAGCACTGCCGCGCCGGCAATCTGATCCAGCGCCAGCTTCAGTTCGCTGCTGCCCTTGTGATCCTCGGTGCCGACATTCAGCAGGCCGACCCGTGGATGTTTGGTGCCCATGCCGTTGCGGGCATAGGACGCCCCCATCATGGCATATTGCAAAAGGTCGGCGGCATCGGCCTTGATATCGGCCCCAGCATCCAGCATCAGGTTGAAACCGCCGGGGTTGCGGCTCGGCCACAGACAGGCAATCGCCGGTCGGTTCACCCCCGGTATCTTGCGCAGCCGGATCATCGATACTGCCATCAGCGCGCCGGTATTGCCACAGCTGACCGCAACCTTGGCCTCGCCGTCCTTGACCGAATCAATCGCCGACCACATCGAGGTGCCAGCACCATGCCGCATCACCTGGGCAGGCTTGTCGCCCATCGTCACAACGCGCGGCGCATGGCGGATCAGAACCCGGCCGATCAACTCGCGCTGTTTGGCCACCAGTTTGGCAAGTTCCACTTCATCGCCATGCAGGATGAAGCTGGCGTCCGGCATGGTCTGGGTACAAATGGCCAAACCGGCGACAACTGCCGCCGGTCCCCGGTCGCCGCCCATGGCATCAACCGAAATCACGATTCTGGCCGAACTCTCGGACTGGGCCAAACCTGCAGGATTGGCAAGACCTTCAGAAGAGGGGCGCGAAGCTCCGAGGGCAGATGAACTGTCGCTCGTATTTGTCATAGGGCCGCGCGCCCGCTGCGCGGCTTACGCCGCGTCCTCGTCAAGTTCCGAGGCTTTGGCCGATGCCACGACTTCGCGGGCGTCGTAATGACCGCAAGCGCCACAGACGTGGTGCGGGCGCTTCAGCTCACCGCAATTGGGGCATTCAGCCGGATTTGCCGCCACCAGCGCATCATGTGCGCGGCGCATACCGGTTTTGGAAGAGGTCGTGCGATTCTGCGGGACAGCCATGTCTCACCTAAAGTTGTGGGGACATGCCCCTGATTTCCTGAGCTTTTTCCGGGCAATCCCCGAAGGACGATGCCCATATCCAGCCTGTGAATGAGGCGCGGAACATAACCGGATTTGCGACATGTGCAAGCCCCTTTCTGCCCGCGCAGGATGTCAGTCCTTGCCCTCGGTCTTCTGGCCCTTCTGGATCAGTTTTGCCAGATTTGCAAAGGGTTTCAGGTCGGCGTCGCGTATTGGTTCGGCGTCGGGCGGTGTCGCCACCACAGCACCCAGTTCCACCCCCGGTGCCCGTGGGTACAGCGGCAGGGCCAGTGCCAGAGCCTCGATCGCCACCGCTGCCGCATCGATCACCTCTTCCAGCGGCTCGATGGTGTCGTCCTCGGGAATTTCGACCTCTTCACCGGTCGGCACCTCATAATCCGCCAGAAACAACCGCCGCACCGGGTCTTCGATCTTGGTCTTCACCGGCTCCAGCGTCACCGAACAGGGCTGCACGGCAGTCGCCTTCAACACCCCGGTCAGTTCCAGATCACGCTTGCCGCTGGATCTGATGTCGCCCTCAAACACCAGATGCGGCAGGTCCAGCAGGTCCAGCGCCTGCGCAATGACAGCGCGGGCGGCGACGTCCGGCACAAATTTCACATGGGTCGCACTTCGCCCGGCAATCGCCGCCACGCGGAACGGCAGGCTCGGCAGGGCGCTGTGGTCGGGATGGGGGGTGATATCAGTCCGTGAAGTGTCAGTCATGGCAGATCTCCTTGTTGCGGCTTTGAACCGCCCTTGAAACCTCGTCAAGCGTTCCTTTCTTGAACCGTGGCGCAACCTTCTGTAATCCTCGGGTTCAGGGACCATGAAGAATGGCCCGGCGGCCGGGCAACATCCCCGCCGTGGCCGTCACCAGAAGGCGATGGCGGGTGCAGGGGCAGGGGCAGGCATGGTGCGCGACAATAAAGACGGTCGGGGTCCGAAACATGGCCTGTCGTGGATGGCGACGCTGGGCATGGTGTTGTCCCTTGTCCTCGCGGCCTGTGCGCCGATCTATACCAATCACGGCTATATTCCCACCGACGAAGACCTCAGCGTCATCACGGTCGGCGTCGACACCCGCGATTCGGTCAGTGCCACCATCGGGCGGCCCACGGTCGAAGGCTTGCTGGGCGACGAGGCATGGTATTATGTCCAAAGCCGCTTCAAGACCTTTGGCGCCTCCGAACCGGTGGAGATTTCGCGCGAGGTGGTGGCAATCAGCTTCAACCCCGATGGCCGTGTCGCCAATGTCGAGCGTTTCGGGCTCGATCAGGGCCGAATCGTACCGCTGTCCCGCCGGATCACCACCACCAACATCCGTGGCAAGAGCATCCTGTCGCAGATATTCGGCAATATCGGCAAACTGAACACCGACAATCTGTTCAAATAGCGGGCTGTTCAAATAATAGGCTGTTCAGGCACCCCGAACCGGATCCGGGGCGCCTGGCAGCTATTCCTTCGGCTCGAACGTCAGTGCCACACCGTTCATGCAATAGCGCAGACCGGTCGGGGCCGGGCCGTCCGGGAACACATGGCCCAGATGGGCATCGCAGACATTGCAATGCACCTCGGTCCGTTTCATGAAAAAGCTGCGGTCGGTCGTCTCACCCACCGCGTCGCCATCCAGCGGCGCATAGAACGACGGCCAGCCGGTGCCAGAATCGAACTTGGTCTTCTGGTCAAACAATTCGGTGCCGCAACACACGCAGTGATAAATCCCCGGCTCCTTCGGGAAGTCATCATGGGTGAACGCCCGTTCGGTGCCATGTTTCCGCGTGACCTTGAAGGCCAGCTCATCCAGTTGGCTGCGCCATTCAGCGTCGGTTTTGGTTACCTTGTCCATTGATCCCTCCGTTTGCCTCAGGGGTTGGATTGCACCACCCCCCACAATGCGCCAAACTTAGGCATCTGCAATGAAACCGCCAAGCCCGGACACGGAGAGATGATGTTTGGACCGCTGACCCGGGGCATATACACCGCCCGTCTCGCGGTTTCGCCCGAGGATGTGGCAGCGGCCCTCGCGCTGCGTCTGTTGTGCTTTCGGCTGGGTCGCGGTCAGACCACCGCCAGCGATGTCGATGAATTTGATGGCAAATGTCAGCATGTGGTGGTGACGGACGACCGCAGCGGCACCGTGGTCTGTGGCTTTCGTCTGTTGTTTTTTCCCACCGCCCAGACCATCCCGACCAGCTACGCCGCGCAGTTCTACGACCTGTCCGCGTTACAGAACCTGACCGGCCCGATGCTGGAGCTTGGCCGCTTCTGCTTGCACCCCGACCATCCCGACCCCGATATCCTGCGTCTCGCCTGGGCCATGCTGACCGGCATTGTCGATCAGAACGGCGTGATCCTGCTGTTCGGCTGCTCCAGTTTCGACGGGTCTGACCCTGATCGCCACCTCGCCGCCCTCGGCTGGCTCTCCCGCCATCACCTCGGCCCGTCAGACCTGCGCCCAAGGGCCATCGCCGCGCAAACCATCGACCTCCGCCCCCTCACCACGAACACCATCCCGCTCTTGCCATCGTTGCTGAAGACCTATCTCGGCATGGGTGGCTGGGTGTCAGACCATGCGGTGATCGACCCCGACCTGAACACCATCCACGTCTTCACCGGCCTGCCCATCGCCAGCGTCCCACCGCACCGCGCACGCGCCCTGCGCGCCGTTGCCCGGTCTCTGCCGCACGCGGGCTGTTGACCTCTCACCCGCGCCGCCATACTCCCCCGCCATGGCACGCGCACCCCTTCTCCAACTCTCACAAATCTCGCTGACCTTCGGCGGCAATCCCCTGTTCGCCGACTTGGACATGACTGTCCAACCCGGCGACCGCATCGCCCTTGTCGGCCGCAACGGTTCCGGCAAGTCAACGCTGATGAAGGTGATGGCCGGTCTGGTCGAGGCCGACGGCGGCACCCGTGTCGTCTCGCCCGGTGTGACCGTCGGCTACATGGAACAGGACCCCGACCTGTCCGGTTTTGAAACCCTTGGTGATTACGCCGCCTCCCGCCTGCCCGAGGAGGAAGCCTACAAGGTCGCCATGGCCGCCGAGGGTCTGCATTTCAACCCTGACACCCCGGTTGCCACCGCCTCAGGCGGCGAACGCCGCCGCGCCGCCCTCGCCAAACTGATGGCCGAGGCGCCCGAACTGATGCTACTGGACGAGCCGACCAACCACCTCGACATCCACGCCATCGAATGGCTGGAAGCGGAACTGTCCGAGACCCGCACCGCCTTCGTGCTGATCAGCCATGACCGCACCTTTCTCCGTTCGCTGTCCCGCGCCACCTTGTGGATCGACCGCGGCATGGTCCGCCGCCGTGATTCGGGCTTTGACGGGTTTGAAGACTGGCGCGACACGATCTGGGCCGAAGAAGACGACGCCCGCCACAAGCTCGACCGCAAGATCAAGCATGAGGCGAAATGGGCGGTCGAAGGCATCTCGGCCCGCCGCAAACGCAATCAGGGCCGGGTCCGGGCCTTGGCCGCGCTGCGCTCCGAACGCTCCTCCCAGATCCGCCGTCAGGGCACCGCCGCGATGGACCTGTCGTCCGAGACGACCTCGGGCAAGCGGGTGATCGAAGCGGTCGGCCTGACCAAGATCTACGACGGCAAGGTCATCGTCCGCGACTTCGACCTTCGCGTCCTGCGCGGTGACCGTGTCGCCTTCGTCGGCCCCAACGGTGTCGGCAAGACCACGCTCTTGAAGATGCTGACCGGCGAAATCCAACCCGACCAAGGCCGCGTCACCCTCGGCACCAATCTGGAAATCGCCGTCTTCGACCAGACCCGCGCCCAGTTGAACCCCGAGGCGACGCTGTGGGACAACCTGACCGGCGATCCGTCCATGGCCGTCAGCGGCAATTCCGATCAGGTCATGGTCCGCGGCGTGCCGAAACACGTCGTGGCCTACCTCAAGGACTTTCTGTTCGACGAACGTCAGGCCAGCGCCGCCGTCAAATCGCTGTCCGGCGGCGAAAAGGCCCGGCTCCTGCTCGCCAAACTGATGGCCAAACCTTCCAACCTGCTGATCCTCGACGAACCGACCAATGACCTTGATGTCGAAACCCTCGACCTGTTGCAGGACATCCTCGGCGAATATGACGGCACCGTGCTTCTGGTCAGCCACGACCGCGATTTCATCGACCGGGTGGCGACCTCCACCGTCGCAATGGAGGGGCAGGGCCGCGCCACTGTCTATCCCGGCGGCTGGTCCGACTATGCCGCCCAGCGCACCGCCAACGGCCAGACCGTGCTGGAAAAACCCACCGCCCGCGGCGACACCCGCGCCGAACCCACGACCCGGAAAAAGGCCGACGGCCTGACCTTTACCGAACGGAAACGCCTCGAACAATTGCCAGATCAGATCGAACGGCTGGAGGCCGAGATCGGCAAACTGTCCGACCTGCTGAGTGACCCCGATCTTTTCACCCGCGACCCCGGCAGCTTCCGCCGCACCACCGAAGCGGTTGCGATCCGCCAGACCCAACTGGCCGCAGCCGAAGAAGAATGGATGGCACTCGACGCACGTTCCGTCGCGTAATCGGCCAAATTTAGCTTAACAATCCCAGTGATTTGGCCGCTTCCTGCCAAGTTTTTCGATTCAAATTCTTGTGTGCCGCCGCGCACTGGACTTATACCCCTGCCGCCCCACGTTGCTGTCAGACATCGAGCGGGCTTTTCCCGTCCGGTGAAATACTGCCACTGGAGGCATCAAATGCAACGTACTGGACTTCTGACTTTCGCTCTTATTCTCGCCCCGATGGCCGCCATGGCGGGTGGCCCGGCGGTTCCCACCATGGAGCCCGCAATCATTCCGCCAGCCGCCCCGGTGGTCTATGCCCCCTCTGTCGACTGGACGGGCTTTTATGCCGGCGGGTCGCTTGGTTATGGCAAATTCACGGGCGGCAACGATGGCCAATCGGCTCTTGCCGGGATCGACCTCGGTTATCGCCGCGACTTCGGCAAGGCTGTCGTCGGTGCCGAACTCAGCTATGACAAGAACAACATCGGCGAGAACAGCGCCAATGACCAGATCAACTCCACCACCGGCATCAAGTTGCTGGCAGGGTATGACATGGGCCGTACGCTGGTTTATGCCTCGATCGGTGCTGCACAGGCAGAGGCCCAGATCGGCGGCGTGACGGCCACCGACAACGGCTATTCCGCTGGTATCGGCGTTGACTACGCCCTGTCCGACAAATGGACTGTCGGCGGTGAAATTCAGTCGCATCGCTATGACGATTTCAACAACAGCGGTGTAAATCTGAAGGACACCTCGCTGGAAATGAAGGTCGGCTTCCGCTTCTGATCCGTCCGGAAGCAATGCCAGCCTGATGGACCCCTCGTCATTCAGGCAGCTTCAGGGCCAACCCTCGCTACTTCCGAGGGTTGGTCCTGATCATTTGTCCGACCGCACAGCCGGACCCGTGCGCAGATCAGGCGCCCACACCAACTGTGTCCGACGCACTGTCGGTGTCGGCGGGGTCAGAGCCGTCGTCATCCCCCGCAAGACCTTCGCCCGATTGATCACCGCTGGTGCTGGCAGACACCCCGGCAGGATCGTTGCGACCTTGGCTCGAACGGACATCCGACGCCGCCCGTCCAGCGTCACGCTGGGCATGGGCATGATCCGCCTTGTGGGTCTCGCGGTGATCCTTGGCCCCGGCCACGCCAGTTGCCAGCGCCAACGCCCCTATCTCTGCCACCGTTTCAACGTGGGCAACCTGCCACCGCAAAGCCAACGGCTCGGGTCAGGCAAAAGGACGCGGCCCCATCTCCACTCCAAGTGACAGGGCAACCAGAGGCCGATAGCCGTTGCGCAACACGTCGACCGTGGGGCCTGGAGTCATCACTTCGACCTCGCCCGCAGGAATCGCCAGGGCGGCGACATAGCCTGCGGGAGAATAGGCGTGCAGCTGCGCCGCCATGATCAGATGCGGCCGCCCGTCATGCCGAACAAAGGTGCCGTCGGGCAGGTCGGCGCAGACGGCCCGAAACCGCCGCTGACCGCGCTCTGGCGTCAACCGCGCCTGATGCAGGGCGCGGTCCATCTCGGGCGCGGACGGCGCACCCCCCCAGGCCCCGCGATAGGCGTTGTACGCTGTCCGGCGGCACAACGCGCAGGGGCGGTGACCTGCAGCCAGTGCGACCGCCTCATCCAGAAAGAACAACTCGGTCCAGCTGTGCGGGGTCATCACTTGCCGCTGCCAGCCCTTGTAATCCAGCGCGCAGATGATCCAGGCGCGGCCCTTCCACCGCGCCCGACCCAGCCGTTTGTGATCATCATGCAGACAGCCCCGGTTGCCGGTGAACTGGCCCCTTGCGGGATCAACGACGATCTCTCCGGTCGGCAGGACGCGGTTCTGCAGCGGCATCTGTCCCCCTGTCCAGATCTGGACGCTATACAAAATCGTTTCAGATCAGCAGGTTAGTTTTCAGAAATTAACCACTCGGCAAGGTTTACCCCGCAAGCCCGGCCTGAACCTTCTTCGGCAGGGTCGCGCGGATAAGCTGGTATGAGGTCGTGATCCGCTCCCGCAGCTCCGCTTCCTCCACCACGCCCCACGGAATGCGCACCCAGGTTTTGTGCATATAAGGCGCCCGCTCCGCCCGGCCCATGTCGATCAGCAGCGCGGCCGTGTCGGCATCG
>JBDTQR010000006.1:0-46117 GCA_039932095.1 bacterium | reverse complement strand
CCGGTCGCGGTGATGGTATAGCCTGGAAACGCCGAACCTGCGGACAGGGTAAAGGCGAACTTGGTCGCGGTATGGGTGCCGAAACTCACCCCGTCAGAGGCACGGAACAAATTGCCCGGCCAGTCGTTCAGATTGTTGTAAAAGTCAGTCAAAGTCACAGTTGCCATGCTAGTCCCCCAATTTCTTGATCAGCGGATCGATATAGGCCGCCCTGTGACAATCAGCCTGATTGGTGATTCCCTCAACGGCGAAGAATCGCAGCGTGGGCCTGTTTCTGGGCGCCCGACAGGCCGATTGGCCGCCCATTGCGGATAACCACACCGGAGTCTCGCACTTGCCCGCCGGGGCAAAGCCGCGCTGCAAGGTGCCACGGGGCCTGTACGCGCGGCGTTGCTTGCTGTTATAGAACGCCAAAGGCTGACCCCAGCTGATAAGATTGAGGAACCCGATGGCGCAAGACGACCTGGAGATTGACACCGACGACCTGCAACGCCGGATGGATGGCGCGATGAATGCGCTCAGGACGGAATTCGCCAGCTTGCGTACCGGGCGCGCTTCTGCCTCGATTGTTGAACCCATCATGGTCGATGCCTATGGTCAGATGACGCCGATCAACCAGTTGGGAACCGTCAATGTGCCCGAACCGCGGATGGTGGTGATCAATGTCTGGGACAAGGGTATGGTGGCCAAGGTCGAAAAAGCCATCCGCGAAAGCGGGATCGGCATCAACCCGATCACGGACGGCCCGCTGATCCGCCTGCCGATCCCCGAACTGAACGAGGAACGCCGCCGCCAGTTGACCAAGGTTGCGGGCACCTATGCCGAAAACGCCAAGGTTGCGATCCGCAACGTGCGGCGTGACGGCATGGATCAGATCAAGAAGGCCAAGGCCGCCGGAATGGGCGAAGATGATCAGAAGATGTGGTCCGAAGAGGTGCAAGAGATGACTGACAAGGCCATCCTCGCCGTCGACCGCGCCCTTGAAGTCAAACAACACGAAATAATGCAGGTCTAGTGCGAGTTGACTGTCCCCCCCATCACATCAGAGAGGCCAGCGTGGGTAACGATTCCAACAGCAGTCGCGAAGTTCCGGCTTTCGCGGCTTCCCACGGCGCCCGACATGTCGCCATCATCATGGATGGCAATGGACGCTGGGCGACGCAGAAGGGCTGGCCGCGATTGGTCGGTCACCGCAAAGGCGCCGAGCGGGTCAAGGAGATTGTCCGCTGCGCGCCCGACCTCGGTATCAATTGGCTGACGATCTACGCTTTTTCGACCGAGAACTGGAAGCGGTCGACCGAGGAAGTTCTCGGCCTGATGTCGATCTTTGCCCGTTATATCGAACGTGAGGCGGACCGGCTGGCCGCAGAATCCGTGCGGATGCGCTTTATCGGCGACCGTTCGAAACTTGACCCCAAGCTGCAGCGCCTGATGGCCGGGATCGAGGCGCGGACTGCGCCCTATTCGCGGTTGAACTTGACCGTGGCGATCAATTACGGCGGTCGCGACGAGATGACCCGGGCGATCCGCGCCCTGACGGTCGATGTTGCCGAGGGGCGACTGGCACCTGACGCGATCACCGACAAGCTGATCTCGTCACGGCTAGACACCGCAGACCTGCCTGACCCGGATCTGGTGATCCGGACTTCGGGGGAGACCCGGACCTCCAACTTTCTGCCGTGGCAGGCCGCCTATGCCGAATATGAATTCACCCCGACGCTGTGGCCGGATTTTACGCCAGCCGAACTGGCGGCCATCGTGGCGCGCTATGGAAACCGGGAACGGCGTTTTGGCGGAGTAGTGTCCGCATGAGGCAGCGCCGATGACCGAGGCGGACAGATGGGCCGATTTGCGTGTCAGGGTGGTGTCGGCTGCGGTTCTGGTTTTGGTCGGTGCGGTGGCCGTTGTCGCGGGCGGGCCGATCTTTGCCGCCATGATCCTTGCAGCGGTTGGCGCCATGGTCTGGGAACTCGCCGGCATGACCGCGCCTGACGACGTCGTCCGAATTGGTCTTGGCCTGATGACGCCGTTCTGCCTGGGCTTGCCGCTGATCTTGCCGACGCCGATCGGTCTTGTCCTGATGTTGTTGCCCAGTCTGGGTCTGCTGCTGACCCCGCGCCGCGACCCCATCCTCGTCGCGGCCTATGCTCTGGCGATCATGCTGGCCGGGGCCGGGTTTCTGGCGCTGCGCTCCGGCGGGGCCGAAGTGTTTCTGTGGCTGGTGATGGTCATCGTTGCGTCGGACACGATGGGATATTTTGTCGGTCGACGGATTGGCGGGCCAAAGTTATGGCCTGCGGTCAGCCCGAAGAAGACCTGGTCAGGTACGGTGGCGGGATGGGTCGGTGCCAGCATTGTCGGACTGGCGTTCGCGCTGTTCGGCCATTTGCCCTGGGCTCTGGTGTTCCTGTCGCCGTTGATCGCCTTTGCCGGCCAGATGGGGGACATTGCGGAAAGCTGGATCAAACGCCGCGCGGGGATCAAGGACGCTTCCAACCTGATCCCCGGTCATGGCGGGGTGCTGGACCGGTTTGACGCACTTGTCGGGGCGATGTTGGCCCTGCATTTGCTGCGGCTCGTGGTTCCGGGGCTGATATAGAATGCGAAGAGTGTCGGTATTCGGGGCCACCGGTTCCGTAGGTGAAAACACCTTTGCCCTCTTGATGCATCAAGGTGGCCCCGCAACCTATGACACCGTCGCCGTGACGGGCGGGCGCAATGTCGCCCGCCTCGCCGAGATGGCCCTGGCCCTTCAAGCCGAGATCGCCGTCATTGCCGACGAGACCTGCCTACCTGATCTGCGGGCGTCGCTGTCGGGCAGTGGGATTGTCGCAGCCGCAGGCGCCGCTGCCATCGTCGAGGCTGCCGCCCGTCCGGCAGATTGGGTCATGTCGGCCATCGTCGGCGCGGCGGGTCTGCATCCGGGACTGCGCGCGTTGCAGCAGGGGGCGACACTTGCGCTCGCCAACAAGGAAAGCCTCGTCACCGCCGGTCCATTGATGCTGCAAACCGCGGCCACGCATTCCGCTCGCATCCTGCCAGTCGACAGTGAGCATTCCGCGATCTTTCAGGCCCTGACCGGTGAAGATATTTCGGCCGTCGAGCGCATCGTGTTGACCGCCTCGGGTGGGGCGCTTCGCGACTGGCCGATGGAACGACTTGCCGACGCAACCTTGGAGCAGGCGCTTGCCCATCCCAACTGGGCGATGGGTCCACGCATCACGGTCGACAGTGCTTCCATGTTTAACAAAGCGATGGAAGTCATTGAAACCCGGGAGTTCTTCGGAATTCGACCTGATCAGGTGGAAGTTATCATCCACCCGGAATCGCTGATCCATTCCATGGTTGGCTACCGTGACGGCGCGGTGATGGCGCATCTTGGGGCGCCTGACATGCGCCACGCCATCGGCTACGCGCTGAACTGGCCCGAGCGGCAGGCCCTGCCGGTGGCGCGGCTGGATCTTGCGGCAATCGGCGCTCTGACCTTCCGCGCACCTGATCTGGTCCGCTATCCGGCGCTGCGGCTGGCGACCGAAGTGATGGCGGCACGGGGGCTGGCCGGTGCGGTGTTCACGGCTGCCAAAGAGGTCGCTTTGGACTTGTTCATTGCGGGGCAGATCGGTTTCATGGATATGGCAGGTCTGGTAGAGACGGTTCTGGCCAAGGTTTCGGGTGAAACCAGTCTGGGAACCGCCGCATCGTCGCTGGAAGATGTTCTGGCAATGGACCGGTTGGCGCGGCTGCGTGCCGGTGAAGTGGTGAAGAACAGGTAGGGTGGGTTTTGGAATTTTCAGGGTTGATAGCGTCCTTTGGCGGCGGCGTGCAGGCGGTGCTGGCCTTGCTGGTGGTGCTGATCATCATCGTCACGGTGCATGAGTTCGGCCACTACATCATCGGTCGTCTTTGCGGCATTCATGCCGAGGTGTTCTCTTTGGGTTTCGGACGGCCGATCTGGTCACGCATCGATAGTCAGGGCACCAGATGGCAGGTCGCGATGATCCCGCTTGGCGGCTATGTCCGCTTCATGGGTGATGCCGACGCCGCCTCGCGGCCCGGCGCCCTGCCGTCGGGCCTGACGGAGGAAGAAAAGCGCCACACCATGCAGGGGGCACCCCTCTGGGCGCGGTCTGCCACTGTGATCGCCGGTCCGGCCTTCAATGTCATCCTGACGCTTGCCGTGTTCTTCGGTCTGATCCTGTATTCCGGCATCGGTGAAGATGCAGCGATCGTCGGTTCGGTCCAAACCGTGCCCGGGGTCGACGTACCCTTGCAAGTCGGTGACCTGATCGTCTCGATGGACGGCACCGCGACACCCGACATGGCTGCAACGACGAAACTGGCCAAAACCTTGAAGGACGAGGCGACAGTCACCTATGTCGTTGAACGCAATGGCCAAACGCTGACATTCGACGGTCCGAACCCGGTGCCGCCGGTGGTGCAAAGCGTCAACCCCTCCTCCGCCGGGGCCGCTGCGGGTCTGCAGACCGGCGACCTGATCCTGACGCTGGACGGCCACGCGATTGCAGGTTTCGACCAGATGCCGCCGCTGGTCGAGGCATCGCAGGGAAATCCGATTGCCCTGACGATCCGCCGTGGCGATCAGACGCTGAACCTGACCCTGACGCCGCGCCGCGTCGACCTGCCCAATGCAGAGGGCGGCTTTGACACCCGCTGGCTGATTGGCGTCACCGGCACTTCGCTGTTCGGCCCGACCATGCGCAGCGCCTCGCTGACCGAGGCTGCGAGCCTTGCTGCCAAACAAAGCTGGTACATGGCGAAAACCAACCTCAACGGCATCGTGCAGGTCGTCAAGGGGACCATCAGCCGTTGCAACGTGTCGGGTCCGATCGGCATGGCCAAGGTCGCCGCAGCCGCTGTCCAGTCGGGTCTGGAAACCTTCATTGGCACGCTGGCGCTGATGTCGTTGACCATCGGTCTCGCCAATCTGCTGCCAATCCCGGTTCTCGACGGCGGCCATCTGCTGTTTCACATCTATGAGGCCGTCGTAGGTCGCCCGCCAAGTGACCGGGCGTTGCAGGTGCTGATGAGCATCGGTTTTGCCGTGTTGATTGCCCTGATGCTGTTCGCTTTCTCCAACGATCTTTTCCTGTGCAACTGATCTTGTAACAAATCGTTGCATTCCCCGGGAAACTGGGGCCTCCACAAAACTATCCACAGGTTTTTTGCGCAGAATCCCGCGTGCAGGGCCGTCAGCGGGTTTCTGCCATGCGCGGGGCTTTTGACAAGCCTCGCCACAAAAGCTAGTCACTCTGGAACGAAGTTCGGAACGAGGCAGAATATGCAGATCATCGACAGCGCCAGGCTTTGGCTTCACGCGCGCCATGATCGCTTGCTGCAAGGGATGCGGTTGGGGGTTTTTGCGTTGTTTTTAGGCCTTTTCGGCCTTGCAAGCGCATTTGTCGGCCCGGCCATGGCGCAAAGCTACAGCTTCAGCGCGGTCACCATCGAGGGCAACACACGGGTCGATGCCGGAACGATTCTGTCATTTGCCAAGCTGGCCAAGGGCAAACCGGTCTCTGCTGGCGAACTGAACGACGCTTATCAGCGGATCGTCGGCTCCGGCCTGTTTGAAACGGTCGAGTTGTTGCCGCAGGGCGGCACGCTGGTGATCCGGGTCAAGGAACTGCCGATGCTCGACGTTGTCGATTATCAAGGCAACAAACGGATGAAGGACGACGACCTGCTGGCAGTGACCAAATCGCGGGCGCGGTTGGTCTACTCTCCCGCGCAGGCTGAGACGGATGCCGCCGCTATCGCCGAGCTCTACCGTTCCAAAGGCCGGATGGCCGCCACCGTCACCCCGCGCATCATCCGCCTGACAGACAACCGCGTCGATCTGGTGTTTGAAATCACCGAAGGGGCTGTTGCCGAAATTCAGCGCCTGAACTTCATCGGCAATCGTGATTTCTCGGATTACCGTCTGCGGCAGATTCTGCGCACCAAACAGGCAGGTATCCTGCATGCCCTGATCCAGCGGGACAGTTTTGATGCCGGCCGGCTGGACCTCGACAAGAAGCTGCTCAGTGATTTCTACCTGTCGCGCGGCTATATCGACTTCAAGATCCTTGATGCGACGGCAGAGTATTCCCGTGACAACGATGCCACCTTCCTGACCTTCACCATCCAAGAGGGCCGCAGCTTCAAGATCGGCACCGTCACGACGATCTCGGAAGTGCCCGGCCTGAATGCAGCCGAATTCGACAAGGTCCGCCGCCTGCGCCCCGGTGTCACCTATTCGCCAAATGTCATCGACAACAACGTCTCGGCGATGGAATCCCTGGCGTTGAAAAAGGGTCTGAACTTCATCTCGGTCGAGCCGCGCATCACCCGCAATGACCATGACGGCACCTTGAACATCACCTTCGCCCTGACCAAGGGTGAGAAAGTCTTCGTCGAACGCATCGACATCGAAGGCAACACAACCACGCTGGATTCAGTAGTGCGCCGTCAGTTCAGCACGGTCGAAGGCGATCCGCTGAACCCCGCCGAAATCCGTCAGGCGGCCGAACGCATCCGGGCGCTTGGCTATTTCTCGGATGTGGCGGTCAACGCCACGTCTGGCGACACTGCCGATCAGGCCGTGGTCAAGGTCGAAGTGGCCGAGCAGCCGACCGGGTCGATCAGCTTTGGCGCGACTTACGGCCTTGCCAATGGCTTCGGCGTGAACCTGGGCTTTGACGAGTCAAACTTCCTTGGCCGTGGTCAGGCGCTGAAAATCAGTGTCCAAAGCGGCACCGACACGGTCGACTCGGTGCTGAATTTCACCGATCCGGCGTTCCTGGGCCGTGATGTCGAATTCGGGTTCCGCGCCGAATATGCCAAGGCTGTGCACGACCATGCCTTTTATGACACTCAGGTCGCCTCGATGTCGCCGTCGCTGGCATTCCCGCTGTCCGACACAAGCCGCCTGAAGTTGAACTACCGACTGTCGAACGATTCAATCCTGCATGTCGACCGGCCGATTGCCGATGACCCGCTGACGCCCGAAGACGAATTCCAGGCCGGATCCTCGGCCATCCTGATCTCGGAAGAGGGTTCGCAGCTGACCTCCAGCATCGGCTATGCCTACACTTTCGACAACCGCAATACCGGCCTTAACCCCAATGGCGGGGTGTTGTTCCGCTTTGGTCAGGACTTTGCCGGTCTGGGCGGTGACACCCAATATATCGCGACAAGCATTTTGGCTCTGGCCGAAACCAAGGTTGTCCATGATGAGGTTGACCTGCGGGCCATCTTCGAAGGCGGCTATGCGCAAAGTCTGGGCAGTTACACCACCACCGTCAACGAACGCTATTTCGGCAACGGCAAGGTGCGCGGCTTTGCCCCGAACGGTTATGGCCCACGCGATCTGGGCGCCGGGAACCGGGATGCGCTAGGCGGCAATTTCTACGCCGTGGCCCATCTGGAAACCGACTTCCCGCTGGGTCTGCCAGAGGAATACGGCATCACCGGTGGTGCCTTCCTTGACGTGGGCTCGGTCTGGGGTCTGGACAATATCGCCGGCACTTCCGGCCCGGTCGACGATTCCATGAAATTGCGCTCGACGATCGGGTTTACGGTTTACTGGAAAACCCCGATCGGCCCGCTGCGGCTCGACTTCACCCGTGCCTTGAAGAAGGAAAGCTACGACAAGGAGCAGACCTTCGATCTGACAATCGCGACCAAGTTCTGATGGACAGGCGGCCCCGCCCATTGCCACGCTTGGCGCTCTGGATCTGTCTGGCTTTTGCCGCGATGTGGGTTGCGCCGGCTTCTGCCCAGCAGGTCGCGCCGCCGCAGATTTTGACGCTCGACCAGGACCGACTTTATGGTGACTCGCTGTACGGCAAGGCGCTCGAAGCCAAGTCACTGGCGGCAACCCAGGCCCTTGCCACCGAAAACCGCAAGATCGAGGCCGACCTCTCCGCTGAAGAGGCCAGTCTGACCACGCAGCGCAGTACGGTTTCCGCCGCCGATTTTGCCAAACTGGCAGCGGCCTTTGACACTAAGGTCGAAAAGATCCGCGCCGATCAGGAGGCCAAGGCCAAGCAACTGACTGCCGAGCGCGATGCTGGTCGCAAACAGTTCTTTGAGGCGGCTGTGCCGGTTCTTGCCGAGATGATGCGCCAACTTGGCGCCTATGCGATCCTGAACCACGACGCAGTTGTGCTATCGTTCGACAGCATCGATGTCACCAGCCGGGCCATTGCCGCACTTGATGCCCAACTTGGCGACGGCACGACCGTCCCGTCCCCGCAAACGCCAGTTCCCGACCAACCCGCGCCCGACCAACCCGCGCCCGAGCCGACCACGCTTGACCCGACCACTCCCAGCCCCCCGGCTCCTGACGCCACAGCACCTGATGGCACCTTGCCAAATCCCTGACCGAACCTTGTTTCGCGGCACCTTCCTTGCTAGTCAGGTTGAACCGGCCGCATCCAGCCCGCCATCGTTCGTGAAGGAGTGATCATGACAGACCCCGCAGCCGCCATCCACAGCGCGGACCTTGCCCTGATCCAACGCATCATCCCGCACCGGTATCCCTTTCTGTTGATCGACAAGGTTCGTGACATCGTCGCCGGCGAAACCTGCGTGGGCATCAAGAACGTCACCAACAACGAGCCACATTTTCAGGGCCATTTCCCCGACATGCCGATCATGCCCGGCGTGATGATCATCGAAGCGATGGCCCAGACCTCGGGCGTGCTCGTCGGGGTCACGATGGGGCTGATCGACAAGCAGGCCAAGGTATTCTTCATGGGGGTCGACGCCGTGAAATTCCGCCGCAAGGTGGTGCCGGGTGACGTTCTGGAACTGCATGTCAAGGTGCTGCGCGGCGGCGGCAAGGTCTGGAAATTCGAAGGCCAGGCCAAGGTTGACGGCGAACTGGCCACCGAGGCCACCTTCACCGCCATGTTCGACCTGCCCAAGGCCTAAGCCATGGCGCAAACGCGCATCCATCCCTCTGCGGTCGTCGATCCCGCCGCCCGGCTGGGCGACGGTGTGACCGTGGGCCCGTTCTGCCTGATCGGCCCTGAGGTCTCGCTGGGGCCGGGGGTCGAGGTCAAATCCCACGCTGTCGTCACCGGCTGGACCGAAATCGGCGCCGACTCTGTGATCTTCCCGCACGCCACCGTGGGTGAGGTGCCGCAAGACCTGAAATACAAGGGCGAACGCACCCGCCTGATCGTCGGTGCCCGTTGCCGCATCCGCGAGGGGGCGACCTTGAACACCGGCACCGAGGGCGGCGGTGGGGTGACGCAAGTGGGCGACGACTGTCTGCTGATGACCGGCTCTCATGTCGGCCATGACGCCAGACTGGGCCACCGCGTCATCCTCGCCAATCAGGTCGCCATTGCCGGCCATTGCCAGATCGGCGACGATGTCATCATCGGCGGCCTGTCCGGCATTCATCAATGGGTCCGCGTCGGGCAGGGGGCGATTATTGGCGCGGTCACCATGGTCACCAATGACGTCATCCCCTTCGGACTTGTTCAGGGTCCGCGTGGCGAGCTGGATGGGTTGAATCTCGTCGGTCTGAAACGTCGTGGCATGGACCGCACCGAAATCCACGCCCTGCGTGCCGCTTATGACTTGCTGGCGCATGGCGAGGGCACGTTTCTCGACCGTGTGCGCCAGCTGGCGGCCACTGCGACCGCGCCGCAAGTGCGCGAGATGACCGATTTCATCCTCGCCACTTCTGACCGTTCGTTCCTGATCCCGAAATGACCCTTGCCATCATCGCCGGAACCGGGGCACTGCCCGCCGCGCTGGTCGACGCATTGCCAATGCGTCCCTACGTCGTCGCGCTTGACGGCTTTCTGCCCGACACCCTGATCCCTGACCTGACACTGCGTCTCGAACGGCTGCTGCCTGCGTTACGCCACCTTTCCGACCTTGGCATAACAGAGGCCTGCTTTGCCGGAGCGGTCCGGCGACCGCGCCTTGACCCGTCCTTGTTTGACCCTGCAACGGCCCAACTGGTCCCTCGGATGCTGACCGCGATGCAGTCCGGCGATGACGCGACTTTGCGCGAGTTCATGGCCATTTTCGAAGAGGAAGGTTTCCATATCGAAGCCATCCCTGACCTCGCCCCCGATCTTCTGCCCGGACCCGGTCTGCTGGAGGGTCGCCTGACCCCGCAAGACGAAGCTGACGCCCGGCGCGCCGCCGCCATCGTTGACGCCCTTGGCGCAGTGGATGTGGGGCAGGGCGCTGTCGTGGCCGAGGGTCAATGTCTGGCGGTCGAGGCTCTGCCCGGCACCGATGCCATGCTGGCCTATGTTGCCACCCTTGGTCCGCGCCCCACCCGGGGTCTGTTCTACAAGGCCACCAAACCCGGCCAGGACCGCCGCATCGACTTGCCCACCATCGGCCCGTCGACCATGGCCGCCGCCGCTGCTGCCGGCCTTGGCGGCGTGGCGTTTGCGGCGGGCTCAGTCATCTGTCTGGATTTGCCGCAAATGCAGGCCGAGGCCCGATCGCGCGGCCTCTTCCTGTGGTCCCGGCCATGTTGAAATTGTTCCTGATCGCTGGCGAGCCATCCGGCGACCGGCTTGGCGCCGCGCTGATGGCTGGCCTGAAACAACTGGCCGATGTCGAGTTTCACGGCGTGGGCGGTCCGATGATGCAGGCGCAGGGGATGGCTTCGTTGTTCCCGATGGAAGAATTGTCGATCATGGGACTGGTTGAGGTGCTGCCGAAATACTTCCACCTCAAACGCCGGATCGCCGAAGCCGCCGCCGCCGCCTCCGCCCTGAACCCCGCTGCCGTCATTTCCATCGACAGCCCGGACTTCTGTCTGCGCGTCGCCGCCCTGATCAGGCAAGCCAATCGCGGCCAACGCACCATCCACTACGTCGCCCCCTCGGTCTGGGCGTGGCGGCCGCAGCGTGCGGCCAAGATGGCCAAGGTGATCGACCATGTGCTGGCCCTTTTGCCATTCGAGCCGCCTTACATGACCAGGGCCGGAATGACCTGCGATTTCGTCGGCCACCCGGTGGCGACCGAACCTCTGGCAACCGAGGCCGAACGCCAGACGATGACCGGCCCAAGCCCGTTGATCCTCGCGCTCCCGGGGTCGCGTCGGGGCGAGGTCACCCGGCTTGCTCCGGTGATCGGTGAAACAATCGCCCGCATTGCGGCCATCCATCCGCAGACCCGCGTCGCATTGCCCGCCGTTCCGCATATCGCCCAACTGGTCCACAGCCTCACCGCCGACTGGCCGGTAAAGCCGCAGATCATTGTGGATCCCGCACAGAAGCGTGCCGCCTTTGCGGCAGCAGACGTCGCGATCGCTGCCTCTGGCACGGTCTCGCTTGAACTTGCGGCTGCCAATCTTCCCATGGTCATAGCGTACAGGATGAACCCGCTGACCCTGTGGTTGACGCAACGTGCCTTGCTGATCGACACCGTCACATTGGTCAACCTCGTCTCCGAAACCCGGGCGGTTCCGGAATTCATCGGTCCGAACTGCACCGCCGATCTGATCACCCCGGCCGTCCTTGGGCTTCTTCGCAACCGTCACACCCAGGACGCCGCGATGCAATCGACGATGGAGCGTCTGGGCCGGGGAGGCGAGCCGCCTGGTCTGCGCGCTGCAAGGTCCGTCCTCGCCCATCTGTAAAGTGTCACGGGCCTTGGCCCTGATGCCCTCAGGCGTCTTGAAATCGGCCGCAAAGGTCGGCAAGTAAGATTTTCTGTTGACAGAGCTTTGGCTCTGCGCTCTTTATGGGATCGGTCCCACATCTAGTTCAGCACTGCACCAATGGCAACAATCACCGACGTCTCAAATCGGGCGAAAGTATCCCGGTCCACGGTTTCGCGTATCATCGCGGGCAATGGCTATGTGTCGGACGCTGCACGGGCAGCGGTTGATCTGGCGATTGCCGAACTTGGCTATCGTCCGAACCAGATGGCGCGCGGGCTGCGGTCAAACCGGTCCGGCATTATCGGCGCCGTTGTCGGCGACATCGCCGCACCGTTCTATGCGCAGATGGTGGGCGGCATGCAGACCCGCTGCCGCAAGGGCCAAAAGAACATCCTTGTTGCCAGCGGTTATGCCAACGTCGCCGATGAAACCCGCGCCATTCTGGAGCTGATTGACAGGTCTTGCGACGGGCTAATCCTCTATCTGGAAAATCCGGTCACCGAAAAGGCGAACACCATCATCGCACAAACTCAGGTGCCGGTGGTGGTGATCGGCGGCAGCGCCTGCAGCGCCGCACAAGGCACAGTGCGCATCGACAACTTTGCCGGCGCGCGCGACGGCATGCGGTATCTTCTGGCCAAGGGTCACCGCAAGATCGCCTATTTCGCCGGCAACATGGAGTTCCACGACACCCGCGAACGCCTGCTGGGCATCGAGGCTGCCATGGTTGAGGCGGGCCTGATGTGGAATGACCTCTATCTGGACCGCGGCGAATATTCGGCTGACTTTGGCCAGGCTGCCGCCAACCGGTTGCTGGCGTCGGACTATCCGGTGACGGCGATCTTTGCTGGTGACGATGACATCGCGGCCGGTGCCCTGCTGGCCATCCGGGCCCATGGGATGCAAGCGCCGCGCGATATTTCGATCCTCGGGTTCGACGACAATTTCCACGCCCGCCATCTGACCCCGTCGCTGACCACCGTCCGCCAACCCATCGATCTTGCGGGCGAGTTGGCGGCGGATCTGTTGCTGGCGATCATCGGCGACACCAAGCCTGAGACGACTGACATCCAGATCAAGACCGAACTGCTGCAACGCGATTCAGTCCGCGATCTGATGCCCTGACCCTGACACGAACGCCTTGACCAACGACACAAGACCACTGCGCAACAAAGCCTTCACTTGAAACTGGGATCGATCCCACGAAAGGAGACGCTGTGAAACCAACTTTTACTCAAGTTTCAGCATCCGCATTGGCGGCGGTGCTGTCCGTCGCCCCGATCCACGCCGAAACCGTGCTGCGGCTGGTACCGTCGCACACCGATGCATTCACCGAGAACTATAATCCCAACAACAACTCCGGCCCCGCCAACTACGTGCAGGACTTTGCCTATGAACCCTTGTGGATCTATAACGTCTGGCACCCTGATCAGAACGTCCCCGCCCTCGCCACGTCCTTCGACGTCGCGCTCGATCTTCTCAGCGTCACTTACCATTTGCGGCCGGGGGTGAAATGGTCGGACGGTCAGGACTTCACCGCCGATGACGTGGTGTTCACCTTTGACTACGCCAAGAGGCACCCCGATTTCGCGATCAATTTCGACTACTATGACGAGACGTCGCAATCCGGGAATATATTGCGCGCCGAAAAGGTTGACGACCTGACGGTGCGGTTTGTGCTGCATCATCCGAACGCGATGGCCCCCGATGGCATCGGCCCGATCATGCCGCTGCCGCAGCATATCTGGTCCAAGATCGACAATCCCAATGACGATCCCGCCAATCCCATCGTTGCTACGGGGCCCTGGACCGAAGCCAAGGACTTCTCACGCTCGTCCTTCAAACTGTGCCGCAACCCGTTGTCGCGGTTCAACGCCGACAACAAGATCGACTGCCTGCAATTTCCGCAATATTCGTCCAACGAACAGGTCATCGCCGCGATTTCGGTCGGTGATCTGGATTGGGCCGGTGACGGCATGACTGACCCGGAACTGACCTACACCCCGCTGTCACCCTTCAACAAATACTGGCTGCCCGCCGATGCCAACGTCAATCTGGTGCTGAACACCACGCGCAAACCGTTCGACAATCTGGAGTTTCGCAAGGCCGTCAGCATGGCGATCGACCGCGAGACGCTGGTGACGATCTCGACCTTCAACTTGACCACGCCCAGCCAGTATCCCATTGGCATCGGCGCCCTGTACGACGATTGGATCGACACCACAGGGCTGGAACCCTTCAAGGGTTTGATGGCCTATGATCCCGAAGGTGCCAAGGCCGTTCTGGACGCCGCCGGCTATGTCGACAAGGACGGCGACGGCTTCCGCGACAGTCCCGACGGCACACCGATCTCCTTTGACATTTCAGTGCCGGCGGGTTGGACCGACTGGATCAATGCAGCGCAATCGATGTCGGAGAACCTGCAGGCCGTGGGGATCAACGCCGAGCTTGCCACGCCGGAAGAGGGCTCGTGGTTTGACAAGATCCCGACCGGCGACTTCAACGCCTACATGATGTGGACCGACGTCGGCGCGACACCCTACACTGCCTACGAATCCATGTTCCAACCCCGCAACATGCAGCCCGGTCAGATCACCTCATCGGCGATGCACCAGATGCGCATTCCGGAAATCGAGAATGAATTGCGCGACATCTCCTCGACCACCGATGATGCCGCCAAACGCAAGGGTATCTATGCGATCGAGAAATTGGTGGCCGAAGATCTGCCGGTCATCACGCTGTTTTCCAACCCAAGCTGGTATCAGTATTCGACCCGCAATTTCACGGGTTGGGTCGACAAGGACAATGCCCGCTACCGCCCAATGCTGTTTTCGGGCGTGCACGAACGGGTCCTGCATGCGTTAAGTCTGGTTCCGGTCCAAAACTAGGCCCTGCGCCCGGCATCACCAAGGTGGATGAAGATGCGTTTTCTGGTTCAGCGACTGTTCTTCTACATCGCGGCCTTCATGGTCGCGGTGACCCTGAACTTCTTCATTCCCCGCCTGATGCCGGGCGATCCTGCCACCATGCTGTTCATCTCCTTGCATGGCAAAATGCGGCAGGACCAGTTTGCAGCGTTGAAACGGTCCTACGGATTTGACGGCTCACTTTGGGACCAATTCGTCGCCTATCTTGGGAAGCTCGCGCATCTGGACTTCGGCATCTCGACCATCAACTTCCCCGAACCCACCTCTTCGCTGTTGTTTTACGCTGCAGGCTGGACGCTGTTTCTGGTTGGACTGGCCACCGTGGTGTCCTTCGCCATGGGCATATTCATGGGCATCTACGCTGCCTGGCACCGTGGCGGGTTCTTTGATTCCGTGTTCACCCCGGTCAACGTGATGCTGAACGCCTTTACCCCGGCCATCGTCGCGCTGATCCTGTTCTATGTGTTCTGCATCCACTGGCGGGTCTTTCCGCTGGGCCGCGCCCACGGGCTCGACGATCAACCGGGCTGGACCTGGCACTATTTGACCGTGCTTGTGTACTATGCCGCTTTGCCCGTCGCCTCGATCGTCATCGTGAATTTCGGGTCTTGGCATCTCGGGATGCGCAACACGATGATCAATCTGCTGAACGAGGATTTCGTGGTGCTGGCCAAGGCCAAGGGCCTGTCCGACCGGCGCATCCGTAACCAGTATGTCGCCCGCAACGCCATCCTGCCGCAGATCACCTCGCTGGCCATGTCGATGGGGTTTGTGCTGGGCGGCGCTCTGATCACCGAGGTGGTGTTCAACTATCCCGGTCTGGGCAAGTTCACCCTGACGGCCATTCAGTCGCGCGACTATTCCTTCATCCAGGCGCAGCTGTTGATACTGACCGCCAGTGTTCTGATCGCCAATCTGATTTCTGACGTGTTGAACGTCATTTTTGACCCCCGCCTGCGGTAGAGGACGCTTTTCAGAATGAACCCCAATCCCGCACCTTCCTTGCCGGACCTGATGAAGTCCCTTGGCCTGCGGCAAAAGCCCGGCTGGGTGTCGCGTCTGCCATCCGGGCTGGCCGCAGTCCTGACCAACCGGAAGGGTCTTGCAGGGCTGGTGATTTTGACCTTGATTCTGCTGATGGGCCTGTTCGCGCCGCTGCTGGCCCCCTATGACCCGTTCCACCGCGCCGGACCACCCAGCGCACCGCCAGACTTCGACTACCTCCTGGGCACGACGAGACTGGGCAAGGACGTGTTCAGCCAGATGCTCTATGGTGCCCGCGCCAGCCTGACCGTCGGCTTTGTCGCCGGCATCGCCGCCACGGTGATCGGTGTCATCGTCGGAATCTCATCCGGCTATTTTGGCGGCAGGATCGATGAGGTGCTGACGTTCTTCGTCAACGTCGTTCTGGTCCTGCCCGCCCTGCCGCTGATCATCGTATTTGCCGCCTATGTCGACAAGGCGAGCCCGCTGGTCATCGCCATCGTGCTTGCCGCCACCGGCTGGGGCTGGAGCGCGCGGGTCATCCGCACCCAGACGATTGCCCTGCGGGACCGGGATTTCGTGCTTGCGGCCGAACTGCTGGGCGAGCGCAAATGGCGGATCATCCTGATAGAGATTTTCCCCAACATGTTTTCCTTTGTGGTCGGTGGCTTTGTGCTCGGCACCATCTACGCCATCATCGCCGAGGCCGGGCTGGAATTCATCGGTCTGGGCAACCCGGCCTCGGTGACCTGGGGCACGATGCTGTTCTGGGCGCAGCGGAACGCCGCGCTGACCACAGGCGCCTGGTGGGAGGTCTGGCCGCCTTGCATCGCCATCATGGTCACCGCAGCGGCCTTGGTGCTGATCAACTTTTCGGTCGATGAACTGACCAACCCGCAACTTCGCGCTGCCCGCAACGCGCGCCGCATCCGCCGTTACCTGCGCCAAAGGAACCGCTCACCAGATGTCTTCTGATCTCATTGCCCCCATGCCGCTGCTGCAGGTCCGCAACCTGACCGTCGATTACATCGGCGAGAACGCCATTGCCCGCGCTGTGAATGGCATCGACTTCGACATTGCGGAGGGCGAGGCCTTTGGTCTGGCGGGTGAAAGCGGCTGCGGCAAAAGCACGGTCGCCTTTGCATTGGCAAGATTGACCCGGTTGCCGGGATTGGTGTCCGGCGGCAGCATCCGGTTTCGCGGCGAAGAGGTTCTGGATTTTGGCCCGGAACGCCTGCGCAAATACCGCTGGAACGAGGTCAGCTTTGTCTTTCAAAGCGCCATGAACGCCCTGAACCCGGTGATGCGGGTGTCCGAGCAGATCATGGACACTGTCCGTGCCCATCAGCCCAAGGCGACCGGGGACGAAGTCCGTGCCAGGGCGCTGGAAATGTTCGATCTGGTCGGCATCCCATCCCGCCGTCTGGACGATTATCCCCACCAGTTTTCCGGTGGTATGCGGCAGCGGATCGGCATCGCCATCGCGATGTGTCTGAACCCCCGATTGGTGATCATGGACGAACCCACCACCGCGCTGGATGTGGTGGTGCAACGCGACATCATCGAACAGATCTGCGATCTGAAGAACAATCTGGGCTTTTCGGTGCTGTTCATAACCCATGACCTTGGCCTGATGATCGAATTCTGCGACCGGATTGGCGTGATGTATGCGGGCGAACTGGTCGAGACCGCCGCCGCCGATCAAATTCTGACCGCCCCCCGGCATCCCTATACCCGCGCCCTGGGCCAGTCCTTCCCGCCCTTGACTGGCCCGAGGCGCAGGTTGGAAGGGATTGCCGGTTCGCCGCCTCCACTCAGCGCTTTGCCGCAAGGCTGCCGGTTCAGCCCACGCTGCACCAGCGCCGTGGCCCTCTGCGGGATCGAGGTGCCGACCCTGCAGACGGATCCGCAAACGAAAGGTCAAGTTGCATGTCATCTGGCACAATGAACGCCGAAATGCTGACTGTGGCCCCGACGGTGGCCCCGACGGTGGCCTCGACGGGGGCGCCTGCCGCCATCCTGGCGATGTCACATGTCGATATGGACTTCACGCTCGGCAGCGGGTTTCTGAACCGCATGACCTTGCGGGCGGTCTCGGATGTTTCGCTGTCTCTGCACGCTGGACAGGCACTGGCTTTGGTGGGTGAATCCGGGTCCGGCAAATCTACCATTGCCCGCATTCTCGCCCGGCTTTACCGGCAAACCTCGGGCACCATCACCCGCGCCGGTGCCGATGTGGCCAGCTTCACTGCCAAAGACCTCGCGACCTATCGCCGCGATGTGCAGATGATCTTTCAGGATCCGTTCGCGTCGCTGAACCCGACCCACACGGTGGGTTACCATCTGGAGCGCGCCATTCGCTTGCACCGTCCAAACCTTTCGCGGCCCGAAGTCCGCGACCATATCGACGCCCTGCTGACCCAGGTTGGTCTGTTGCCCGCCCGCAGCTTTGCCGAACGCCGGCCGCATGAAATCTCCGGCGGCCAGCGACAGCGCGTCTCGATCGCCAGGGCGCTGTCGGTTGAACCCTCCGTCATTCTCGCCGATGAGCCGACCTCGATGCTGGATGTTTCGGTGCGGCTGGGCGTTCTCAACCTGCTGGCCGACCTGAAGGAACACCGGAAGCTCGCCGCGCTCTACATCACGCATGATATCGCCACTGCCCGCTATTTCGCCGAGCAGACCGCAGTCCTGTTTGCCGGCAACCTTGTTGAACAGGGGCCAAGCACAGTGATCACCGAAACGCCGCAACATCCTTACACCAGGTTGTTGATCGAGTCGGTACCCAATCCGGCCAACAGGATCACTGGAACAGCGCCGCGCCGGTCGCAGGATATTGCCCTGCGCGCGCCAACCAGCCGGGGTTGTCCCTTCGTCTCCAGATGCCCTCGCGCCACCTCAATCTGCCAAACCGAAATGCCGGTCCAGACCTGGCTTGGTGATGGCCATTTCGTCCGCTGCCACAATCTTTGAACCCCGACCCGTCAGGATATCCCGTGAAACACCACAGCTTCTCCCTTTCCAGCCATTTCACTCGCGCCGACGGCGACGGCTATACGTTCGAACTTCGGTTGAAGAATGCCTCAACCGGGCCGCTAAGTGGCTTCACTCTGGGTGTTTCCGGCCCCGGGCGGATCGCGCTAGGGGCGGCGTTGACCGGCGGGACGATCATTGACCAGATGGGAACCTGGTGCGAAATTGCGCCGTCAAAGGGCTTTGTCCTGCAACCGGGAGAGGTCTGGACGGTCGTTGCCGATCACCTTGACTACCCGTTGAAGCATTGGACCGATGGCACGGCCAGTGCATCGCTGCGGATGGCGGACGGCACCTTTCGCGCGATCCCGGTCGAGCGGGCCACATCGTCTTTTCAGACCAAACCGAACTGCGCCGATATCATGGACATAGCTGTCGGCGGTGATGACGCCGAAACCCTGTCGATCATTCCATGGCCTGCCAAGGTTCAACTTGAAGGGCATCGTACGGCACCGGATGGGTTCACGTTGCAGGCGACCAGCGCGGCAGCGGCCAGTGCTGCACAAGCGTTCAGCGATCTGGTCTTTCATCTCTTTCCCGGCGAAGGTCTGGTCCGCCCGGCACAGGAAGGCGGATTTCCAGTCGCTTTGACCCTGCGGCCCGGCTTTGCGAATGAAGCCTACGCGCTCTGCTTTCAAAGCAACGCAGCGACAGTCGAAGCCTCAACCGAAACTGGTCTGCTGTACGGAATGATCACCCTGGTGCAACTGGCGCGCGGGGCGCGCAAGGACATGTCGACGTTTACCTTTCCGCAATCGGGCCAGATCGACGACGCGCCCGCTTACGAATGGCGCGGGTGCCACTGGGACGTGGCCCGGCGATTCTATGCATCCGGCGAGGTTGCGCAATTCTTGCGGATCATGGCCTGGAACAAACTGAACCGTTTTCACTGGCACCTCAGCGAGGATGAGGCGTGGCGGATCGAGATCGATGCCTATCCCGAACTGACGGAAAAGGCCGCGTGGCGTGGTCATGGCATGGCCTTGCCGCCATTTCTGGGCTCTGGGCCAGAGCGGTCTGGCGGCTACTACAGCAAAGACGCCGTGCGCAGTCTCATCACATTAGGCCAGTCGCTCGGTATCGAAATCGTGCCGGAAATTGACCTGCCTGGACATTGCCATGCCATGCTGATCGCCATGCCACAGTTGCGCGATCCGCAAGAGAACGGGCTTTATCATTCGATTCAGAAGTTTCCGAACAACTGCCTGAACCCGGCCTTGCCACAAGTCCAAGGGGTGCTGGAAACCATTCTGACCGAACTCTGCGACCTGTTTCCCTCGCGCTACTTTCACCTTGGTGCCGATGAAGTGCCCAGTGATGCCTGGGCCTCCTCTCCGCGTGCGCAGGCCAGACTTTTGCAGTTGGGCGGCACCGGGATGGCGGCGCTGCAGGCCGATTTTCTGAATCGCTTGCAGGCATTTCTGACGGCGCATGGCAAGATCACCGGGGCTTGGGAGGAAGCGGCCCATGGCGGCGGCATCGACCGGACCCAGTGCTATCTGGTGGGCTGGCAGACCGTAAAGGCCAGCCGCCTGCTGGCGTCCGACGGATATGAGGTGGTGGTGGCCCCGGCGCAAGCCTACTACCTCGACATGGCCAATGGGCCGGGCTGGGGCGAGCCGGGGGCCGCCTGGGCAGGTTGCTCCAGCCCGGAGGCAACCTACACGTTCGACCCGGCCGAAGGTTGGACCGCTGCGGAACGGCTAAAGCTGAAAGGCGTGCAGGCCTGCATATGGGGCGAGCCGATGACCGACCGTGGCGCCTTTCAACGGCTGGTCTTTCCACGACTTTCCGCCATTGCCGAGACCGCTTGGACCCTGCCAGAGCACAAGAACTGGCCACGATTTGCTAACCGCGCCCATCTGATGCCCAGCCTCTATCCCCAATCTGCAGCCAATGTCGGCAAGAGGGTAATGCGATGACGGATCTGCTTGTCCGGCTCTATGACCTGCCGGTTTTCGCCGCGGAAACCCGCGTCGCCCGCAACGGCGTGATCATCCGCCGCGGGCTCGGCCCGGAACGCAATGTGGTCATGGCTTGGGTCGGCAAGCATTTTGGCGACCCTTGGGTTTCGGAAACCGCCATTGGCTTTGCCCAGTCGCCGATCACCGTCTGGGTAGCGGTGAAGGCCGGCGAAATCCTTGGCTTTGCCTGCCACGATACCACCGCCAAAGGCTTTTTCGGTCCGACCGGCGTGGACGAAGCAGCGCGCGGGCAGGGCATTGGCGAAGCTTTGCTGATCGCAACGTTGAAGGGCATGCGAGAGGCTGGTTATGGCTATGCAGTCATCGGCGACCCCGGCCCAGTGGCGTTTTACCGTAAGCGACTGGACGCGCTGGACATTCCCGGCTCTGATCCCGGTATCTATGCCGGGATGTTGCGCAAGCAGATCGGCGTCGACTAAGGCCCGGACCGCCCCGCGGTGCCAGCCGCGATCTTGTTTGAGATACTGGTCGCTGACACCGGTCTAGTTTATTCAATCTATTTATTGTATCAGTGTTTGATTATAAGAAAACACAATGAGCCCACGAGATTCATCGGGGCTGTCTAGGTGAGGGTATAAGTTGGCCGCAAGGTCACCATTCCGAACGGCAGGCGGCGAGTTGCTGTAGGCCGGATTGCTGACCGGGAACAGGTTCTTCGACTGGAGGAACGATCGGGCTCAGTCATCACAATCGGGGCAGCCGGTGCGGCGGTCGTGGAGCCACAGACCCCGCGATGAACAACCCCGGCGCGCGCTGACCAGTCCTGAAGTCATTGAACCGGATTGCAGGCCCCGCGGCCGGTTTTCAGATCGTGACGGCGCGCGGGAGTATGGCTGGGGCGGGAGGGATCGAACCTCCGCATGTCGGTACCAAAAACCGATGCCTTACCGCTTGGCGACGCCCCAACTGGCGCGGTATTTAGCCTCTGCCTTCCTTGGCCGCAAGAGGGATTCCCGGAAAAAACCTTGCTGGCGTTGCGGATGGATATTTGGCGTTGTATCGGAGCGCATGGACAGGTTTGACTGTGTAATCCTTGGGGCCGGGGCGGCTGGCATGATGGCCGCTATCGAGGCGGCTCGGCGCGGGCGGCGGGTTCTGGTGGTCGAGCACGGTAAGGCGGCGGGGGAAAAGATCCGGATTTCGGGTGGCGGGCGTTGCAACTTCACCAACACGGATATCAGCGCCGAGCGGTTCCTGTCGCGCAACCCGCGGTTTGCCGTGTCGGCTTTGAAACGATTCTCGCAGTGGGATTTTGTCGCGCGGATCGATCGGGCCGGGATTGCCTGGCATGAGAAGACTTTGGGGCAGTTGTTTTGTCTTGGCTCGGCCACTCAGGTGGTGGCGATGCTGCGGGCGGATATGGCGGCAGCAGGAGTAGAGCTGTGGCTGGGCTGTGCGGTGCAAGAGGTGCGGTGCGGGGCGGCGGGGTTCGAGGTGGAGACGGCGCGCGGCGTGGTGAGGGCCGCGAGCGTGGTTGTGGCGACCGGGGGCAAGTCGATCCCGAAGATGGGGGCGACCGGGTTTGGTTACCGCGTCGCCGAGAGTTTCGGTCTGCCATTGGTGGAGACCCGGCCGGGACTGGTGCCCTTGACCTTTGCCGAGCAGGAGTTGGCCTGGATGTCACCGCTGGCGGGGGTGGCGGTGGCGGGGCGGGTGTCTTGCGGGCGGGTCGGATTTGACGAGGCGGTTCTTTTCACCCACCGTGGGCTGTCGGGGCCGGCGGTGTTGCAGATATCGAGCTATTGGCGGGAGGGCGAGGCGGTGCGGCTCGATCTGGCGCCGGGGGCGGATCTGGCGGCGCGGTTGAAGGCGGCCAAGCGGACATCGGGGCGGCAGGCTTTGCGGACGGTGCTGGGCGAGGTGCTGCCGGAGAAGCTGGCGCGGCATGTCGAGGCGGTGTCCGGGGTGGTTGGGCCGCTGGCGGAAGTGTCGGGTGCGGCGCTGGAGGCGGTCGCACGGCTGGTGCAGGGCTGGGTGCTGACGCCGGTCGGGTCGGAGGGTTACCGGACGGCGGAGGTGACGTTGGGCGGGGTCGACACTGACGCGCTGGATGGGCGGACGATGGAGGCGCGGGGGGTGCCGGGGCTGTATTTCATTGGCGAGGTGGTGGATGTGACGGGCTGGCTGGGGGGATATAATTTCCAATGGGCGTGGTCGTCGGGTTGGGTGGCGGGGCAGATGATTTGAGATGTGCACGCGTGGAAACTTTGGCAAGGCATTGATTTAGAAAGCTTTCGTGTTTTCTGTTAACCGTATTTTAACGCGGCCACCGGAGGTGGGGGTTTCACACCCCCACGCTGGATTGGCAGGCCAACCCAGCCCCCCGTGGGATATTTGCGCCGAAGTGTAGGGGTGCAAATTTTAGATAAGGTCTAAAGGTTCATGGTCGCAGCGGGTTGGACTTGGCAAGGCGGTCGAATTGCATCAGGCTTTCGATCAGGCCTTTCATGTCGTGGAGTTTGACCATGTTCGGGCCGTCGGACGGGGCGCGGTCGGGGTCTTCGTGGGTTTCGAGGAACACCCCGGCGATGCCAAGCGATACGGCGGCGCGGGCGAGCACCGGGGCGAATTCGCGTTGGCCGCCGGAACTGTCACCGAGACCGCCGGGAAAGGCCACGGCGTGGGTCGCATCCATGATCACCGGATAAAGGGTGCGCGCCATGATCGGCAGGCTGCGCATGTCGGCCACCAGAGCGTTGTAGCCGAAGGTGGTGCCGCGTTCGGTGAGCAGGATCTTGTCATTGCCGGTCGAGGCGATTTTCTGGGCGACATTGGCCATGCCTTCGGGGGCGAGGAACTGACCCTTCTTCACATTGACCACTGCGCCGGTTTCGCCTGCGGCAATCAGCAGGTCGGTCTGGCGGCAGAGCAGCGCCGGGATCTGCAGGACATCGACCACGGCGGCGACCTCTGCCGCCTGGGCCGGTTCGTGAAAGTCGGTCAGCACCGGCATGCCCATCGCCTTGACGGCCTCCAGCACCTTGAGCCCCTCGGCCATGCCGAGCCCGCGCTTGCCCTTGAGCGAGGTGCGGTTGGCCTTGTCATAGCTGGCCTTGAAGACATATTGCGCTCCCGCAGCCTTGCAGACCCCGGCCATATGGCCCGCGATCATCTGGGCGTGGTCGAGGCTTTCCAGCTGGCAGGGGCCGGCAATCACCAGGAGCGGCCGGTCGTTGGACACGGTCAGGTCGCCGATCATCACGTCTTTCATCATTGGGTACCTTGGAACGGGGTGGGTTGCGGCAGGGTCACTTCGCGCCCCGGGTTACCGGGATGCAAAGGCAATGTTCACACCGTTTGACCGCAATTTGCGCTAGTTCGCAACCTGTTCGCGCAGGATCGCGATGGTCATCGAGATCATCAGATAGATGCCGCCGAAGATCAGCATCACCACGATGGTATTCTCGAAGGCCAGCGGATAGGACGGGTCATCGGGTGCTACCGGTTGCACGGCGACCGACAGATAGCGGGTCTGGCGATTGGCCTCGATCCGCGAGGTCTCCATCGCCGAAGTGGCCTGGGCCAGCATCATCTGTCTGGTTGTCACATCGGCCTGAGCCATGATCAGCTGGCTTTGCACCGATGCGATCGAGGGGCCATCGACGCCGCTCTCAGTCAGGCGCTGCCGCAGGCTGGCGATCTGGGCTTCGAGACTGGCAATGCGGGTTTTGACCGGGTCCATCCGCGCCTTGTTCGGTGTGGCATTGGATTGCATCTGTGCCAGCGACAGACGTTCCTGGGTCAATTGGGCGTCCAGGGCGCCAATCTGGCTGGTGATCAGCCCTGCCTCGGTCTCGGAGTTGAAGGTCTTGTACTTTTGTTGCAGGTCGACGAGGTTTTGCTGGGCAACCTCCAGCTTGGTCTGGGCGTCGCCAAAGCTGGCGGCGGCGCTTCTTTCGGCGTCGTCGCGCAGCCGCGAGGTCAGCTGATCGACCCGGGTTTCGGCGTATTTCAGCAGGGCCTTCGAAAATTCCACCGCCTTTTGCGGGTTGGCGGCCGACACCTCCATCTTGATGACGCCTTCGGTCGGGTCATAGGAGATTTTCACCACATGTTTGAACAGCGCATAGGTGGCCGAATTGTTGGCATTGGGCGACAGCCGCTGGATCGGATCGATGCTGGGGTCGGAGAAATGCTTGCGAAAGCCGCTGTCCTTGTCGAGCAGTTCCATCACGTCCTGCGATTGCAGATAGCTTTGCACGGCGACCGAGTCCTGCGAAGTGGCGAAGCTGGTGCCGGAGAACAGGCTGGACATCTGCGAGGCGGCGGTGGCCTGCTGGATGACGAATTCGGTGCGGGTGGCGTACATCGGCGTGGCGACCATGAAGTAGTACCAGCCGGCAATGAAGGTCGGCAACAGCACGAAGACCGCGATCTTGGACCACATCAGCGCCAGTTTGCGACGCCGGCGGGCGATGATGTCGGTCTGGATGCGGCGCACCTCGGCGACATGGGACTCTTCGAAGCGGACCTCGGTCGACGGTACCGGGATCGGTTTGATGGTTTGCGGCAGCGTGCCGCGGTTGGGGGGCACCGTCAGCGCGCGTGAGCCTGACGGACCGGAATTATCGAGACCGGCTTCCGCGTCGTCATCGTCTTCGTCACCGGTCACCAGTTCCAGAAGGGCCGAGCGTTGGAACGGGTCGATCCCGGCCTTGCGAAGCAGGCGGACGGCGTCGAAATCCGAAGTGGCGGGCAAGCCGTGTTTCTGCGCCAGACGGCGGGCCATGCGCAATTGGCGCCCGGTCAGCCCCTCATGGCGGATCGCCTCCATGTCGGTGGCGGCGGCGGGCAGTTCGGCGGTCGGGGCGGCGGTGACGAGGGTGGGGCCTTTGGCGGGCTGGTTCTTTTCCGGCGGCAGAAAGCTCTGGTCGCCGAAACCGTCTTCGGACGGATCGGGCATGAAGGCGTCGTCGGGGACCTGCTGTTGGGTCTGCTTGACCGCCGGCATCGGGTGCGGCACGGCCACCGGGTCGGGCTTGCGGATGCGGAAGCGGCTAACTTTGAGTTTCATAGTCATAAAGCTGTTTCGCTTCTTCGAGGGTTTCGAACATGTACAACTGGCCATTGCGCAGCACGGCGGCCGACCGACAGAACCGTTCCAGCGTCTTGGGTTGATGCGAGACGACGATCACGGTGGACTTGGCCAGCCGCTCGCGCAGGATGGTGCCGGCCTTGCGGTTGAATTCGACATCGGTGGAGGAGGGCATGCCTTCGTCAATCAGGTAGATGTCGAATTCCAGCGCCAGCATCAGTGAGAAGTTGAACCGCGAGCGCATGCCGGAGGAATAGGTGCCGACGGGGCGGTTGAAATACTCTTCAATGCCGCAGAGCCAGCGGCAGAAGCCTTCGACATAATCGGGGTCGAGGCCGTAAAGCCGGGCGATGTAGCGGCTGTTTTCGACGGCGGAGTGTTTGGCCACGACGCCGCCCATGAAGCCCAGGGGGAAAGAGATGCGCGAGGTGCGGGAAATCCGCCCCTCATCCGGTTTTTCAAGCCCGGCCATCATGTTGATGATCGTGGTCTTGCCGGTGCCGTTCTTGGCCAGGATGCCAAGGGAATTGCCCAGTTCGACCTTGAACGAGGCCCGGTCGAGGATGACCTTGCGCTGCGTCCCGGTCCAGAACGACTTGCTGACATTCATGAACTCAATCATGGCGCCCCAAGGTTCCCGGCCTGACATGGTCCTGCTGCACGCTGCCCGTCCAATTCATTGACCCAGGTTGGCACCTGAATACATTGTTATAGTTAACGACCAGTGCATGGCCCCCTGAGACCTACCTAAGCCGTGATCCAATTGGAAACAATACCGGCGGTTTCGGGCAGCAATATGTCACAATATCGCACAAATGCGTAGAGGGCTGTCAGCGGCGGATCAGACGCGACAGCAGGATGGCAAATGGGCCGGCCAGCAGGCTGAGGGCGAGGCCAAGACGGGCGGCCTCGGCCAGTTCACCACCGGGCAGATCGGCGTCGATGGCGAGGACCGGGACCGTAAAGCCGATGCCGCAGATCACGGCAATCAGCAGTAGGTCGGTCAGCCGGACATCGCG
Organism: bacterium; assembly: GCA_039932095.1. GTDB lineage: Bacteria > Pseudomonadota > Alphaproteobacteria > Rhodobacterales > Rhodobacteraceae > Stagnihabitans. The sequence continues at coordinate 19,484 of JBDTQR010000006.1, read as the reverse complement.
GGGCAAGAGGTGGCCGGTGATCAGTCCGGCAATCCCGGCCCCTGCCAGAATGCCCAGGGGTTTGCCAAGCCAGAGCGCCACCAGCACCGACCACGTGGTCGGTGCAAGGGCGGCAAGATCGACGCCGCCGCGGGTCAGGCCGAACAGGAACAGGATCCACGGCAGCGGGCGGACCATCAGATGGGTCAGGCGGTTGAGCGGATCGCTGAGAAACTCTTCTGCCTCGGCGAACAGGCCAAAGCTGCGGTCGGCATGGGGGATGATCGGGATCAGGGGCAACAGGCCCAGCGTAGCAGGCAGGCCGGACAGGGCCACGCCGACCCAGCTGCAGCCCCCCGCTACCAGATAGGGCCACAAGGCATAAGCCCGGCGGTGCTGGCGTTCAGAGGCGTCAACCTTGGCCAGACGGCCAAAGCCGAACCAGATTGTCCCGCATGCCAGCACTGGCAGCAGCAGCCAGAACGGATGCAGCACGGATTGAGGATTGGTCAGGCCGGTGATCAACAGGCCGAAGATATCAAAGGCAATGGTGATCAGCAGCAACAGATGCAGGGCGGGATGGTCGCGGCCGAACACCAGGCGGCCAAACACATAGCAGAACACCACATCCGAGCCGAGCGGCACCGTCCAGCCCGTGCCAAAGCCCGCTTCTTCCGCCGTCACGAACAGGGTGGACCAGATCAGCCATGCCAGAGCTGCACCCACCAGTCCGCCCAGCACGGCACCAATCGGCATCGATGCCTTGGCGCGGCCCGCCAGGGCACCACGCTCCAGCACCAACGCCTCCCACAACTCTTTGCCGATGAAGAACAGGAACAGCGCCATAAGCGCGTCCGACACCAGTCCCAGCGGGGTGATGGTCAAGGGCTGCGAGGCCATCCATGTCGGCAGCGCGAGGTCGTACAGACGTTTCTCGATCGCGTCGTAATAGCTGGAGGCGTCGAGATTGACCCAGAGCGTGGCCACCACGACACCACCAAACAACGCCCGGGCAAAATGTCTGACAAAGGGCGACACGCGGTACATCGGTTTGGTTTTGGTCCTTTGCTGCTGCAATGGGCATAGTCGCCTGCACCGCAAGGGGCAACGCGGATCACATAATGATGTTGTGGTGTTGCCGTGATGCACGCGGCGCGGGCTGGACGTTGACGGGCAGGTGGCTATTTTGCGTGCTGTCGGAGTGGAGATGTGATGTCGATCGGTCAGTTGCAGGCAGAATTGGCGGGGTGCGCCTTGTGTGCCGGGCGATTTGCCGCGACCGCGACGGCGCATGCGCCGCGTCCAGTGGTTTGGTTTGAAGCGTCCGCGCGGATCCTGGTGGCGGGTCAGGCACCGGGGGCACGGGTCCATGCCTCGGGTCGGCCGTTCGATGATGCCTCGGGCGACCGGCTGCGCGATTGGATGGGTGTCGGGCGTGAGGCGTTCTATGACCGGACAAGAGTGGCGATCGTGCCGATGGCGTTCTGCTTTCCGGGCTATGATGCCAAGGGCTCCGATCTGCCGCCGCCCGCGATCTGTGCCGCGACGTGGCGGGCGCGGGTGCTGGCAGGGCTGCCGTTGGTGCGCCTGACGCTGCTGATCGGTGGGGCAGCGATGGGCTGGCATCTGGGCAAGGCGCCGGTGGCCTTGCGGGTGGCAGAGTGGCGGTCCTATGCCGCCAAAGGCATTTACCCCTTGCCGCATCCGTCGTGGCGCAATACCGGCTGGCTGAAACGCAATCCGTGGTTCGAGGCCGAGGTGGTGCCGGACCTCAGGGCGGCGGTGGCACGGGAATTGGCGCGATGACGTTGTTGGACACGACCTATGCGGAACTGATGGCGGGCGGGGACGGGTTGAGGTTTTTCCGCGCCCTGGCCGATGCCGAACTGTTCCTGCTGCTGGAGGCCGAGGCGGAGGGCGAGGTGATGATGCCCCGGCTGTTCGATCTGGCGGACGGCCCGGTGCTGCTGGCGTTTGACAGCGAGGACCGGCTGGGGGCGTTCAGTGATGTGGCGTTGCCCTATGCCGCCTTGCCCGGACGGGTGATTGCCGGGCAAATGGCGGGGCAGGGCCTTTCGCTGGGCCTGAACCTCGGATCTGGCGCGACATCGGAGTTGATTTTGCCGCCGGAAGCCTTGGACTGGCTGATGGCGATGCTGGATCAGTCGCCGCCTGAAGCCCTGGAAGCGCAGGTGGAGCGGTTTGAGCCGGCCAAGGTGCCCGAGGCCGTGCTGACGGCCCTGGCGGGCGTGCTGCCCGGTGGGCGATCCCTGCTGGTCGGGGTCCGCTACCGCGACGGGCGACAGGGCACGCTGCTGGCCCTGACCGGGGTGGCGGCAGAAGCAGAGGCGAAATGGGCGCGGGCGGTGACCGAAGCCATGGCGTTTTCAGGGATCGAGGCCGCGGCGCTTGACGTGGTGTTCGTCGCGGCGGGCGATGCGCTGCTGGACCGGATGTCTGGGGTGGCGATGGTGTTTGAGGGCGAGGTGCCGGTCGCTGCCGAACCCGTGACACCAGTGGGGCCCGGGATGGATCCGACGCGGCCGCCCGTGTTGCGGTGAATTGGGGTAATATAATACCTCATATTATAAACCATTGAATTTGCACTGTTAAAACTTTGACCTGGCCCTTGACGCTGAAAGGTTGTTCGGCGATAAGCCGCCATCCGAGATCACGGGCGGTTCGCCGCCCTCCACCTATAGGGTTCCAAATGAAAACCTTCACCGCAACGCCTGCGGATATCGACAAGAAGTGGATCCTGATCGATGCCGAGGGCATCGTTCTGGGCCGCCTTGCGACCATCGTCGCCTCGATCCTGCGCGGCAAGACCAAGCCGACCTTCACCCCCCACATGGACATGGGTGACAATGTCATCGTCATCAACGCCGACAAGGTGCAGATGACCGGCAACAAGCGCAAGGACAAGAAATACTTCTGGCACACCGGCCACCCGGGCGGCATCAAGTTCCGCACCGCCGAGCAGGTTCTGGAGGGTGCGCATCCCGAGCGTGTCGTCATGAAAGCGGTGGAGCGGATGATCAGCCGCAACCGTCTGGGCGCTGTCCAGATGACCAATCTCAGGGTCTATGCCGGGGCCGAGCACCCGCATGAAGCCCAGCAGCCGACCGTCCTTGACGTGGCGGCGATGAACCCGAAGAATACCCGGAGCGCATGAGCATGTCGGAAATCAAATCTCTTGACGATCTGAAGTCGGCCGTGGGCGCTGCTGCTCCGGCGGTTGCGATGGCCCCGGCCCGTGTGGCGGTGCGCGACAAGCTGGGCCGCGCCTATGCGACCGGCAAGCGCAAGAACGCGATTGCCCGGGTCTGGATCAAGCCGGGTTCCGGCAAGGTCACCATCAACGGCAAGACCATGGACGCGTATTTCGCCCGTCCGGTGCTGCAGATGATCCTGCGTCAGCCCTTCACGGTTGCCAATGTCGAAGGCCAGTTCGACGTGATGGCCACGGTTTCGGGTGGCGGCCTGTCCGGCCAGGCCGGTGCGGTCAAGCACGGCGTGTCCAAGGCGCTGCAGCTTTATGAGCCCGCCCTGCGCGGTGCCCTGAAGGCCGCAGGCTTCCTGACCCGCGACAGCCGCGTGGTCGAGCGGAAGAAATACGGCAAGGCCAAAGCGCGCAAGAGCTTCCAGTTCTCCAAGCGCTGATCTGCCGGATATCGGTTCGAAGGGCGTGGCTGTGGCCGCGCCCTTTGGCATTTCGGGGGCGGGAGCAGCCGTCTTGCGGTACCGGAGTTCGTGATTGAGGGTGTCAGAACGCGTCGAAGCAATCATAGTTGCGCAGTCCGCAGATCTTGCCGTCGCGAAAGTCGAACACTGCGACGCAATGGGCCGTCATAATGTCGCCCGCAGCAAGGGTGCCAATCTCGAGGGCGAGGGTGCCGGTCCAGGTGAACTCTACCATCACCGCAGTGTCCGAGGCGGCGATTTGCGCGATGGCATAGTCCTGACGGGTCAGAACCGCCCGTGCCTTGGCGGCATCGGTCAACATCTCGGCGCAGGTCTGGTGGTTGCCCTGCGGCTTCAGCCGGTTCGGCCATTCGATGCGTTTGGCATCCGCTGCCAGCAGGTCGCGCACCCGGTCGGTGTCAAAGCCGGACAGGGCGGTCAGAAAGGCGCGGGCGGCCTGAATGTTCTGGTGGGTCGACATGGCAGGGCCTGCATGGGAGGTGCGGGCCACAGGCTACGGGAACCGAGTTCCGATTTCAATCACGCCTTGGACACGGCGGCAGCCTGATTGAAAAAATGGGCCGGCGGACCGGCCCAGTTGGGGAAAGGTTCAGGCGCGCCAGAACGGCTTGTCAGCCTCGATCTGCGCGTCCCAGGGTTCGAGGCCGATATCACGCAGCATCTGCGACGAAAGGCTGCGCAGATCCTTGCGCGTGCGACGGCGCATTTCCCAGGTTACGGCCACCAGGGTCATGCGCAGCAGGGTGCGCGACAGGGGCGGCAAGGGATGGGAGGACAGGGCGTAGACTTCTGCGGCGTTCATGGCTTTCTCAATTGTGTTGATACAAATCGCGTTATTGCGTAGATACAAGATACAAAGCCGGAACGCGAGTCGCCAGAGGAACATTGTCATGGATACAATTTGGTTGCCGGAACTGGTTGCGGGTGAGGGGCCGAAATATCTGGCCTTGGCGCGGGCGCTGCGCGATGCAATTGGCACGGGTGAATTGCCTGAGGGTGCCCAGCTGCCAACGGTGCGCGATCTGGCGTGGCGGTTGTCGGTGACGCCGGGCACGGTGAGCCGGGCCTATCAGATTGCAACGCAGCAGGGCCTGTTGCAGGCGACCGTCGGGCGCGGGACCTTCGTGGCGGCGCGCAAACCGCGACTTGGCCCGCCGCTGCCGGCCTTTGCCGAACGCTTTGTCCTGGCCGATACCAACCGGATCGATCTGCGGTCGCCGCTGTTGCCAGAGGTCGGCCAGACGGCGGCAATCGGTGAGGCGCTGCGGCGGATATCTGTGCAGAACGGCGTTGACTGGCTTGATTATCCTAGTCAATCCGAAGAAGTGGATTTGCGCGAACAGGTCTGCGACTGGCTGGGAGAGCGGGTGCTGGGGCCGCTCGGGCCACAGGACATCATGCTGAGCCACGGCGGGCAGAACTCTATCGGGCTGATCCTTGACTGTTGTCTGCGTGGCGACCGGCCGGTGGTTCTGACCGAGGACCTGTCATATCCCGGCTTTCGCTATGCGGCCCGGGCGGCGCGGGCCGAGGTGATCGGCGTGGAACTTGACGCCGAGGGGATGCGCCCGGATGCCCTGGAGACGGCCTGCCGGCGCTACGGGCCGCAGGTGGTTTGTCTGACGCCCGCCGGGCAGAACCCGACCACGGCGCAAATGTCAGCCCAGCGGATGGTAGATATTGTGTCGATTGCGCAGCGGTACAATCTGCAGATTGTCGAGGATGAATGTTACCCGGCGATGACAGGTGGCAGCCCGACGCTGCGGGCTTTGGCGCCGGACCGGGTGTGGTATGTCGGGTCACTGTCCAAGACGGTATCGGCGGCGCTGCGTTTTGGCTATGTGATATGCCCGACCGGGATGGGCGATGCCGGGCGTCTGACGGCCCAGCACAGTTTCTTTGCGCTGTCGCGTCTGGTGACCGCGCTCAGTCAGGATTTGTTCGCCTCTGGTGCCGCCGTGGCGATCCGTGACCGGGTGATGGTGGAATATTCCGAGCGTTTGCAACTGGTTGTCAATCATCTCGGCTCTTTCGATCTGGCGTGGCAGCAGGGACTGCCGTTTGTCTGGCTGAACATGCCGCTAGGCTGGCGTGCCTCGACCTTCGCGCAGCAGGCCGAAGAGGCCGGGGTGCTGATGCGCTCGGCCGACCAGTATGCGATGGTTCATGGCAGGGCGCCGAATGCGGTGCGGCTGGCCTTGGGCGGCAACAATTCGCAGGCGGAACTGGTGCGCGGGCTGGACATCCTGTGTGACCTTTTGGCGCGGCCGCCGACCGATATGGCGGTCTGAGCGGCCAATTGTGGCGCGATTGTGTCAAGGGCCAGGCGGCATTGTGGCGAAATTGGGCGTCTGTTGCCGTGAGGACTCAGCTATTGTGATCAGTTTGCCGCATCCTATTGACGCGGCGGGGTCCGGTTCGGCAAGACTTCGCCATTGAGCAGTCTGTCGATCAAAAGGATGACCCGAATGGGCAATCAGACCACGTTCCACGCACCCGGTTCAGGCGCCGATTTTCTGGGTTGGCGGGTCAGCCGGACCGGATCCACCGAGATCGTCTATGAAAGCGGACTGGCGCAGCGCATTGTGTGGCGGGTGAGTTCCGGGCCAAGTGACGAGGCCGACCTGGCGGCGGCGTTAAAGGTGGCGGTTTCGTCGAACCGCGTGGTGCCGACGCTGATCGATGAGTTGAAAAAACGGGCGATTGACGTGGAGCGGATGCTTTTCTGAGCCAATTTGCTTGCCAAGGCCGGGGGGCGTCGCCAGTCTGTCGGATCAAGGGGATTGCTTTGTGAGCGGCAATCCGCTTAATTTGATCAAACGCAGATAAAAGCGCAGCCGACAGGGTGACATATGGCAGAACCGAAGCGGGGCCGCTTCTGGGGCTCGGACGCGGCGAGTGGGCTGGGGCTGGTCAGTCCGACCGCGATTTATGCCGTGCTGTTGCTGGCGGCGCCCCTGGCATTCATCGCAATAGCCTCGGTGATGACCGATGGTTATCTGGAGATCATCCCGAAATTCCAGTTGTGCAACTATTTCGGTGAATGCGCGTCCTATCGCACCGGCGACAACGGGCTGGAAGTCACACAGAAATACCTCGGCGCGTGGAGCGATCCGGTGCTGTTCTCGATCATGATGCGGTCGCTGATCGTGTCGTTGCTGGTCACGATCACGACGGTGCTGCTGGCCTATCCGATGGCCTATTTCATCAGCTTCAACGTCGCCCCGGCACGCAAGGGGATCTGGCTGTTCCTGATCACCATCCCGTTCTGGACCTCTTATGTGATCCGGGTGTTCATGTGGAACGCCATTCTCGGTTTCAATGGCGTGATCAACTCGTTCCTGAAGTTCTTTCATGTCATCGACAAGCCGCTGGACATGACGTTCAGCCTGCAGGCCATGGTGATCACGCTGGCCCATAGTTTTGCGCCGTTTGCCATTCTGCCGATCTATGTGGCGCTGGAGAAGATCGACCGCAGCTTGCTGGAGGCCGGGCAGGATCTGGGCGAGGGGCGGTTTACCACCTTTCTGCGGGTGACCTTGCCCTTGTCGATGTCGGGCGTGGTGGCGGCGGTGCTGATCGTGTTCATCCCGACGATTGGGGATTACGTGACGCCAAAGCTGGTCGGCGGGGCGAAGTTCCCGATGATCGCCAATGCGATCGAGGTGTTGATGTTGAAGGGGGACAACAAGCCGCTGGGATCGGCGATTGCGGCCTCGGCCATGTTGATCGTCGGGTTGATTTCGGTGCTGTTCCTGTTCCTGAACCGCCGCTATCTGAGGGGACCGAAATGAAAATTCCGGTCATGCGGATCTATGCCTTTGCGTTCCTGATCTTTCTGTATGGGCCGATCATCCTCTTGCCGATCTTTGCCTTCAACGACAGCACGGTGGTGGCGTTTCCGCTGAAGGGGTTCACCACGCAGTGGTTCCAGAACGTCTGGGCGGACAGTGATCTGTGGCAGGCGGTGCGCAATTCTCTGCTGGTGGCGGTGACATCCTCGGTGATCGCGGCGACCTTTGGCATCTTTGCGGCCCGGGCCAGCACGCGGTACAACTTCCCGGCCAAGGGACCGATCATGGGGTTGATCATGCTGCCGATGGTGTTGCCGGACATGATCATGGCGATGGCGCTGCTGGTCGTGCTCTTGAGCATCGGCATTCAATTGTCGCTGGTGACGGTGATCATGGGCCATGTGCTGATCTGTACGCCGTTCGCGGTGGCGATTTTGACGTCGGCATTTCAGAGCCTGGACAAGTCGCTGGAAGAAGCGGCGTATGATCTGGGCGAGGGGCCGATTTCGACGTTCTATCTGGTGATCCTGCCGTTGGTGACGCCGGGGATCATCTCTGCCCTGTTGATTTCCTTCACGATTTCGCTGGATGAGTTCGTGGTGTCAAATTTCCTCGGCTCGAAGGACAAATTGCTGTCAGTTTACATTTTCGGCCAACTCCGGTTCCCCAAAAGCGTGCCGACGATCATGGCGCTTGGGGCTGTGCTGGTGGCCTTGTCGGTCGTGCTGTTGTCGCTCGCTGAATATTTCCGCCGCCGTGGCCTTGCCCGGACTGGTGCCAAAGATACCGGAGGCTTCCTGTGACGTCTGATGACAAACCCACGATGATCGAGTTCAAGGACGTCCATAAATACTATGGCGATTATCACGCATTGCGCGGGATCACGGCGACAATCAAGGCCGGGGAGTTCTTCTCACTTCTGGGACCATCCGGCTGTGGCAAGACGACTTTGCTGCGCACGATTGCCGGGTTTGAGGGAATTTCGTCGGGCGTCGTGCTGATCGACGGCAAGGATGCGGCGAAGATCCCGGCCAATGACCGGCCGACCAATATGGTGTTTCAGAGCTATGCGATCTTCCCGCATCTGAGTGTCGAGCAGAATGTCGGCTTTGGTCTGCGCAAGGACCCGCGCAGCAAGGACGAGAAAGCGCGCGCGGTCGAGGAGGCTTTGGCGATGGTAGGCCTCGCCGGCTATGGCAAGCGGGCGGCGACGGCGCTGTCGGGCGGGCAGCGGCAACGGGTCGCCTTGGCGCGGGCGCTGATCCTGAAGCCAAAGGTGCTGTTGCTGGATGAGCCGTTGTCGGCGCTGGACAAGAAGCTGCGCGAGCACATGCAGATCGAATTGATCAAGCTGCAGCGCCAGGTCGGCATCACCTTCATCCTGGTTACACATGATCAGGAGGAAGCTCTGGTGATGTCCGACCGGATTGCGGTGATGTTCGAGGGCCAGATTGCCCAGCTGGATGATCCGGAGACTTTGTACCGTCGGCCGAAAACCCGGGCGGTGGCGAATTTCATCGGCACGATGAATTTCCTGCCTGGCAAGATCTTGTCAGAGGCCGGTGGCAAGGTCGAAGCGGAGTGTCAGGGTTTTGGCCGTCTATCACTGGACGCCGAAAAGCAGGTCACTGGGGCGGTGACCCCGAGCGGTGCGACGGTGGGGTTCCGGCCCGAGACGTTGACCTTGTTGTTCGAAGGCCAGCCGGCACCGGACCGCGAGGCGATGGCGACGGTGGAAGAGGTCGTCTATTACGGCGACATGACCTATTATGACGTGAAACTGGACGGTACGGACGAGGTCACACGACTGTCGATGCGCAACGTCTTTGGCCGTCCGGTGCTCGACATCGGGACGCGGACCCGGGTGGGCTGGAGCCCCGGGGCACTGGTGATGTTCCGCTAGGAGAGTCGGGCTGTCGCCCGACCTACGTGTCGGGGGGCAGCAATCCCAGGCCGCGCAGATAGATGCCGATACCGGCTTCCAGCAGATCCTCGGGGCTGTATTGCGATTTGGCGCCGGGCGCACCACGCATGTAAAGTTCAACCACACCATGCGACAGCGCCCAGACATGTGCCGAGAACATGGTTGACGGCGGGCGCTTGCCCGGCGGCATGTGCTGGCTAAGTTTCTCGGCGGCGGTTTCCAGCACTGACCGGGCCTTTTGCGCCACCACGGCCAGATCGGGATGGGCGTTCAGGCTGAGGCCGCTTTCGAACATCGCCATGTAATGGCCGGGATATTTGCGTGCAAAGGCGAGGTAGGCACGGCCGGTCGCCTCGAACGCCGCGAGGGCGGTGGGTTTGCCGTCGTTGTAGGCGAATTCCATCAGGGCGGCGAAGATGTCATAGCCTTGCCGGGCCACTTCGGCGAGCAATTCGTCGCGACCGGCGAAATGGCGGTAGACTGCGGCGGGTGTCACGTCGGCGGCCTTGGCGGCCTCGGAGAGGTTGAAGCCGGTCGGGCCGTTCCTGGCGATCAGCGTCAGGGCTGCATCGACCAGCGCCTGACGCAGGTTGCCATGGTGGTAGCCTTGCTTCACTTGGCCCTCAAAGAGGGCATGCCGCAGATCTGCGGGTCGATCTGGCCGATGGCCTTGAGATCGCGGCCTTTGAAATCGACAGCGAGCAGCACGGTCTGGATAGCGGCGATCCGGGCGCGCATCTTGTCGTCGGACAGGATCATGGTCCAGGGTGCATAGACGAAGTGGGTCTTGGCCATGGTCTCGTCAATCGCCTTGCTGAAGTCGTCCCATTTGGCGAGGCCGTCGATGTCGATCTGGCTGAGTTTCCATTGTTTCAGCGGGTCTTTCTCGCGGTCGAGAAAGCGTTTCAGCTGCTCGGCGCGGTCGACCTCCAGCCAGAATTTCAGCACGGTGAAGCCCTCTTCGACCAGCATGTTCTCGAAATCGGGCAGTTGGCGGAAGAAACGGGCGCGCTCGGCGTCGGTGCAAAAGCCGAAGACTTTCTCGACAATCGCCCGGTTGTACCACGAGCGGTCAAAGATCGCGATTTCGCCGACCAGCGGCAGCCAGTCGATATAGCGCTGAAAGTACCATTCAGCGCGTTCGCGTTCGTTGGGTTTGGCCAACGCGACCACCGCCGCACCGCGTGGATTCATGTTCATGTGCAACGCGTCGATGGTGCCACCTTTGCCGGCGGCGTCGCGGCCTTCGAAGAGGCAGATGATCCGTTTGCCGGTCGCCTTTACATCGGCCTGCATGCGCACGATCTGATGCTGCAGATCCGCCATCCGGGCTTCATAGTCCTTTTTCCGCATTTCCTCGCGGTAAGGATAGCGGGAGGACATGATCTGATCTTTGTCGCGGTTTTCAATGGCTTTGCGAACGGCCTTCGGGGCGTCGTTCTTGAAGTATCTGGTAATTGCGCCGTCGAAAGGCAGGTCCATGTCCATCTCCTTCATTTCCCTAGCAATAGGGTGTTTCAGGGGGTCAAGGCAATGCGGCGTGTTGGGCGGCGCGGGCGATTGCGGCCAGAACGACGTCAGGATGGGCATGGTGCGGCATGTGACCGGCGCCCGGGATCACGGTCAGATGGACGTTCGGCAGGATTTCGGACAGTGGCAGCGAATGGATGGTCAGCGGCACGATGGTGTCGGCGTCGCCGTGGATCAGTTCGACGGGCAGCGTCAGGGTCGGATAATCTTGTGACTGGGCGACGATCTGGGCGTAGAGCGCGTTGACCTGATCGCTGTTGGTGCGCAGCGTCTGGCGACGCAGCGACAGGCCGGCGCCGATGTAATCCAGATAGTCGCGCGGGGCCGGGTCGGGCGCGAAAATGCCGGTGATGGTCTTGTCGATATAGCTTTGCGGTACCCAGGCGGCGATCAGGGGGATGGCGATCTGCTGGCCGAACCAGCTGTCGGTCAGTTGATACCACGGGTCGAGTTTGCCGGGCCATGGCAGGGAGGGTGAGGACACCAGCACGAGGGCGCGGGGTTTCAGCGGGGCGTAAAGTGCCCAGGCCAGCGCAACCGATCCGCCGTAACTTTGGCCCAGGATGATCGGGTTCTTGAGGCCGAGTTGGGTCGCGGCCTGTGACAGCAGCAGGGCTTGCGCGGTCAGGCTGGCGCCGTCAGGGATCGGGTCGGTCCAGCCGAGTCCCGGGCGGTCGAAGGCAGTGACGCGGTACTGGGCGGTCAGTTGGCCCATCAGAGGCACCAGGTCGCGTAGATTGCCCGAGGCGCCGTGGATCAGGATCAGATCAGGCCCGGTGCCGCGGGTCAGGGCGTGAACCTTCACCCCGCCCACGTCGATCAGTTGGCCCAGCGGCGGAAATGCCGCCTCGACCGCCGCCTCGCGCTGTCTGGCGCGGGCGTCTGTGATCAGGGCGACGGCGATCATGACCGCCGCAAGGAGGGCGAGGCTAGTTACCAATCTGTTGAATGTCATAGGGCGTGGATTGGTAGATTTCGTTGATCCAGTTGCCGTAAAGCAGATGGGCATGGCTGCGCCAGCGGTTCAGCGGTTTCAGGCCGGGATTGTCGTCGGGGTAGTAGTTGGCGGGCACGTTGATCGGGGTGCCGGCGGCGATATCGCGGTCGTATTCCTGTTTCAGCGTGTCGCTGTCATATTCGAAATGGTTGAAGATATAGAGCGCGCGGTGCGCGGCGCCGTCGACCAGACAGGGGCCAACTTCATCCGACCCAAGCAGGGTGCGCAGACCGGGGGCGGCGTCAACCTCGGCCTGGCGCATTTCGGTCCAGCGGCTGACCGGGATGATGAAATCATCCGAGAAGCCGCGCAGATAGGGCGAGGTCGGGTTCAGGGTCTGGTGGCGGAAGCAGCCGAAGGCCTTGTGCGGCAGCATGTGTTTCTGCACGCCGTGGAAATGGTTGATCATCGCCATGCCGCCCCAGCACACGCCGAAGGTGGATTGGACATGGGTCTGGGTCCAGTCCATCACTTGCAGAAGTTCGTCCCAATAAGTTACGTCTTCAAAGTCCAGATGCTCGATCGGCGCGCCGGTGATGATCAACCCGTCGAACTTTTCGCCTGAGGCCTGCACCTCGGCGAAAGGGCGGTAGAAGGTCGCCATGTGTTCGGCAGCGGTGTTCCTGGTCTGATGTTCGGTCATCCGGATCAGCTGGAAGTCGATCTGCAGGGGCGTCGCGCCGATCAGGCGGGCGAACTGGTTTTCGGTCTGGATCTTCTTGGGCATCAGGTTGAGCAGGGCAATCCTGAGCGGGCGGATGTCCTGATGCTGGGCCCGGTCCGGCGAAATCACCATGATGCCCTCGTTCCGCAGAACGTCATAGGCGGGCAGGGTGGTGGGCAGGGTGATGGGCATTTTCAGATCCTTGGGGAGTGCGGTAGTTAGGTGGTTGTCGTCTTGCGATCAAGGGCTGCGGCGATCATGTCGTCAAAGCCCGCTGCGTCACGGACGCGGGACACCTCTTCTGCGGTGACGGTGACGCCCCAGTTGGCCATCGCGGCATAGCGCGGCTGGCGTTCATCCAGGAGGCGGGCGTAGCCGAAGCGCAGGAAAGCGTCGGGGTCGACCTGGCTGTGGCCTCTGGAGTATTCGGTCCAGAGTTTGGTCAGGAATTCGGGGCGATAATACATCGGTTTCGGGGCGCGGTCGAAGCGGCGGGCCAGTTCTGCCTTGTGGGCGTCAGAGCCCTTGATCCAGACCAGCAGCAGGTGCTGCGACAGTTCGGTCATCACCGGGTCAGCGGGGTTGTCTGCGTTGACCACCTCACAGATCGAACCGGAGGTGTCGCAGACGAAATTGTCGTAGCCATAGATGTCGCGCGCGCGGTCGATGAAGCGGGTGGTGTCAAGCATTGCCGCGATCTCGGCGTTGTGGTGCTGGGCCTGACGGCGCTGATACTCGGCGAAGGGCACGCCACCCTTGGCCGGGTCGCCGGGTTTGCCGAGGTAGGTCGACAGCGGGGCCAGATTGTCGAACGTGATGTTGGAGGCGATGTAGACCGAGTCGGTCATCAGGAGTTCGCGCAGCAGCGGGACTTTCATCGCCTCACGCTTGAAGTTGTCAGCGATGAATTCGTTCATGTAGCGGGTACCGATGCGGTAATCGACCGAGTAGTGGAACCAGCCACCAGCGTCGCGCAGCAGGTTTGACAGAAAGGTCTTGCCAAGGCCCGACATGCCAAACAGCAGCACGCGCTTTTGTGCTGCGGTGCGAAATTCGGCTCCGGTGCGGTAGATCATGGCGCGGCCCTTTCCTGTTGCGGTGGGCTTAGCGGAAGGTCAGGCAGTTTTCACGCGGAAAATGGTGAGGAGACGGCCATCGATGACCAGCATGCCCAGGGCCAGCAGGATCAGCCCGAAATAGGCGGAGGTTGGCAGCGCCTCGTGATAGATCACCGCGCCCAGCACGACGGCGACCGGGGCGACCAGCAAGGTGACGAGGCTGAGGTTGCCGGCCCCGGCGGTATGCAGCACGCGGTAGAACAGGATATAGGCGAAGGCCGACGAGAGGAGGGCGAGGTAGCCGAGGGCGGCCCAGGTCTGGGGCAGGTAGTGCAGGCTGGGCAGGCCCTCGAACGTCAGCGCGAGGGGCAGCATCACGGCGGAGGAGGCGGTCAGCATGCCTGCGGCACCGACCTCGGGCCGGATGCCTTTCAGCGCCTGTCGGCCATAGATCCCCGACACCGCATAGCTCAGCGCCGCGCCGATCACTGCCAGTTGGCCAAGCGAGGTGACGTCGAAATGGGTCAGGGCGGCGGGGCCGATTGTGACGACGACGCCAGCAAAGCCGAGGGCGACGCCGGTGGCCTTCTGGGCGGTCAGGCGTTCGTCGGCAAAGAAAAAGGTGGCGAGGGCGACGGTGAAGATGGTGGTGGTGGCGTTCAGGATGGCGGCGAGGCCGGATTGGATATGGGTCTGGCCCCAGACGATCAGCGAGAACGGGATGACGTTGTTGAACAGGCCAAGCACGACGCAGGTCAGCAGCCATTGCGGGCCTTTGGGAACCGGCAGGCCGCGGATAGCGATATAGGCCCAGAGAGCGAGGCAGGCACCGCCGACGCGGAAGGCGACGGTGGTCAGCACTCCGATCTCGGTCAGCGCCAGCCGGTTGGCCACGAAAGAGCCGCCCCAGATCAGGGCGAGCATCAGCAGGTAGATCCAGGCCTGCAGCGAGATGGCGCGTTGGGGGGCGGGGTTCTTCATGGCGGCAGTCTTAGGCTGCGGCCGCGACCGCTGCCACCCGAATCTTGCGGTTTGGCCGTTGGCGATGATCAGAACGACAGAGCGACTTTCATCCCGACGCCAAGCGCGGAATTGCCGGAAAATTCTGCGCCGGTGGTGTCCGTCGTCGCATCGCCGAGTTTGCGGTACATCACGCCGCCCGTCACCTTGATGCGGTTTCTTGTGTATATGCCGGCAACCGTGATCGAGGCAGAGCCATCGGTCGGGATCAGGTCGGACACCGGGTCGCCCGAGGGCGGCTCATACCCGAGCAGAACCGCGCCGGACCAGGTATCGCTGAACTTGCGACCGAGGCCGATCGTGTAGGACACGGTGTTGCCGTTGTAGGTGATCAGGGGGCCTGCGGTGCTGTCGGTGATCGAAGCGTGGCTCCAGTCCGCCCAGCGGGCCGAGGCTATCAGCAGCGTGTCAGCGGCGATGCCGGTCTGGAAATCGACCTTCACCGATTGCGGCAGATCGACCGAAGCGGTGCCGGCGCTGCCTTTCAGGGCAAAGTTGGTCGCGGAAGAATAGGTGACGGCGAGGCGCAGCGCGATCTCCGGCTTTTCGAAGGCGGCACCTATGACATAGGCCAAGTCCGTATCAGGCGAATAGGTTGTGGAATAGGCTGGAGCCGTGAGCGTCACGTCGCCATCGGTCTGCAGCACCCGGACGCCGCCAATCACCGAGAACGCGTCGTTGAACCGGTAGAGGCCCAGGAAGGACAGGCTGTTGGTCTTGAAATGCGCCTCGGTGCCGAACAGCGGATAGCCGGGTCTGGTATATTCAGCCTCGGCGGCGAAAGGTTGATCGACAGTCAGGCCCAACGACAACCGGTCGCCGAAGTCTTTCTTGAAGGCCAAGCCCGCGACCTGAAACGGGGCGGCGACCGCGATATTGCCGGAGTCTCCGGGGGAAGCGAAGCTGCCCGAGACGGTCGGGACCAGTGTGCCGAAGGAAAGTTCGACAAAGGTGCCGGTCTGAAACAGCACGTCGACGGGTTGGTCGGTCCTGCCGATGCCACCGGCAAAGGCCGGGGCGGACAGCGAGATCATGGTCATGGCTGTCAAAACTGATTTCATCGGATATCCCTTCGCGGTGCGGTCGCACAACGTCATGGACCACATGCAGGGAAGACTAGGACGGTCGCGACCGGGGTCAAATCACGTCGGGCGTATCTGATGGATCAGCGGAATGTAGTGGGGGATATGTCACGCTGAGACAAGCGAACGCCCCGCAGCCTGAAGTGCGGGGCGTTGTCGGCCGGTCAGAACTTGAAATCGACCGAGATGCCGAGGCCGATGGCATGGTTGTCGGCAAACGCGACGGTCGAGCCGTCGGTGGCATTGCCGAGTTTCACATATTCGACGCCGCCGGTGAACTTGGCATTGCCCTGGGTCCATGATCCACCGATGCCGATGCTTTGCATGCCGTCGGTGGGCGACAGCCGCGAGGCGGTCTTGCCATCGGGCGCTTCATACCCCAGTCGGGCAAACACCGACAGGTTGTCATTGATCTTGCGGCCAACGCCCAGCTGGTAGGTGATGACATCGGTGGAAAAGCCGGTCACCTCGTCATGGATCACCGAGTCGTAATAGGACGGGCGAACGTGCCATTTCGACCATTCCGACCATTTGACCGAGCCGAACAGCAGGGTGTCGGCAGCGATGCCGGTCTGGAAGTCGAACGCCACGCTTTGCGGCATGGTGATGTCGGTGGAGCCATCTAACGTCGCACCGCCGTTCAATCCGCCAAAGCGTTCATGGGTGTCGAAAGTATGGGTGATCGCCGATTGATAAGTCAGACTGCCCCGCAGGGCGATGGCGGGGATTTCATAAGCAGCCCCGAGGACATAGCCGACCTTGCCGTTCCGGTCGGCCGAGGCCGTATAGGGGCCGACGACGATGGGGGTGACAGGCGGTGAAAGCATTTGCACCGGAATGGTGATATCGGCGCTGGAGGTGACATAGCGCAGTCCGCCAAAGGCCGAAATCCGGTCGGTTACCTGGTACTTCAGGAGGGCGTCCAACTCGCTGCTGGTCCAATGCGCCTCCAGCCCGGTGTAGAACCCGGCCGTGTAATTGGCGTCGGCACCATAGGGCTGGGTGAACGAGACCATATAGGCGAGGCGGTCGTTGACGTCGCCCTTCAGGGCAAAGGACAGACTGGTGTAGTCCTGCGCCATGTTGTCGGTCGAGCCGCCGCCGAGAAAGGCCGGATAGTCGCCCGATACCGCTGGCGTGACGCTGGAGAACGACAGGCGGGCGGTCTGGCCGTCTTCAAACAGCAGGGACAGCGGCATGGCGGTGCGGTCGATGCCGCCGGCCAGGGCGCAGGTGGTGGTCACCATCAGGGTCGCAAACCCCGACAACAGCAATTTCATGTTGATCTCCCTAAATGAACTGCAACTGACCCCGGGTGGTGTGGGGAAAGCTCCTCCTGCAGCAAGCATGCACGCTAAGCGGCATTCCGCCAAACGGTCAATCAATGACGCCGCGTCATAGATTTCGGGTGTGTCGTTTCAGACCGGACCAGCCCGCATCTGGGCCCGGATGTTCAGCCAGATGCCGGCAAAGATCACCGCTCCGCCCAGCAGGACATAGGGGTCCAGCGGCTCGGCATAGATCAGAGCCGCGACCACCGCGACGAGCGGCAGGCGGATAAAGTCGATTGGCATGACGTAGGACGCGGGGGCCAATGACAGGGCGGAGGTCAGGCTGAGATGAGCGACGAGCCCGCAAAGGCCGATCAACGCCAGCCAGGGCATGGTCCGCGCGGTGGGCCAGGCGATCTGGCCGTCATAGCCGGCACAGATCAGACCGAAGAAGAACTGCATGAAAGTCAGCCAAAAGAGGATGCCCAGCACCGACACTCCGCGCGTCAGCCGTTTGGTCAGGATCGACACGGTGGCAAAGCATACCGCAGCGCCAAGCCCGGTCAACACACCAAGGCTCGGATGGGCAAGGTCGGGGCGGGTGGCGATCAGGATGCCGCCGAAACCAAGGGCGGCGGCGAGGATGCGGGTCGGGGTCAGCCGTTCAGCCAGAAAGATCGGCGACAAGAGGATCACCCAGATCGGCGAGGTGAACTCCAGCGCGAAGACCTGCGCGAGGGGGATCAGCGTCAGGGCGATGAACCACAGGTTCTGGCCGGTGAAATGGACGATGTTGCGCAGGAAATGGCCAGACAGGCGGTAAGTCGAAACCTCGGCAATCCGTCCGGTGGCATAGCCGTAAGCCAGCACCAGCATGAAACCCACGGCAGAGCGGACCATCAGGATTTCAAAGCTGTCATGGTAGGCCGACACATTGCGGGCGGCGACCGCCATTGCGGTGAAGGCAACGACCGAGCCCAGCATCCAGAAGGCGGCGGCCATCGGGCGTGCAGGCGGGGTCAGCGTGATGTCAGCCATCCTGACCGTCCAGCCGGTCGGCGCGGCGCAGATCAGGGAACATCGCAGCCCAGGTGCCGGTGACGATCAGGGTGCCGATGCCGCCCAGGATCACAGCCGCGACCGGGCCGATGAAGCGCGAGACGACGCCGCTTTCAAACTCACCCAATTCATTGGAACCCGAGATGAACAGGCCCGACACCGAGGATACCCGGCCGCGCATGTGGTCAGGTGTCACGATCTGCATCAGGGTCTGGCGGACATAGACCGAAATCATGTCGGCCGCCCCCAGCGCCGCGAGCGCCAGCACCGACAGTGGCATCGAGCGCGAGACGCCGAACACCACCGTGGCCACGCCGAATGCCGCGACGGCCCAGAACATCCGAACCCCGGCGCGGTTCTTCAGCGGCCAGCGTGACAGATAGAGCGCCATCGCGGCGGCCCCGACGGCGGGAGCGGAGCGCAGCACGCCAAAGCCGGTCGGGCCGACATGCAAGATGTCGCTGGCAAAGGCGGGCAGCAGGGCGGTCGCCCCGCCGAGCAGCACCGCGAACAGGTCGAGAGAAATGGCCCCGAAGATGATCTTGTTGTGCCAGACATAAACCAGCCCCTCACGGATCAGGGCCAGTTGATTGCCGGGTTGCCGCAGCGGGGTCGTGCTCTGATTGATCATCAGCACCGCTGCCAGTCCGACGAAATACAGCAGAGCCGTGACGCCATAGGCGGTGGCGGTGGAATGGGCAACCAGAAGGCCGCCAAACGAGGGGCCGAAGATGACCGCAACTTCACCGCCAAGCGAACTGACCGAAATGGCACGGGCCACCTCGGCC
This sequence comes from bacterium, assembly GCA_039932095.1. Taxonomy (GTDB): domain Bacteria; phylum Pseudomonadota; class Alphaproteobacteria; order Rhodobacterales; family Rhodobacteraceae; genus Stagnihabitans. Next base: position 613 of record JBDTQR010000006.1, on the reverse strand, counting down.
ACGGGCAACAGCATCGGCATCATCGCCCAGGTTGCCGGTCGAAAGAAGGCGCGGGCCGCTCCAAACAGGGCGGCGATAATGAAGATAGCGGCGAGCGAGGGGGTTTCCTGCAAGGCGAGCACGGTCAGGGCCACAACGCCGAGCACCTCGGTCAGGATGGCGGCGATGACGATGGCGCGGCGCGAGATGCGGTCGGCGAGCGAGCCGGCAAACAGTGTCAGCACAAACATCGGCACGAATTGCACAAGTCCGACCATGCCGACCAGAAATGCCGCTTGTGGCACAGTGCCGGTCGCGCGACCGATCTGATAGACTTGCCAGCCGAGCGTCACCGCCTCGATCTGCGAGCCGACGGTGATCAGCGTCATTCCGGCCCAATACAGGCTGAAATTACGATGGCGAAAGACGGAGGTTTGCGGCGCGATGTCGGTCATGCGCAGGACTTAGCGCGAAGCTGTGGCCGACACCAGAGCGGGCGTTGCGGTCGGCTATGCAGATTTGTAGCGTCCTGGTCAGTGTGTTCGCGGGTGAACGTCAGGGCTGCGGAAATCGCCAGTTAGCTGCATCGCAGAATGGCCCTATATAAGGACAAACCATCAGAGGTGCCGAAATG